>CAJTZB010000009.1 GCA_910583815.1 uncultured Lachnospiraceae bacterium
GGAATTTCAGGTGCAGATTATGTCTGCACCTTTATTCATGACATCAGAAACACTGATTGCATTTTCTGCTGTTTAAGTTCTGCCGGAAGCTTCAAAGGAGTGTGTATACCGTCACTTGACAGCAACCACTCCGGATTAGGAAAGGAGATTACTATATTATGGCGAAGAAAAAAAGTCTTGTATCAGATAACGCATATGCGCAGAAAAAGAATATCCCATTTCCAGCAGGAAGCCCAAAAGGAAAGGGCAGCCAAGGCATGAAAGGCAAATCCTCTTCGGCACCACAGCATAAGATATTCAATCGAAGGACACCATAAAAAGATGATGCTTCAAACGTCCTCAGTCCTATAAGGAGAAAAAGGCAGTCGCCCATACAAGGTGACTGCCTTTTCTCACTCTGTTTCATCAAATCTCAAACAGTCTTTCTATCAGCTGACTGCCCTTTTCTATGATATTACCGCTCATCTCAGCTTCTTCTTCGTTATAAAAACCGATTTTCCGAAACTGGCGCCTGCTGTCATACAGCAGATACGGCACAGGTTCAGAAGAATGCGTGCGAAGCTCAATTGGGGTTGGATGGTCCGGAGTAACAAGCAGCCGATACGGTTCGCCAGAAGCATCCATCTGCTCCTTTACAACACGGACTACGCGCGAATCCAGATACTCAATTGCCTGAATTTTCCTCTCACTGCTGCCCTGATGTCCCATTTCATCCGGGGCTTCCACATGGATATAGGCAAAGTCAAATCCATCCTGCAAAAGAGCATGGACTGCCGCCATCGCTTTTCCCTCATAGTTAGTATGCAATGTGCCATCTGCACCTTCTACCAAAGCTACTTTCATTCCGGCGCCAACCGCAATTCCTTTCAGCAAATCCACTGCTGAAATCATTATGCCGCGCTTTCCGGTCTTTTGCTCAAAAGAAGCCAAGCAAGGCTTTGTCCCCGCACCCCAGAACCAGATAGAATTGGCTTTATTCAAACCTTTCCTTGCACGCTCCAGATTGATGGGATGTTCATTCAGCAGTTCATAGCTCTTTTCCATCATCCGGCGCAGGGCTTCCTCCTTTGGAAGATATTCGTCTATCTGTTTTCCCAAAATATCGTGCGGCGGAGTAAAAGGTACAATGTTTCCATTATTCCAGACTGCCAGATGCCGGTAGCTCGTACCGGCATAAAACTGATACTCTTCATCCTGAAACGCTTCCCTGACACACGAAAGCAGTATTTCTGCCTCCTTGGTACTGATTTCACCCGAACTATGGTCTAATATGGTTCTCTTTCCATACTCTGTCTCTTCTTCCGACAATGTCACAAGATTACAGCGCATGGCAACATCCGTATCCCTCAACGCCACACCGATGCTTAGTGCCTCTAACGGTGAACGCCCGGTATAATACTGTTTCGGATCATAGCCAAGTACCGACAGATTCGCCGTATCGCTGCCCGGACTCATCCCATCTGGTATCGTATGGACAAGCCCGACTTCTCCTTTTCCTGCAAGATCATCCATTACAGGTGTTTTAGCCGCCATCAATGGTGTTTTGCCTTCAAGCGCCTTTAGCGGACGGTCAGCCATGCCGTCCCCAAGCACTATAATATATTTCATTTGAAATTCCATTCCTTTCCGTAACCTGCGAGCTTCTCTATGTACCAATCGTATACTTTGCAGGCATATATATGTAGGCCAAAAGACCGGTCTGCCGCGAGCAAGCTCGCATTATCTGACCGTTTGACCATATTATCATATCATATCTGTCTGGAAACTTCAATGCATGGAATCCTTGATTCTTTACTTACGTCCAATCCTTTTTTCTGTACAAAAGCGCTCCAAGAGCAGTAAGCAGAATGGCCGACAACCCAAGCACCAGCAACTCTGTCCTATACATATGGAAACTCTCTCCGGCAAACAGCCCCTGCATCAAATCCACCGCGTAGGTCATCGGCAAAAAACCGGCAACTGTTTTCATGGTATCAGGGAACAGCATATCGGGTATTGTCGCACCGGACAAGAAAAGCATAATGAAATAACAGATATAGCACAAAAGGCTTGTTCCTTTGGAATCCGGCCCAATGACAGGAAACAAAAATCCCATAGAGAACATGCTCGCTGTCGAAAGAAGTATGCCGACGCAAATTGGGCCGACGTTTCCTTGAATCTTTATGTCATAAAGGAGTTTCCCCATACCACATAAAATTACGATTCCAATCAATGTCATAATCACATGAACCGTAGTCTGTGCTGCTATAATCTGCTTCTTTCCTACCGGCGTAGCATCAAATCTCTTATAAATTTTTTTCTCCTTGTATTCTGCCAGTGTCAATGGGAAAGACATCAGGCCGGTCACTCCCATAACCATAACGGCATATGCCGGAACGCAGATGTCCATCATTCCTTTTCCGGAATAGATTGGCTCATTTCCATAAATTCCGCCAAATAAGACAAGCATCAGCACCGGAAATACAAGAGCAAAAAAGAAGCTGAAAAAGTTCCGCAGGAACAACAGAAATTCTGTCTTAAAAATAATAAAAAATGCCTTCATTCTAACCTCCATTTCTGGGATGCCGTCTTAGGGGCAATCTGTAAATAGAGCTGCTCCAGTGAACACCCTTCTTTCCGTTCTCCTTCTGGAATCTGCTCTTTTGCATAGTCACGGAAGCCCTGCTGTGAACCAAAAAAACGCTGCTTCCCTTGCTCCAAATAAAGAATATTGTCAGCCAGTGCCTCCACCTCATCCAGATAATGGGAAACCATAATGATAGAAACACCGTTTTCTTTTATGTTCCGAAAGCTAATCCACATATTCTGCCTTGCCTCCGGGTCAAGCCCCGTCGTCAGCTCATCTAAAACCAAAAGCTTCGGGCGACCCATAAGAGACAGCAAAATAGAGAGCCGTTGTCTTTCTCCTCCAGACAGCTTGCAGACCTGACGCTTTTTCTTCTCCTCAAGTCCCAGCTGTGCAAGAAGCTGTTTCCAGTCAGCAGGATGTTCATAAAAGCTTGCAAACAGCCTGCACTGCTCCTCTACCTTAATCTTAGGCGGATATTCTGTTTCCTGTAGCTGAACTCCCATTTCTTTGTACACTTCATTACGATGCTTTAAGGGATTTTTCCCAAATACCAGAATAGAACCATGATTTGGTTTTCTAAGCCCCTCCACACATTCTACAGTTGAAGTCTTTCCAGAGCCATTTTGCCCGATAACAGCTAAAATTTCCCCCGACTTTACAGAAAATGAAACATCCTGAACTGCCCTTATCGTTCCATATGCTAAATTTAATCCTTCTACCTGCACAACTGCCTGCTCCATAGACTTCCTCCCCTTTCATTCCAAAGCCCTCAAAGAAAACTTTTGTTTTATCATAGTTCCCATCCCTGCAAGATGCAACAGAGTCTGGCAAAGCGGCATACTATGCTGTACAAGAGGTCAAATTTCATGTGCCAAATGCACACAGAAAGAATCCTGTTTGTGTTATAATAATCCTGAAAGGGGAATGTACATGAAAGTAGAATGCCATATCAATGCAGGCTGCAAAGAACCTTCTGCGGTTCTTCATATAAAAAAAATGACACCTTCCATTACAGAAGCCATTTCCATATTGGAACATGAGGATGCCGATGTTCTGGCATTTACAGCGACAAAGGAAGGAAAAACTTATTTTATGGAACCGGAAGAACTGGAATTAGTTCGTACGGAAGGCAGGGAAATCGTCTGCTATGACAAGCAGGGAAGCAGGTATATACTGAATAAACCTCTGTATGAACTGGAACACCTGCTCGGCAGCCGTTTTGTCAGAGTTTCCAAATCCACAATTGTCCATATCAGACGAATTGACCATGTCAAAGCCGGATTTAACGGAACAATGGAATTGATGATGAAGAATGGAATTAAGGACTATATTTCCAGAAGTTTTCGGAAGTCATTCAAAGAAAAGCTTGGAATGGAAGGATAAGCTGAAAAACCTTTGGTTTTTCAACCGTCTATTTACGCCAAAAACGTCACAAACAGACAGCGAACGTAAACGTTCTCGGAACGGAGGTTAAGATGAAATATATGGTAAGATTAACAATAAAATATATCTGCTACGGCATCTCATGGGGCTGCACCTGTTTTGTATTTATGTGTTCTGTATGGGTTATATGCAGCAAAGACAGTATTGCTGCATTTCTGCTAGATGACTTTGTAAAGCATGCTGCCGGCTCTGTCCTGGTGGGTCTCGCCTGTGGTGGGACAGCCATCGTCTACCAATTGGAACGGCTTTCTGGAATCGCAAAGGTGCTGATACACTTTGGTGTCGGAATGGGCGTATTTTACCCTACTGCGCTGTACTTAGGCTGGATTCCGTTCTATCCGGAGCGAATTTGGTATACCATTCTGCAGTTTCTCTTTTCCTGCGGCATCTTTGCGGCAATCTGGTTTTGCTTCTATCTCTTTAACCGCAGCGAAGCAAAGAAAATTAATGACAGGCTGCAGGAACTGAACGAAAACGATGGACAGAAAAACCGTCCGGTACCTTGATTTACCGGACGGTCTTAAATATCGGCACAAATACTTCAATGCCCTATTCTGCAAATTCAGTTCGGATGCGGTTCAATATCGTCAACGCCTGCGTCCTTTGGATAAATTCCTTCTCTTTCAGTCTCGGAGTGAGGAAAGCAAATTCTGTTTCCCTAAGATCTGCTAACTTTACTTCCGTTATCTCAGGAAACGCCTCTCTTGCGCGTGCTTCTTCTGTCTTAGGTACACGGACGAAAAAATTATTTTCTGCTTCCATCCGGTCAGAAAGCGCCAGCTTCTTATTGCTCCAAATTGTCATAATATTCTTTCCCTGATGCTTTACTGCATCTACAACATCTGCCACAACGGCACTCGCTGTTGGCAGCTTTCCTGCACCGCTTCCATAGAACATCACGTCTCCAAGCATATTGCCGCGCACCAGAATCGCGTTAAAAACATCCTGCACACTGTAAAGCGGATTATCTGAACGGATCATCTTTGGGGCAACCATAGCATAGAAAGAATCCCCCTCTCTCTTGCCGGATACAAGCAGCTTAATCTCTGCATCCAGTGCCTCTGCATACTGAAAATCCACATCAGTAAGCTTTGTGATGCCTTCCATATAAATATCTTCATAGTCAACCTGCATTCCGTATGCGAGAGATGCCAAAATCGCAAGTTTTCTGCCCGCATCGTAACCTTCCACATCTGCTTCCGGATTCCGTTCTGCATATCCCAGTTCCTGAGCCTTAGAAAGCGCGGCTTCAAAGGTTTGTCCTTCTCTGCTCATCTTTGTTAAAATATAGTTTGTTGTACCGTTGACAATTCCGGTAATCTCCATGATTTCATCCGCAGTCAGTGACTGGTTCAGTGGGCGGATAATCGGAATGCCGCCGCCAACACTTGCTTCAAACAGGAAATTCACCTTTTTCTGGCGAGCAATTTCCAAAAGCTCTGCCCCATGCTCTGCCACAAGTTCTTTATTGGAGGTGCAGACGCTTTTCCCACGAAGAAGGGCTTCTTTTACATAAGAATATGCTGGCTCTACGCCGCCCATCGTCTCTACAATACAGCCAATTTCCGCATCCGATGCAATCACAGCAAAGTCATGTACCAAAAGTTCTTCCACTTTTGTTCCCGGAAACTCCCGCAAGTCCAATACATATTTTACCGTGACTTCCTCTCCTGCACGTTTTGCAATATTGTCATGGTTCGTCTCCAACACTTCTGCTACACCTGAACCGATGGTGCCGTAACCTAAAATTGCTATTTTCATTGTCTGCCTCCTATTTGAGTTCCGCAATACCCCTTCCGGTACACCTGACTATGCGCTGGATTTCCGCCTACTTTCGTATCCGGAAATTCAGCCGTGCACCGTCTGGGCTATTGCTGTTTTTTGAGTTCCGCAATACCCCTTCCGGTACACTGCTTGGGTTATTGCTGTTTTTTTATTCAAATCCAAGAATTTTCAAGTAATGGACACCGGAAATCTGGCGGATATGGTTCATCAGAAGCTCCATATCACTGGTTTCTGGTGGGACTTCTATACTGATAGTGATGGAGGCAATGCCGCCGGTTGGAATTGCCTGATGGATAGTCAGGATGTTTGTCTTTGCTTTTGCGAGTGTGCCAAGCACCTCGGATAAAAGTCCCGGTTTGTCCTCCAGCTGCAACATAAAGGTCAATGTCCTGCCTCTTGTATTTTCATGAAACGGAGAAATATCGTCTTTGTATTTGTAAAAGGAACTTCTGCTCAGTTCCACACGCTCCGTTGCTTCCTGCACTGTCATGGTCTCTTCAGAAGCAAGCAGACGCTTCGCTTCCACTACTTTGAGCAATACCTCAGAAAGCGCCCTTTTTTTCACGATGAAAAAACTTTCATCATCCACTGTCACTCACCTCTTTTACTGTTCGTGCAACAAATACACTTGTCCGTATGTGAAATATGTTATCACATTCCTACAGCAAATGCAAGGTAAAAAGTTGGTCTTCAATCCTATAAAGCAAAAACAGCGGCAGGTGCTTTCCTGCCGCCGTCACTTACGTATCTGTTACTGCAAATCATTACTTGGATTCTTTCAGCCCTTCCAGCAGATACTGAAGCGCTGCCTGAAGCTGGTTGTCCTCGTCATGTTCAATGACAACTTTTTTCTTTAATTCATCAAGAAGATCAACTTCTATATCCGGAGTGACACCGGTTCCATGAATGCTTCTGCCGTTTGGAGTATAGTACTTGGACACTGTAAGCTTTACTGCCGTTCCGTCAGAAAGAGGGAATACTGACTGTACAATGCCTTTTCCAAAACTGGTAGTTCCCACAAGTGTTCCAAGCTTGTAATCCTGAATTGCTGCCGCAAAAATTTCTGAAGCGCTTGCGCTGTTTCCGTTGATGAGAACAGCAAGCGGAAGCTCAAATACGTCATCATCCGTAGAGCGGTATTCTTCTCTTGCGCCGTATTTATCCTCCGTATAAACAATCATGCCTTTTGGAAGCATATAATCCAACATATCTACAACTGCTGTCAGCAGACCGCCGCCGTTGTCTCTTAAATCAATCACAAGTGCCTGCATTCCTTCTGCTCTCAGGCTTTTGATTGCGTTCTTAAACTGGTCTACTGTTACATCATCAAATTCGGTAATCTGGATATAACCGATATTATTTTTAAGCATTTCGTGCTCAATAGTAGGAACTTCCACCATACGGCGAGTAATTTCCATATCAATCGGGTCATCTACGCCTTCTCTGATAACGGTAACCGTAACCTTTGTGCCTTCTTCTCCCTTCATCATTGCAACGACGGAATTGATGTCCATGCCGGTAACGTCCTTGCCGTCTACCTTATAGATAATGTCTCCCGGAAGCATTCCGGCCTCATATGCCGGACCACCGACAAATGGCTTTACGATGGTCATAATCATTGTGTTTATATTCTGCTGCACCGTAGAACCGATTCCACAGTAAACGCCATTGGAAGACTCCATCAATGCACTGTATTCCTCTGCGGTATAATAGCAGGAGTATGGATCGCCAAGCGCCTCTAACATTCCCTTATAAGCGCCGGTCTGCAACGCGTCCGCAGTCGTCTTATCCATGTAATACCATTCAATCAGATTCTCTAAAAGCTCCATTTTGCTTGTAAAGAATTCTGTAACGAATTTCTCTTCTGGTGCTGTAGCAGAAGGCACTGCATCACCCTTGTTCCCATCCTCTGTTCCAGAACCGCCGTTTGTCTGGTCATTCGCCTCCGCCTTCATCATGCCACTATCTTTTGGTCCTTCAGAAGGTTTTGTGCAGCCGCCGGCAAATACAAGCAAAGCTGCTGCAAGAAGTACGCTGAATGAACTGGTAAGTATTCTGTTTAAAAACTTTTTGTCCATACCTTTTCCGCCTTTCTTACTTTATAGGAAACTGCGCCGTAGGCGCGTGTATTCTCAAATCTGCAGAGCAGATTTGCAATTGCCGCTTGCAGCAATTTTGCCGCTTGCAGCAATTTTGCCGCTTGCAGCAATTTTGCCGCTTACGGCAATTTTTTATGATATTTATTTATTATAGCTGATATATTTCAATGGGTCAACTGCTACTCCATTAATAAAGATGCCAAAATGAAGATGAGGTCCGGAAGACACTCCAGTATTTCCTGCTAACATAATAACCTGACCTCTCTCTATATAGTCTCCCACATTGACATACAATTTATCCGCATGCAGGTAAGCTGTAACAAGTCCGTTTCCGTGGTCAATCTTTATGTACCTTCCGCTTGTTTTGTTATAAGATGCCTCTATTACAGTTCCTGCAAGCGCCGCCACGACATTTCTGTCGCTTCCGGACAAATCCCCGGCACCGATGTCAATTCCTCTGTGATAAGTAGACGCTCCTGCGGTCGGTGCATTACGATAACCAAAGCCGGATGTCACTCGTCCGCTCTTTGGCAATGGCCACAGCATATTTTCAATATCCTGATTGCGTTTCAGCTCTTCCAGCTGCTGTTGCTGTTTCTTGCGCTCTTCTGCTTCCCGGCGAAGACGTTCCTCTTCTTCCTTGCGCTTACGCTCTTCTTCGGCAATTCTCTCTGCCTCTTTGCGCTCCAGTTCTTCGATGTTTGCTCCTTCCGACATAATTTCATTCCAATAGTTAAAGAGCATTTCCTCATCTACGCCAATAGAAGCTGCCAATTCTGCAATCTCTGCTGACTTTACGGCAATCAGTTCGTCTACTGCCGCAAGTTCTATCTCCCTCGCATCCATTAAAGCATTCAGCTTTTCCAGCTGTGCTGTCTGCATTGCTTCCGTACGCTCTACCTGAAGCTTCGCCTCATAATAGCGGTCCAACAGTTCATTGTCATACTTTGTAATCTCTGCACGGTATTCCATTTCATTGAGCATATCAGCAAGCGTCCCATCTCCGAGCAGAATGTCCAAAAGGCCTGTTTCTCCGTTTTCATACATATAGCGGATGCGGCGCTTCATTGTTTCGTACTGCTCTTCCTCTTTCTGTTTCGCCAGCACAAGCTCTTCTTTCGTTTTGGCAAGCTCTGCTTCGCTGTCTGTAATTTCTTCTTCTAATGCATCAATGCTGTCAAGCAGCTCCAGATACTGCTTATCGAGTGTTTCGATATAAGCATCCATATCGCTCTTTTTCTGCTTCAGTTCTTCTAATTTTGCTGCGAGCTCATCTTTTTCCTTCTCCAAATCCTCTTTCCGCTTTTTAGCTGCATCAATTTCATCCTGATAAGACTTTGTTGTATCGGCTTTTGCAGCAGAAGCCGCTTTTCCAAGCGACATCAGCCCTGCGCCAACAAGCGTAAATAAAAGCGAAGAGAGGCAGATAGCCACCCATGCAAATGCAGTTGTTTTTTTTCTCATAGACACCTCTTATCCCCCTTTTGACGTCTGAATTTCTCTAGTGTATTGATATTTTCCGAATCTGGCGTTTGGATGTAAAGTGGCTTGTTAAGAAGCACAGACCAATGCCAAACAGGAGTGCAAGCGGCAAAAACTGCTTCATAATTTCTGTTCGCTCTAAAAAATTCAGTTTTGTAAAAATAGTTTCAAACTGTGCTTTCAGTGTGTCAATTACCTGGCTGTAAAATACCTGAAGCAGCCCGAGAGGAAGAATTGTACCAAGGATGCCAATCAGGATTCCTTCAACCATGAACGGCGCACGGATAAAGAAATCCGTTGCCCCAATAATGCTCATAATCGAAATTTCTTCCCGGCGCACATTGATGCCGGTAGAAATCGTAGTACGAATCAGGAAAATTGCAACCGCCGCTAATACAGCAATCAGCCCTGCCGATACAATCAAGACAATCGCCCGGATACCCTCAAAGCTGTCTGCAATAGATTCTGAATGGTTTACCTTCCGCACTCCGTCTATGGACTCAATAAAACGCACCAACGCTTTCTGTTTTGCTGCTTCATTAATATGCACCTCTAAGGATGCCGCATTTTTCAGGGGATTATCCGAGCCAAAGGTCTCTGCCATTTCTGCATTCAGGCTCTTTTCTTTATAGTTTTCCCATGCATCGTCAGCAGATATGTAAATAACTTCCGCCACCTCCGTACGGAGCCGGATTTCATCTCTGATTTGAAAAATTCTCTCTTCGTTTATCCCTTCGTCAAAAAATACCGTAACCCCAATCAGAGTTTCCGCAGATTTCACCATGTGATTGAAATTTGCCGCAACAAAATAAAAAATTCCAAGCAATAGCAGACATGCCGAAATAGTTGCTGCCGAGGCAAGCGAATACACTCTGTTTTTCCAAACGCCTCTGATTCCCTGAAGGATACAGTACCCCAATGTCCTAATTCTTCGCATACCGATACCTTCCTTTTTCTTCGTCGCTGATAACCCTGCCGTTTCTTAATGTAATAACCCGCTTCTGCATCTGATCCACAATTTCCTGATTATGCGTCACTACGACAACTGTAGTCCCACGCTTATTGATGTCTTCTAACAGATGCATAATCTCCCACGAATTTTTCGGATCCAAATTTCCGGTTGGCTCATCGGCAAGCAAAATCACCGGATTATTGACAAGTGCGCGTGCAAGCGCGACTCTTTGTTGTTGTCCTCCGGAAAGTTCTCCTGGGTATGCTTTGTGTTTATCAGTCAGCCCGACAAGCGAAAGCATCCTTGGCACCTGCTTTTTTATCATTTTCTTTGGCGTTTCAACAACTCTTTGCGCAAATGCCACATTGTCAAATACGTTCCTGTCTTTTAAAAGGCGGAAATCCTGAAACACTACGCCGATACTTCTGCGGTATTTCCCGACCTGATAACGGCGCAGACGTCCAATTTCACGCCCTGCCACAAACACTTTTCCCTTAGATGGCAAAATTTCTTTCAGCAGAAGGCGAATCAGCGTTGATTTTCCTGAACCGCTGCTTCCAACAATAAATACAAATTCTCCTTTATAAATACGGATATTAATATCCTCCAATGCATGGACATCTTGCTGATATTCTTTGCTGACATGCTCAAATAAAATAACCGGCGCATCCAGCGTGTTCATGTCTCTATTTAAATCGTATGATTCCGGCATAACTATATACATACTCCTTTCAAAATCCGGAGAGCATCTTGTGCACAGCACAAACCCTTGATTTTCTATCTTCCCCTACTTTCTACACCAATAGTATATCACAAAAGATGGCAGAATGTAAAATGAAAAAAATATGTATTCTTTCTTACGGCATTCGTTTTGTGTCAATCCTTTTTTTGAAAAATATTTTTATTAAGTACTATTAGATATTTGTTGTCAAATTTGACCATATGCTTTTTTCCGTGAATTTTAATGTAAGTCAAAATAGACCACAAAAGTTGTCGCAAATGACTACAAATAAATAGAGCCCATGATATAATATAAACACAATAAATGCGGAGGTTCTGATATGGAAAATTTAAAATGTAATATTGACCGTTACATGAAGTTAAAAGGAATTAGGATGTATAGCCATTTACTCATTGATATTGCTCACGAATTGGGAATTAGAGGACAAAAGGCATATGAATTTGCGGATAAAGAAAAATCTAATTTTTCAAAAATGTTAAAAGGAGAAAGGCCACTTAAATATGAATTTATCATTCCTTTGGAAAAAATATTTGGTGTTTCATTGGCTAGATTATTAGAAGAAAATGCGTACAAATTACCTGCTGAAAAAGATAATATACCATTCAATAAAGGATTTAGATATTATGCATATCTAGATGATCCGAAATTATATAAAGAAGAGTTCGACTTATTGCTTGCAGAGGATGGACAATCCATCCTTACTCGAACTGATGAATTTGGGAAAAGTTTTCTTGATTACGTGGTTGAATATCATTCAGTTAATGGTGTTAGGTATCTTCATGATGAATATGGAATAAAATTGAAATGGTATCATAATCAATTTGAATTCAGGAAAGATAAAGGCATAGTGTGGATTTATTTTAAAAACTGGATTGAGTTTGCTCGTCTTGTTGCAAGCATGAATGATGTGGAACTGTTCAACGATATTTATGACTCCTACAATATGTTTTTTACAAATGGTCACTACGCTACAGAAAATTGTATTTTTTGTCAAAGCGAATATTTAGAAATTATGCTAGACAGTGATGACTTGTTTAATTCAATATTTGAAATAAAACCTTATGAACTTAAGTCAAGAAGTATTGGTAAAGGAAAGAAAGAAGTTGATTCTATTACATATTATTCTATTAATCCTATAATCAACAACTGCTTAAGATATGCTTTGAAGCATTTGGATAAATATAAGCACAGAGCAATAGATATATTAAAATTTGGAATTGACCATAATAGAAGAATAGTCAGCGAGATTGTTTTTAATAATTGTTATATTTGTAATCATCTTGGCAGATTAGAAAACTTTACAAATAAAGATTTCTATGATATTGTTATTTTTGTTGATATGGAAGTAAATGATGATGAAATAAGATTATTAATTAATCAATTACCGGAATTCAATAAATTAATGTGACAATGATTAAGAATAATGCTGTTTCAAACAATTTATTTCGGCTTCGCAAAGTGATACCTTGTCCATAATACAATTTATAGGAAAAAGGTTCCGAATGTGCCATTTGATTATTTTTAATACAGAAAAAGACACCAAGAAAAATGCTTTTACCTTTCTTGGTGTCTTTCGCCTTTGTAACGTCCATAAAGCTGTATTTCAATTATATTTTTAAATTACTTCTTTATGCGGCATTAGAATTCAAGCTGCCCCTTCCTTTTTGCCTTATTCCGCATGCTCCATATATTTCATATACTTTACAACCATCAATGCAATTTTAAATGTGATGGCATCTTCAAATACCCTTAAATCAAGATTTGTGCTCTTTTGCAGTTTATCCAGACGGTAGACCAGCGTGTTTCTGTGGATATAGAGCTGCCTTGAAGTCTCGGAAACGTTCAGGCTGTTCTCAAAAAATTTATTGATAGTGACAAGTGTCTCTTCATCAAAATCATCCAGCGACTTGCCGTCAAAAATTTCCCGGATAAACATTTTACACAGGGACATCGGAAGCTGATAAATCAAGCGCCCAATACCAAGGTTGGAATAAGCCACAACATTTCTATCACTGTAGAAAATTTTTCCAACGTCCAATGCCATCTTAGCTTCTTTATAGGAGCGGGAAACGTCTTTGATTTCATTGACAATCGTTCCATAAGCCACATTTACCTTTGACATTGCCTCGGCATTTAACATATCCAAAATGACTTTTGCAGTCTTGTTTAAGTCCTCATAGGTCTCATTAACCTTTAATTCCTTGACAAGAATAATGTTCTTTTCATCTACGGCCGTAATAAAATCCTTTGTCTTTCCGGCAAACAGACTGCGCACTGTCTCCAATGCGTTTGTATCTTTTTCATTTTTTGTCTCGATAATGAAAACGACACGGCGCGCCTCTGTCTCGATATGAAGCTTCTTTGCGCGGTTATAAATATCCACTAACAGCAGGTTGTCAAGGAGCAGATTTTTAATGAAGTTATCCTTGTCATAGCGCTCCTTGTAAGCTACCAGAAGGTTCTGAATCTGGAAGGATGCAATTTTCCCAACCATGTAAACATCTTCGTTGTCGCCTTTTGCAAGCAGCACATATTCCAGCTGATGTTCATCAAATACTTTGAAAAACTGGAATCCTTGAAGCACCTGACTGTCCGCTGGAGAATCTGCAAATGCCAAAACTGCGTTTTCATATACCTCTGCGTCCGGAATCGTAGAGGCAAGCACTTTGCCCTCCGTATCCATAACGCAAATATCAATTCTTGTAATTGTCTTTAACCCCTCAATGGTACTCTGCAAAATCTGATTGGATATCATAGCCCCTTCTACCTCTCCTTCTGTCCGAACCGCCATTTTGTCTACAGTTTATACTAGCATAAAATATGCAAAAATTCAAGGCTGCAAGCGTTGCAAATATACGCGGTACCCATACTATTATTCTGTGCGGAGTGCTTCTACCGGATCCTTCTTTGCTGCCACCTTTGACGGAATCAGGCCGGCAATCAATGTAAGTCCCATGCTGATCAGCACAAGTATCGTACCTCCCACCACAGGCAGTTTTGCAACATTTGGGATGTCAGAAAGCGCCTCAATCACAAGGTTAATCGGAATCGTAAGCAATACCGTCACAAGTACACCCAGTGCGCCCGATGTAAAACCTACAATTAATGTCTCTGCATTGAATACTCTGGAAATATCCTTCTTGGATGCTCCAATACTTCGGAGAATTCCGATTTCTTTTGTCCGCTCCAACACTGAAATATAGGTGATAATTCCAATCATGATGGAAGATACAACAAGTGAAATCGCAACAAATGCAATCAATACATAGGTAATCGTGTTAATAATAACGCTTATGGATGACATCATAATGCCAATATAATCAGTATAGGAAATCTTGTTTGCTTCCTTGCCTTCTGCTTCCATTTTGTTATTGTACTCTTTAATCTTATCTTCGATCAGTTCCTTGGAAGCAAAGTCAATCGGATAAATACTGATGGCACTTGGCTCATTCAGTTCTGCCACACCAAGCAGCTGCAGATTGCCCTCATAAGTTGCGGCGGACACTGCATTCGCCATATACTGCTGCATCAGCTGCTGCAGTTCTGCTTCGCTCAATGTCGCCAAATAAGCCTGCTGTTCCGGAGAAAGCATAGACATATCAAATGCAGAATCCATCGCATCATCTGCTTTCTCGCCGTCTGCAAACGGCCTTCCGGTCATAACATCCACTTCCGGGTCTGCAAGCTGCTGTTTCACGATGTCCTGTTTCATTGTCTCCGCTAAAATATACTCTGTCAGTTCCTTTGTATAGCCAACTGTTCCGGAAATCGACGTTGCTGCAACACCGTCCTTTGGACGCACAATACCAACTACCTTCAGTTCGAGAGCATTCCCCAGAAGCTCTTCCATATACTTGGTATCTTTGCTCTTATCTTCCCAACAGCCAAGCTCTTCATTATACACATAGTAATCTGTATCTAAAATAACTCTGTAGCGCAGCGCCAGCAACTCGTCATAAGAAAAAGAAACATCTACCTTCTCTATTGGCTTACCCTCAGAAAAATTCTTAAGTTCTTTCTGGTCCTTTAAGCCAAGTGTATAGAGTGCCGTATCACTGACCCAGTTCTTTCTTGTTATAACGAAGACAATCTCATCCTTTGCCTGAGGCCATCTGCCTGCTGCAACATCATACTGCGATTCCAGCAGCGCCCTGTTATCAATGATTTCCGTAAACACATCCATATCGCTGCCCATCATGCGCATAGACGGCATTGCAGAAGACATCGTGGAATACATTGCCTGCATGCTTTCCATGCCCATTGACTCCATTACTGTGCTTGGGTTGACGCGGCAGATTTCATTATTTATGTCCCATGTATAAATTTTCGGATTCACATCATAGCTATACTGAATCGCACTTGTCAAAGCACCAAAGCCGTTTGTCTCATCCTCCAGGTATCTTTTAAATTCCTCTAAATTATTTGACTGTTTCTCTGCTACCATCGCATTATACATATCCGTTGAAATATCCAAGGCACGCACAAGATCGTCATCATAATTCTCTGCATCATCCTCAACATTTCCCATCATGGCATTCATCATCGAACCCATATCTAATGTTTCCTTCTGCAATGTAATCGGATAAGTAGAAAGTGTATCTTCTTGTACCTTGTCAATATAATTCTGGAACCCACTGGAAAGTGAAAGAATCAGCGCAATGCCTATGATACCAATGCTCCCTGCAAACGCTGTCATAAATGTTCTGCCTTTTTTCGTCATCAGATTGTTCATACTGAGAGAAAGCGCCGTAAAAAACGACATCGACTTTAATTTCCCTTTGCCCTTTTCTTTTCCGGAAGGAAGAACTTCTTCTGCTCCAAGTTCATACGGTCTGGAATCATCGGTTACTTTTCCGTCAAGCAGGCGGATGATTCTTGTAGAATACTGTTCTGCCAGCTCTGGGTTATGTGTTACCATAATAATCAGCCGATCTTTGGAGATTTTCTTTAAAAGTTCCATAATCTGAACACTCGTGACCGAATCCAATGCTCCCGTTGGCTCATCAGCAAGCAAAATATCAGGGTCATTAATCAATGCTCTTGCAATTGCTACACGCTGCATCTGTCCACCGGACATCTGGTTTGGTTTTTTATGAATTTGGTCGCTAAGACCGACTTCACTAAGTACCTGAACTGCCCTTTTCCTGCGTTCTGCTTTTGATACGCCGGAAAGTGTCAAGGCAAGCTCAACATTGGCAAGTACTGTCTGATGCGGAATCAGGTTATAGCTCTGGAATACAAATCCAATCGAATGGTTGCGGTATGCATCCCAGTCTCTGTCCTTAAATTGTTTTGTAGACTTTCCATTGATTACCAAGTCCCCGCTTGTATACTGGTCCAGACCACCAATAATATTGAGCAGCGTTGTCTTGCCGCAGCCGGACTGCCCAAGAATCGAAACAAACTCGCTGCTGCGGAATGTCAGGCTGACCCCTTTCAGTGCCTCTACCTCAGTGTCACCTGAGGCATATTTTTTTACTATGTTTTTTAACTGAAGCATATTCCTCCTTACCTCCGGATTTATGGGAACTGCATCTTCCCTCTGCTCCCAATCCGTCTGACAGTTATTTAAGTAGTTTTTGTTTATGGTAATCCCTTTGAAACAAAATTTCAATGAAAATTTTATAAAAAAGCTGGCTAAATCTACTTTTATATACTCCTTTACAGTAACACTGGTTCGATTTCCTGCATATAAAAGAAAAAAATGTTGCAAAACCAGATATTGCATCTGCCTTTGCAACATTTCTATTTTTCGTTTATATAACCGGCTCTGCCTTTTAGTGGGAGATAACCTGCTCTGTTTCCTTATCAAAGATATGTATCTTGGATAAGTCCATAGCAATCGGAATGGTGTCACCCGGTCTTGCAGTGGTACGAGGGTTTACTCTTGCGGTAATGTCTACGCTGTCTGCAATCGTGAAGTATAAGAATACTTCTGCACCAAGCAGCTCGTATACCTTAACAGTAGCCTCAAATGCGCTGTCCTTGGAAGCTTCAATAAATGTCTGCTCGTCTTTAATGTCCTCCGGACGGATACCAAGCACAACTGTCTTGCCAACATAGCCGCCTTCTACAAGCTTCTGAGCCCTTGCTTCCGGAAGCTTAATGGAACGCTCTGCAAAGTGGAGGGAAACATCATTGCCTTCCTTTACAACTTCGCAGTCAATAAAGTTCATCTGCGGCGAACCCATGAATCCAGCAACGAAAAGGTTCACTGGCTTGTCGTATAAGTTCTGAGGAGTATCTACCTGCTGAACAACACCGTCCTTCATAACGATGATTCTGGTACCAAGTGTCATAGCCTCAGTCTGGTCATGTGTTACGTAGATAATTGTTGTCTGCAGTTTCTGATGGAGCTTGGAAATCTCAATACGCATCTGTACTCTGAGCTTTGCATCCAAGTTGGAAAGCGGCTCATCCATCAGAAATACCTTAGGGTTACGAACGATAGCACGGCCCATAGCAACACGCTGTCTCTGACCACCAGAAAGAGCCTTCGGCTTACGGTCTAACAGATGCTCGATGTCAAGGATTCTTGCTGCTTCGTGAACCAGCTTGTCGATTTCATCCTTTGGTGTCTTTCTTAACTTAAGTCCAAATGCCATATTATCATAAACAGACATATGCGGATACAGAGCGTAGTTCTGGAATACCATCGCAATATCTCTGTCCTTTGGCTCTACGTCGTTCATTAACTTGTCGCCGATCCAAAGTTCGCCGTCTGTGATTTCTTCCAATCCTGCAATCATACGGAGCGTAGTAGACTTACCACAGCCGGACGGTCCTACAAAGATAATGAATTCCTTATCCTTGATCTCAAGGTTAAAGTCCTTTACTGCCACGAATCCGTTTGGGTATGTCTTGTTAATACCTTTCAAAGATAAACTAGCCATTCTTATTCCTCCTGAATTGTAATGCATCGATGATAGATAACTTGTGACGGTTCCGTTATTAAAAAGCCTGCAAGGCCAAAACAGATGTGCCATATATTGTTCCTGCAAGCAGTCTCCTGAAGCAACATGCGCATATCCTGTTAGTGCTTCACACTTTTTTAATAGCCGAACCCTATAATTTTACATGATGTTGGGTCAAAAGAGTGCTTCACACTAACCGAACAAAATATGTGGTCTTGCAAGTGTACTTGCAAACACACATATTTGTGTCGGTTTTGCCCCAAAGGGGCTTTTGATCCCAACATCTTTACATACCTTAATCATACACGAATTGGGTTGGAAAAGCCATATCTTAAATATACAAATTCAGTTTTCCCAATTTGTTCAATTTGTATAAGAGTTGCCAATTTTGGTTGTTTTGTTGTAAATTCGACAGATTTTTAACCGTTTTACTGTCTATATTCCATAAAACCCTCTCCTACTACTTCTCTGACATCGCTCACAATGACGAATGCCTTTGGATCAATCTGATGAACAATATCAATCAGTTCCACAATTTCTTTTTTAGAAACGACACAATACAGCATCCTTTTGTCATTTTTAGAATACATGCCCTGCGCGTTCACGCCGGTTGCCCCTCTGTCCAGCGTCTGCATAATGACCTGCGCGATTTCATCTGCACTATCCGAAATAATCTGCGCCATCTTTGCAAACTTGGCGCCCTGCAGTATACTGTCTGAAATTCTGGAAACCAGATATACAATCATAATTGCATACAGCGCATGGTTCAGTCCAAATACCGCCGCGCCTAAAATAACGATAATCCCATCCACAACTGCAAGCAGCCTTGGAATAGAAAGATATTTTACCTTATCATGAATCAAAGCACAAAGCAAATCCGTACCACCGGTTGTTGCCAATGTCGAAAACACCATTCCGATGCCGCCGCCTGCTAACAGCGAGCCAAATACAACAGCCAAAAGCATATCGTCAAACATCTGATGGACCGGAACCACGTACAGCCAAAGCGTCAGAAAAACCGTGGCAGACAATGTCTTCATAATATATTTTCTGCCCTTTTTCCATAGTGCCACAAGAAACAGCGGTATATTGCACAGGAGGTTCGTCAGCCATACCGGAATTTCCAGTTCAAAAATAAGAGAACTGATATGTTTGACTACAATCGCAAAGCCTGTCACCCCTCCGGTAACAAGCCCCATCGGGTCAAAAACAAGGTTAATTGACATTGCCATAAAAAAAGTCCCTATAGCAATATAAGCAAGGTCCTTCCATTTTTTCTGTGCTTTTTTCATTTTTACAGATATGCCCCTTTCAAAGTCTGTTTAACGAGAACCGTTGATAAAAACAACACAGGCCGCCGTTGCTGTCAGGCCGCTTCCGTCCGCCGGTGCAAGATAGGCGTGATAGCGCTCTGCCACCGTTCCGGATGCAGCAAGCACGCCCCCTGTCATATCAATCAGGCTTCCTTTTACCTTCGCACTTCCGGTATACAGCACCACCTGCGCTCCCTGCGGAAGCTCCAGTGTTGCGCCTTTATTTAATGTAATGCATTCATATCCGGCACCAAACTGCGAAAGCCTGAGTTCCAAATAGCTCTGGGTAATCAATGGGTCGCCAACCGAACCCGGTTCTGCAGTCGCAGCACCGACTTTCATTCCTGAGCCAAACAATAAAACCCCCGCAAGCAAGGCCACTGAAAACTGTAACCGTTTTTTCTTATTCTGTTCCATGACATAAGCCCTTCTTATTTTTAATTCCACAACATTCCTTCTGGCACAGTCTATCAGAGCCAGAATACTGTTATTTTTAGTTCCCCATTCTTCTGATACAGCTTTCCAATTTATCTTTTGCAAGCTGGCCATTCACTTCAAATTCTCCTATGCCCTCTGTTCCTGGTATGGTGCCTTCCCATGCTGCAAAAAAACTGCGATAAGCATCATAATACATCCAGAGTTCTAATGTTGTCTGGTCGCTTGCTGCCTCCCATACAAAGTTCTGGTATTGCTTAAAAAATTCTGATGAATCCTTTTCTTTTTCCAATACCACTTCCATCCAGTTTTGCAACGCAGCCTTTTCCAAACTGCACCAATGCGTTACAGATATTCCAAGCATTTCTTCCAATACCTGCAAGGTTCCCTGCATACGGTAATCATCAGAAAAACTGCCCGCCAGCTTAGAAAGCTTTAAATACTGCGGCAGTCCAGGAGAATATACTTGCAGTTTCCGATACAGTTCCTGAGAAATTGTAACCTTAGTATAAGCAGGAACTTCAAAATAAAATACGGTTTCTGCGTAGTTATTTAAAACTTCTAAATAAAATGTAGTAAACTCTGTATTTTCTTCGTTTAAAACACACAGCAGCTGCACACGAACCGCTTCCGGCTCTTTCGCTTTTTCCGGCAGCTGTGGCTCTCCTGTATTTCCTTCCGATTCCTGCACTTCAAAGACGTGCTGCAGCAGCGGATACACAAGAATTGCCGTTCCGAGCACCAATAACGTACAAAAAAGTACAAAAACAGAAATTTTCAAAGTCTGGAACAGACGCATGATAACCCTCCATTCCGGAAACAATCGCATCTGGGGAAGTCCTAATTACGTTGAATTATAATATTACGGCACAGCTACCTTCATTTGCCAAGCGAAGGTAATGTTGGTGTACAGTTATTGTACCGCAAATATAAAGAAATTTCTACAAAAAAAGAAAAATCCATGCTATAATAAGTAATAGCATCTGTACACCGACGCTAATGAAAAGCAATAAGAAAGGCAGGTATTTCCTATGGAACACAAAGTTGCGCTTGTTACGGGAGCTTCTCGCGGCATCGGCAGGGCAATTGCCTTGACATTTGCAAAAAATGGATACGATGTTGTTATCAACTGCATCAAAAACGCAGAAGCGCTTGCCGCCCTCCAAAAAGATATTGAGCTGTGTGGCGTGCAGTGCCTTGCCTGTATTGGGGATGTCGGCAACCCTTCTTTTGTGGAATATATGTTTCGTCAGATTTCTTCCCATTTTGGGACATTGGATGTATTGGTTAATAACGCCGGCATTTCCTACGTCGGCCTGCTGACTGATATGGCACCTGCTGACTGGAAACTTGTGATGGACACAAACCTCTCTTCCGTATTTTATTGCTCTTCTAAGGCAATCCCGATGATGTTGGAAAAAAAATGCGGGCGCATCATCAATATTTCTTCTATGTGGGGAACGTGCGGCGCTTCCTGTGAAGTTGCTTATTCTGCATCAAAAGGCGGCATGGATGCTTTTACAAGGGCTCTTGCCAAAGAGCTTGCCCCAAGCGGCATCACCGTCAACGCCATTGCCTGTGGTGTCATTGACACAGACATGAACCGCGGTTTTTCCGAAGAAGAACTGGAAGCTCTCGCTGAAGAAATTCCGATCGGGCGCTTTGGCACTCCAGAAGAAGTCGCTGATTTTGCGCTTCAGATTGCCAAGGGCAACGCCTATCTGACCGGACAGATTATCCATCTTGACGGGGGATATTTATAAAAAATTTCTGCAAGCAGAAATTGCAAATCCGCTCTGCGGATTTGACCCAATATATCATCCTGCTTTAAAGGCCTTCCTCAAAGCGGAAGGCCTTACAAATACAGCAGCTCACTTTGAAACCCCTGTGCATCTTCCCTCTGGCACTACGGATTCCTTATTCCTGTCAAGTCTTTTACCACTTCAGAAGCAAGAATCAGCCCTGCCACCGAAGGCACAAACGCATTGCTGCCAGGTGCAATGCGTTTTGCAGGACGTAATGCCTGTTCTTCTGTCTGCTCTTCCTCTGTGCCTTCTGTTATGCCTGGTATAAGCGGAATTTCCTTAGAATATATGACTTTCAGATCCTGAATGCCTCTTTTTTTCAGCTCTCTGCGCATTACCCTCGCAAGAGGGCAAACAGAAGTCTCATAAATATCTGCAACCTCAAATTCCGCAGGATTGATTTTATTTCCGGCACCCATGCTGCTGATAACAGGCACACCGGTTCTCTTTGCTGCCATAACAATCGAAATCTTCGCCGTTATCGTATCAACAGCATCCACTACATAGGAATATGCTGAAAAATCAAATTCCTGTTCATTCTCTGGAAGAAAAAAACAGTTGCGCACTGTAACTTTCGCTTCCGGATTAATACTCAAGATACGTTCCTTCATAACCTCTGTTTTGTATCTCCCGATGGTATCATGTGTCGCAATAATCTGACGGTTCAGATTGGATAGGCATACTGTATCGCTGTCTACCAGTTCCAAACTTCCGACGCCGCTCCGTGCCAACGCTTCCGCCGTATAACCACCAACTCCGCCGATTCCAAAAATCGCTACATGCGCATTTTGCAGAAGCTCCATTGCTTCCCTTCCAAATAACAATTCTGTCCTGATAAACTGACCCTGCATCTGCTTTGATACCATGCCCTTCCATAACTTTAAACTGCTTTTACTTTATAATTCTCATATCAATAAGCCTTCTGAGGAATTTCCCAACATATAGCTCCATCATTTCACGGTATTCTTCCGGCTCTACTGCCTCTCCGATACCCATAATATCATATATAACCGAGGCTTCCTTTAGCTTATATGGCATATCTGACAATCCGCACTTCTCGTAAAAAGAATGCCGTTTCACACGCTGTTCATAGTTATCTGCTGCCTTATCAAGTGTTTCCAGCGCCAAAAAGAACCTGCTTCCATGATACTGCTTCTTCAATGCTTCAATTGCCGTCTTTCCGTAACCTTTGCCCCTCTCTTCCTCTTTCACAGCAAAATAAAAGAGATATGCTAACTGCTTATATTTTACAACATAAGCAATCCCGACCCATTTTTGCCCATCATACAGTGCCCAAAAATCTGCCGCAGCAGAGCCTGCTTTTTTCATCAGCAGAAAAAACGGTGCCCTCTCATTTGCAGGAAATGCCTGCTTATACAGTTTTCTGATCTCAGCATAGATGTCCATATTTTTTGATACTTTAACAAAACGCATCTATATTCTCCTTACCAAAATTGTTGGCTTAGTGGACAAGTATATCATTCCGCCTGTATAATTTCAAGTATACAAAACCAGTAAGGGCGGAATATTCCAAAGAATACTCCGCCCTTATCTCATAATTCCAGTTTGATTACTTCTTCCAGCGCCCCAGTGTCAGCAAATACTTTCCATACCTCTCTTTTGCTTCCTCTAAGGTCTTTGCTCGTCCCTGCTCTACCTCTATCGGCGCACAGATGTCAAGCATCTGCTCCAGGGTGCATTCTCCTAACTCTCCATCATGCAGGCAGTAGCAGCAGTATTCCTCATTTTTTGTGCCATCTGCATTTTTCCCGAAATGCTCCTCCTCCGTCATTGGCATTCCGCAGCTCTGGCAGATTTTCATCCCTTCCATGTTCATGCTTGTTCCATCCATACTCACATTCCCTCTTTTCTGCGTCGCTCTTTGACGCCTTATCACATAAGACGGTTTTTAAAAGCCTTCTTTCCAACTGCCTTACTGTGTATCAAAAGAATACCACAAAAAAGCTGACACCTAGCATGGCATATTTGTTTCAGATGTTTCATAAATTCTGCACATTGCCTCTACTATTTTTTTCATTTCGAGGCGGATGCCCTCCGGTGATATTACCCTTGCAGACGGCCCGAACGAAAGCACAACGCCATATACCCAATCATCTAGCGGATACGCCATCTGCACCAGAAAATTTCCGTCCGGAAGGCGTGTCAGTTCCGATTCGTCAAATCGGTCATATACACGATATGCTTCTTTTTTGTCTATCCATACTTTGATACGAGTCAGATTCTTCTCCTGCCATTCCTGTTCTGCCTCTGACGTCTCTTTGCCTTTTGCCGCCTCCGGCGAATCCCTCTCCTGCTCCAGTACCTCTTGCTTTGGCACAAAAGTCTCCTGGCTTATCGCCTGCCGTTTCATCCGAAACAGCTTAAACAGGCGGAAATCCTGCCGGTCTCTGCAAAATGCACGCAGATACCATGTGTATTCTTTAAACAACAGCTGCAGCGGTTCTACCGTGCGCCGGCTCATCTCACCGCTTGTCCCATAATAGTCAAAGCAAAATACCCTATGGTTTAAAACCGCAGTTTTCACATCCTCATACAATTGCTGCCTAAGCCCGCTCCAATCAGATAAATCAATGACAAGCCAGTCTGCCGGCTTGGTTTTAAAAAATTCTCCCAGCTTTTTTAAAGTCGCCGTTTCTTCTGTTGGTTCCGTCTCTCTAAGGCTCACAAGTGCCGCCAAAATATCCTGCTGCTCTTCCTTTGTAAGCAGCAATTTATTTAGCACAAATTGCTCTGTCAGGCAAATACCGCCATTCCTTCCCTTTTTGCAGTATACTGGTATTCCTGCAACACTCAAATCTTCAATATCGCGATATATAGTCCGTACAGATACTTCAAAACGTTCCGCCAGTTCCGCCGCAGTTACGGTTTCTTTATTCATCAAAGCATAGACAATTCCAAGCAGGCGTTCTACCATAACATCCTCTATTTCTCATGTTCTTTAAGAAACAGCTGAAACTCCATTTTACTCTATTACCAGATGGTTTTGGCTCACCCTTTCCTCTCTTGCAATGCTATCCAAATAAACCGAAGTCCGGACACCAAGATTCCGCCATTCCTTCAGCAAATCCTCCTCTTGCTCTATCAAATCCAATCGGCCTGAAAAATATGCATAGTTCTGCTCCATATAATAGCGAATCAAAGGTTCCAGCAGCGTCTCGTCCTCCAAGCAGTAAATCAGCGTTTCATATGCCTGCCAGTAGGCGGTCTGGCAGAAAAACTTTTTTGCATACTCGTCAAAGGACTTTAAATTATTGGATGCCACATTCTGCTTTCTTGCCCAGTCAGCCACATCCACCGAAGCTGTCTGATACTCCAACTTTTCGCCATCCCATGTAATATCTGCATACTGTGTTGGTGCTATCTGAAGCGAGGAAGTCGTCACCTCAGTAAATCCATCCTTTTGCTCTATATGCTGTATATGCAAATGTCCGGAAAAATTTGCTATGACTCCATATTCTTTATAAAGCCTCAGTACATGGGCTGCGTTTTTAATAATATAGCCATCCGTAAACATGCTATGGCGCAGCAGATTCTGATGGCTGAATGCAATGACTGCTGCCCCTGCCTCTTTTGCATCCTGAAGCTCCTCTTCCATCCACCGCAACGTCTCATCTGATACGCTGTTATAGACTTCCCCACCATTGACATCCAACAATAGCAGACGCAGCTTAGGGCTGCATTCCCAAATATAGCTTCCAGATGCCTTATCCCTTGCATATGCCTCTTCAAATCCAAAACTGCCATACAGCTCCATAAACTCTTCTTCTGTGATGCCTTCCACGCGTTCATAGCTGTCTCCAACAAAGTTTGCCGCATTCCGGCTGTTTAAATCATGGTTTCCTGAAAGCACAAGAACCGGTATGCCTGCCTCTTCTATCGCGAAAAGCTTCTTTACAAGGTCTTCATGGCTCTTTTTTGCACCATTAAACGTCAAATCCCCTGTCAAAACCACCGCATCCGGCTTATTTTGCAGCACTGTAACCGTAAATACATCCAAAACTTCTTCACAGTATTCCATTGTCTTGCCGTCCGCAGATTCAATCATTGCCGTAAAATAATGTCCGTGGTCTGTAAGCTCTGGGGAAATATAGTGCAGGTCCGAAGCAACCATCAGACAGATTTCCTCTTCTGCCTCAGCCTTTGTCACTGTTTCTGCTTCCTGCTCTGTCTCCTGCATTGTCTTTTGTCCTGCTGCTTCATCTCTTCGCAGCCTCTGTCCAAACAGAAGCAGTATAATAAGAAAAAGGCTCACCACCAAAAAGCCTGCCTGTATTTTATAAAGACCACCTTTTTCGCCCATAAGTTCCTCCTGTTTCCATAGCGTCAGTGTACAGATGGCAACAGCACCAACACATAAACTCTAACTTTTACAAAGAATCAATTTAATAGTATCTTAACATAAGGTCCTAAATTGTACAATGACCGAATGACTATCCTTTTTCCCTCTCTTGTTTTTTCCTTGCAGGCACTTGCCCATTTCCTGTATTTCTGCTACACTGTAGAAGTATTTATTATTCTCTAAAAGGAGTCCTGCCTTATGCCACGCGACCCTGAAATCGTTTCCAAAAACATGAGCAAAATCCGCAGCAAGGATACTTCTATTGAGCTGCAGCTGCGTAAAGCATTGTGGCATAAGGGCTTTCGTTACCGTAAAAACTACAAAGCACTTCCTGGCTCTCCGGATATTGTGCTGACAAAATATAAAATCGCGATTTTCTGTGACAGCGAATTTTTTCACGGAAAAGATTGGGAGGTTTTGAAACCGCGTCTGGAACAAGGCAGCCATCCGGACTATTGGATTAAAAAAATCACAAGAAATCTGACCCGCGACTGGGAAAGTGACAAAAAACTACTGTTTCTTGGATATACCGTCATCCACTTTTGGGGGCAGGACATCAAGAAGCGGACGGACGAATGTCTGAAAGTCATAGAAGAAGCTATCTGGAATCAACAAATGGATGGTTTTTCTGAAGATAAACTGGAATATTAGGGAGGATACCAATGTCACTGATTGTTGCACACAATCTGTCTGCCATCAATGCAAACAGACAGAGCAACCTTATTGAACGCAAACGCACAAAAGTAATGGAACAGCTCTCCTCCGGCTACCGAATCAACCGGGCTGCAGATGATGCCTCCGGTCTTGCTATTTCTGAGAAAATGCGTGCGCAAATCCGTGGCTTATCTCAGGCTTCCCACAATATTCAGGACGGCATTTCCTATGTCCAGACCGCAGACGGCGCACTTGAAGAGGTTCACTCTATTTTCCAGCGCATCCGTGAAATTTCTGTCCAAGCATCAAATGGCACAAACACATCATTTGACCGCCTTATGCTTGATCTCGAAATAGATGAATTAAAGGACAACGCAGAACGGATTTTTAAAGATACCGAATTTAATACGCAGAAAATTTGGGACGGTGAGCCGCTCCTTGTAAATACCATTGTCGGAACCGCCAGCGTCCCTGCTGTCTCTGTTTCTTCTACCTCAGTAGAATCAACAATTACAAATACCAACCGGCTGGTTATGCCAAAAAACGGCTTCCGTCTGAATGCTGACACGGACGGCATTCAGGTTTCTTGGACTGCTTATGATGGGAATACTTATACATCCGAACTGATTGAATGGGAGGAACCCCTTTCCGGCACGCACTCCTTCCATCTGAAAGACTACTTAAATAATGTAACCTATACAGACAAAACAACCAATACGGTGTGCGTGGCAAACCCGATGGATTTTGAAGGACTTGATTTTATCTACACTTATACTGTGGCAGAGACCGCTATGTTAGATGATGCAATTACGGCATTAAACAACGCCTATGTCTCTACTTCTATCAGCACGCCAGAATCCGCAAAGACATTCACGGTTGATGGCAGCAACCTTGGCACTACAGCCGACGGCAACCTGTTTCATGTCAGCTGCTCCGCCAATATCTATTATGATGCGCTGCTTGTTTCCGACCGGGATTTTGAAGCTTCTGATACTGTTTATATAGAAGGAATCAAAAATTCAAACGGCGAGTATGAAAACGTATCCAACCATCCGGTGACAGACAATACACCTTCTGAGGCATTTGAGTTTGAGTTCCTGCTAAAAACCGGCACTGATGCATCCGGAAATGATATATTCACAAAGGTCAAGACAAAACCGTCCCATACCAACTACTACTGCCACAGCAATGAAAAGGAAGATGAGAACATATGGTGGCATACCGTCACCTATGACAACGGACATAGCTATACCTATACATCAAACTATCAATCCTCGCCCGGCTGCTCACCCGACTCCATCAGCAATGCCTATTCTACGAGCCACTCGAATAAAACAAACACAAAAACCGAGACACTCGAAGAAGCAAACAAAACACATACTGCTTTTCTGACTTACTCCTTTAGCCTTGTTGCGGAAAATAAATTTACATGTAAGGACGGAAGCCAGACGGACCAGGTTGGGTCAATATCCATTACCTTATCTGTTCCGTCAAATCCCAACAGAAAAGATACCGCGGATAAAATCAATGAGGCACTAGGGAAACTCAGCGGACTTGATATTTACTCCGATGATTCTCATTCCCGCCTCTATTCCTCCGTAAGCAGCTGGAACAGCCCAAACCGTCTGGATGTGCCGACCTACGAGCCATGCTATGAGTATGCAAAATGTGTGGATATTCAGGCAGGCGCCAACGAAGGACAAATTATTCCTGTCGATTATGCTATGCTGAGCCTGTCGCTGCTTGACATAGAGGACATCCAGGTTGACACGTTTGACCATGCACAGGATGCCTTAAAAAGAATTGATGATGCAATCCGGATAATTTCAGAACAACGAAGCCTGTTCGGTGCTTACCAAAATCGTTTAGAATACGCCAAGGCAATTGATGACAATACCGGAGAAAACCTGCAGGCTGCCGAGAGTACTATCCGCGACGCAGACATGGCTTCCTCTATGGTAATATACTCTAAAATACAGATTCTCTCGCAGACAGCACAATCCATGCTGGCACAGGCGAACCAGTCCAAGCAGGCTGTTTTAGAACTGCTGCAGCAACAGCACCCTTTTGACACCCGAATCCTATGAAATAAAAAACAGAGCGCATAGGCTGGTTCTCTATACGCTCTGACGCTCAGCAATTATTCTGTTTTGATTGTGGTAATGCCGTTTAGAAAAACCAAAGTTTAGACATATAGCGTATCACATTCTATTTGGCTGTAAACTATATTTTGAAAACGTACAAATTCTTTATACTTTTCATACTGTTCAAAGAAGTCATCGTCTTCCATATCAAAAACAGACCAGTCTACCAAGCTGGTGTCCGGAATGGAAAACTCCACTTGTGCACAGCCTTGCACCCTCCAAATAAATTCAGAATCTATAAACGTCTGTAAAATGAATTCCAGTTCATATTGAATATGTATTTCATTTTCTTTCACACAATAACTTTCTACACAAGAATCCTCAATACCCAAAATTTCACAGTT
>CAJTZB010000010.1 GCA_910583815.1 uncultured Lachnospiraceae bacterium
ATAAGGGGCTATGGTAAGGTTCAATTCCCAGAAGCGCTGCAGCAGGGAAGCTGCATCTGTGGAAGCGACGTATACCATCGGCATAATCGAAAAATCTGAGCGGATACGGCCGGATGCAAAGCTTTTTTCACGGACATCAAAAAGCGTCGCTCCAACTCTGGTCTGAGATGGGGAATCCGGATCAAAATAAGCCAGATAGTTATGAAACGAAGGATTTGCTTCATGTACAATATCAACAAAGCTTTTACCCGCTTCTTTTTTACGGCTGTATTCCGAATCCAAAAGATACACGTCTTCAATGGTATCAAAGGAGATTGCTTCTAAAAGTTTTTTCTTACACAGTTTGGCAGAGAAATTATAAAATTCCAAAGAATATTCATCTGTCACTTTTTTATGCACATCAAATTTAAAAGTAAGCAAATCAGGAATGAAGATGGAAGCTCTGGTATTAAACAACACCAAGTCAGAAGTGGAGTTGACTTTCATCGGAAGCCACTCGTATTTTGCAAAATAATCGTGTATCAGGCCGACATGCTGCTCAACTTCCTTTTGGAATCCGCTCAGTTCCGACTCAAGCGTGCTGTCAAAAATATTGGATTTAAACATTGCGTACAAACTGTCAGTACTGAGTGGAAGCTGCTCAACAAATTTTGTGTATTCCATATCCTCTTACCTCACTTTATCAGCGATTTATTTACGATTCTAGCATCTGTGCGGGAGTTCCGCCACATCGTCTTATTCCAATGATATTTGATGTACCGTGCCAATATAATTCCCATTTTTTACGTCGTCTGCAGTTTCTGCAGAAATATATTCCAACGTATGCGGATCTGCCGCACGGATAAATACAGGTTTGTTTTCTGCGTCGGTATGGAGCATAAGTTTCCTTGCATTTTCAATTGGCATCCGGTTGGTGACAGCATCCGGTTCGGTCGTATAGTAAACTTCAATTGTGTAATCATCTGATTCAAATACCTCATACCACCTGTCGTAGTCCAGCCTGCCAGGAATTCTCGATGACTGGCCGTTGCTGTCGAGGCTTTTGAAACAACGTTTCCTGCATGTACCGATATAGTATTTAAACGGAATCTCACCTCTGGCTTCGTCATTCTCAATAATTTCGATTCTGCCTCCTCTGCGGCATTCAATCAGACCAAATGCAACTCCGGTTTTTCCGGAGGGCCGCTCAAACTCGCCCCGGTCGTCCGGACGCTTTGCAGCTTCTGGGTTTATTTCTGCTCTTTTTTTATAAAATGCTTCCGTACTGATTAGAGGGAGCAGTTCAAACATAGGGACAGAGCTGCTGCGCTTGAGCTCTCTTGTGTAAGAGAGAATCTTTTTATTGAAAATCTCTTCAACATACTGCGATTTTGAAGAATTTCCGGCCAGAATGATATAAATTTTCGGGATTCCGTCGCTCAGACGCTGTCTTCCAAAGGCCGTGATCAGTGATGTGAAAAAGCTCTCGATGCCTTTGTTGATGCGCTGGTAGATCAGATCGTTGAGTTCGTCTAAATCGGCCGAAAGGGCCATTCCTACAACTTCTGAACCATCGTTACGGAACAGGTTTACTTTAATAGCTCCACTCTCATCCACCGTTTCTTCTCCGGTGTTTTCCCATACCGGACGAAGTTTGTCTGTGAGATTGTGCATATTTATTTTGGCTTCTCTTGAATCAGAGATCAGCGTTTCGCTTCCGGCAAAGTCTGGGCACATAGGAGGGCGGTTAAATGTAATGTTTTCCTCCCGGAGTTTGTCTTCGTTTGCCCGGAATACATAAAAAGCCAGTTCCGCCAGAATATTTTCTCCGCCAAGATACCGGTCTCCGCTTGCACCAAAATGTTCAACAGTATAGTCGTATTTTGGGGAATTTGATTCTTTCCATACGCCAAAATCGAAATCGGTGGTACCGCCGCCAAAGTCAAATACCGAATAGAAAATCCGGTCCTCATCCATTGGCTCAAAACCATATTCCTGCAAAGCGCAGACCGCATAGGCAGTCGGTTCGCTGATACTGCCGTTGATTTTGAAATTTTTCATGACAGCATCGTCCCTTAACAGAGTTTCCGGGAGTGCTTTTTTGATCCCTCTTTCAAAGCTTCTTGCAATTTTTTTCCGCACCGAAATTTCATAGGTAACAGGAAAGGACAGGTAGTAATGAAAGAAGATTCCGTTACGCATATTGTTTATGTACAGTCCAAGATAATATGCATAGAGTTCAATTGGGTTTAAATCTATATCAGAAAGCTCATGGAACGGCTTTATTAAATAATCACTGTTTTCACGGTCACGGATGCGGAGCGGTTTTTTTGTGCCGGAATCTCCTGCCCATTGTTTTAATTCCGTGAAGAATGCACTGTAATCTGTACTGCGTGAGTTTTGAAGGTCGTCTACTGCCTGATGGGAGATATATACGTCTTCCCAACGTGTGGCAGGCCGCCCTGACGCGGCAGAGTATGCTTCCAGAAAAACAGCCAGATTGTTGAATTCAATAATTGTAGGGTTTTCATAGTGTTCTGCCTGAATGCTTTTGCTGACATTTCCGGTTCCCACACGTATCGGAAGGATGCGGCTGTCCTCATTCTGGTAGACTACAACGGTACTTTTTGTGCCAAAGTCTATTGCAACGATGCGGTTTTGATTGATGTCTGCGCGAGGATTGCGTGCTACGTATCCCTGGCAAGGGAGGTCTGATACAGAGGAGTTTCCTGTTTCGTCATCTGTCCATAGGTCCCAGTGCCCCCTGTTTGGGTCTGTGAGAATTTTCTCATCGTAGGGATCAATATCCGCGCGTTCGTGGTCAACTTCCAATAAAAGTTTAGAAATTTCTTCCATTTGCTTTTCTTGTGCGGTTTCGGATATTTTTGCCCGAATCATTTTATGTAAGCCGCCGGAACCAAGCGGCAACTTATCCACAAGTTTTGTACATTCCATGTTAACCCCATTTCTGCGCTGCTTAAAGCAAACTTGTTTGTTTGCACATAAGCGACTTTGTGGCAAGCAGCGCTCAGGCACAAATCGCCGTGTGGAAAATTTATTTTTCACACTAATTTCTCAATTTTGCTGTCACAGGCGGCTTCCCATCCAAAAGCGAACTTGCTTGGGAACTTTGTGCAGCAGCATAAATTCCTGGCTGAAAACCATTATTCTACTTTACCAGCGCCTTGCTCACTGTTTTGCCGTTTATGCAGTATCCACGAAGCAGTACGTCTGAAACGCCAGAGATTCTTTTTCCATGTATCAGGGATACATGGAGATCCTCATCAAATCGGTCTCCTATCTGAGGTTCAATCAGTGTGTAGACAGGCTGCTCAAATGTCAGGTTGTACAGCGAGACGAAATATCCAAAAAGCTGGTCAATTTTTAGGCAGTCTTCTGAGCCGTAGGCTGCCAGTGTCCTGCCATAGTCCCAAAGGTTTGCCAAGCTGTCCTTTTGTGCTCCGCAGGAGATAAAACCATCCGGAGAAGCAGTGCGGAAAATATTCTTTGTTGCTGCTTTTGCCGTTTCGCTCAAAGAATTGTAAATTTTAATGGCAGAGTAGATTGGTTCAAATGCTTTGAGCTGTTTTACAGCGGCATTTTTTTGAAGCTCTGTCTGTGAGAGGGTTTCACGCAAACGGACACATTCTCCCTCCAATGCAGCTGCCTGTTCTTGTGCTGCTTTGAGTTTTTTACGCAATGCAGCATTTTCCAGTTCTGCAGCCTTTGTAGAATCCTCTGATCCGTTCTCTAGGGAGGGGTTTTGTATGGTGCCGTGGGCTGACTGCCCGGAATTTTCCTTTCCGGCAAGAGAGAGAAAATACTCTTTGATTTTTTCGTCGCTTAAAATAAACTGACGTACGCTCTCCAAATCCATCTTAGTCACTGCTCATCAAGCTCCGATCTCTATTTCATTCTAAAAACATGTCAATAATGATACAACAAATAGCTTGAAATGTCAATGAGTCCAATGGCGGAGAACGCGGATAAATGCACGTTTTTCTTATGGTAGGGAAAGAGGAAGGAACCTAAAAAATTTGGTGGAACTGTGTGTGTGCTTGTGGTAAAATAGCATCGGTGTACGGAACGCTCATATCCGTATACCTTTGTCAAGTGAAGGTACGTTCAAACGGATTTTTTGGAACTTTTTTATTACACTATCGTCTAATCTTATGAAGAAAGGCAGAGCCTATGAAACGGCAGGAAACACTCCCCCCTTTAGAGGTGGAAAAATGGATGCGGGAATATGGAACTGAGATTCTGCGAATTGCATATTTGTATGTCGGTGACATCCAGATTGCAGAAGACATCTTTCAGGAGGTGTTTTTAAAAGCTTATCAGGGTTTTGCAGATTTTCAGGAAAAGAGCAGCGTGAAGACGTGGCTGATTCGGATTGCTATCAATTCCTGCAAAGATTATTTAAAAAGTGCATGGAAACGCCGGGTGACCCCAATGGATGAGGCAACAGAGCAGTCACTTCGCAGCCCGGACGCATACGAACAGGTAGAGCAGGAAGCAGATGCAGAGAAAGTGCGAGAAGCGGTGTTTTCATTGCCGGAGCAGTACAGAGAAGTGATTGTCTGCTTTTTTTATCAGGAGCTGTCGTTAGAGGAAACGGCACAGGCGCTTCATATACCGGTCGGGACAGTAAAGAGCAGGCTGTCTCGCGCAAAGGAAAAGCTGAAAGTGGTGTTAGGAGGAGGCCTTGAAGGATGATGGTTCAAAACAGGAACATAGAAATATCAGAAAAAGAGATAGAGGGGATTCTTTGCAAAGCTTCCGTACAGCAAAAAAAGCAGATGGATGCAGAAGGAATTTTTGCTTCGGAAGAATTGATTGCAGCGACCATGCAGAAACTAGGATGGGCCGAAGAAAACACAGTGCAGCAGACAGAGAAGGGGAACTTGCTTAGGCGGCGGATGAATTATGGAAAACAGCTTGGAAGAATTGCTCTGCTTGCTGCGGCGGTTTTGGTAATAGTACTGGCTGCAAGAAGTGGAATATGGCTGCTTTACAATAACAGGGACAGTAAAGAATTTGATATGGATGGAGATGGAACATTCTCATCGGGCGAGCAGACCGCCGATGATTTCAAAGCAAATGGTTTTGAACAGAACAACGTTTCCGCTCCGGAGGATATGACAACAAAGCAGCTATCCGTGTACGGCTGGAACGGTGAAGAAGAGGTGGAGGAATTCCTGTTGGATGAAGAAGAGGGGCTGATTGGGTCCTTAACAGAGAGTGCAGGAATCAAGCCTCGGCAATTTTATGGAAGCCAGCCCTATTCTGCACTGAAAGCAGTAAACATAGAAAATGAAGCCCTTCAAATAGTATTTGACTATCCACAGGATTTTTTGTATGCTTGTGGAAGAGAGGATGGCTGTTTTTATTTACTGGCAACGAGGAGAATGCCATCAGGAGGCTATGTGCATCAATTGCTTTCTTTTGACTTTGTGGCAGGAGAAGTGAAAACCATGTTTTTGCCGGAAGAGACGGCCGGACTGATTAGCTGGATTTCTTTGCAGGACGGAAACATAGCCTATGAATGTGAGGAGTAAGGAAAAATTAAGAACAGGATAGAAGGACGACTATGGAAATCAGTATATTTGAAGCGGTAGGGCCAGTGATGATTGGCCCATCAAGTTCACATACTGCAGGGGCGGCAAGGCTGGCGAGAATGGCGGCGGAGCTGGTGGGGCAGCCGTTTACCCATGTGGAATTCGGGCTGCATGGCTCTTTTGCCAAGACATATAGGGGACATGGCACAGATGTGGCGCTGGTCGCCGGAGTGCTGAAAATAAAAGAAGATGATGAGCTGTTAAAGGATGCATTCCGTCTGGCAGCAGAACAGGGGCTGACTTACCGTTTCTATGAAACGGAACTGAGTGGAGCGCATGAAAATACGGTCTGTATCACGTTTTCTATGGCGAATGGGAAAATAAGGGAAGTGGTTGGCTCTTCTGTTGGAGGCGGACAGATTAAGATTTGTAAAATTGATGGCTTCCCATTGGAAATGTCGCTGAATATGACGACTCTGCTGGTACTTCACAGGGACGCAAAAGGAATGATTTACCGCATTACGCATTCTTTGGCGGACCATGAAATCAACATTGCAACAATGCGTCTGACAAGGCAGGACAAGGGTGCAATGGCATGCTGCGTCATTGAGACGGATTCGGATATTCCGGATGAAGTGATTGCCGAGTTAGAGGGGCTTAAGGATGTGCATACGGTCAAAGTCATTCATTAGAATTGTTTTAAAAGTGGAGAGAGCATATGTATCACAGTTTGAAGGAATTGCTGCACAAAGCAGAGGAGAAAGAGACACTGCTTTCAGAAATTGTTTTAGAAAATGAGATAGATAAGTTTGGAAAGAGCAGGGAAGAAATTTATGAGATGCTGAGGGACCGCCTTAAGGTGATGGAAGCTGCGGCAGAAAAGGCGCTTACGGAGGAACTTTCTACAGCAGGAGGGCTGATTTCCGGAATTGCGATGCGGCAGATGAACTATGCAGAGTCCGGAAAGACGCTTTGCGGCGGTTTTATCAATACTGCAATGGCAATGGCGCTTTCAGGCAGCGAAACCAACGCTGCTATGGGAAGAATCTGTGCTGCGCCGACGGCGGGGGCGTGCGGCATCCTTCCAGCAGTACTGTTTGCAATTAGAGAAAAATACCAAATAGGGGAACAGGAGATGTTAAATGCCCTTCTGACGGCATCGGGTATCGGTACGGTCATTATGAAGAACGCAACGGTTGCCGGAGCCGAAGGAGGCTGTCAGGCAGAGTGCGGCGTTGCGGCAGCGATGGCAGCAGCGGCAGGCGTGGAACTTTGCGGCGGAACGCCGGAACAGTCGCTTACGGCGATGTCGCTTGTGCTTGTCAACTGCATGGGGCTTGTATGCGATCCGGTTGCCGGACTGGTGCAGATACCGTGTGCGCAGAGAAATGCATCCCAGACCGTCAGTGCAATGCTGTGCATCGATCTTGCGTTAGGAGGCATGAAGTTTCCGATTCCGCCGGATGAGGTAGTCGAGGCAATGTACCGTGTGGGCAGGATGCTTCCGCCGCAGCTGCGTGAAACTGCACAGGGCGGCATTGCGGCAACAAAGAGCGGGCAGGAAATTGCAAGACAGGTGATGGCAGATGAAGCTTAACATTGCAGTCTGCGATGATGAACAGCAGCAAACGGAGGCGAAACAAGAAAGCTGCCGGAGCATGATATTTTATATGCAGAAGCGATGCTGCATTACATTTTAATCCATACTGCCGAGTGCAGATATAAGATAAAAGAAAAATTTTCGGAGTTTGCTGCAAAGCTCTCGGAAGATTTTTGCCATACGCACCAACGCTATCATCTTATGAAACAAAAAGAGGCATCCAAAACCAGATTTGATTTTGGATGCCCCTTGCATTCATGGCGATAGAATCCCGGCAAAATGCAGATTCTGTTATTTTACTCTTCTGTCTTGTCTGCAGGTTCTTCGGATGCCTCTTTTTCGCCATCCTTTTCTTCAGCAGTATCTTCTGCGGTAGTTTCTTCATCTGCAGTGATGTTGATGGATACATACTCACGGTCTGTATCTTCGGCATTTTCATCTTCAAAGCAATCATCGAAATCATCAAAATCATCATCATCTTTTTTGGCAATCACGTTTTTATAAACACAGTAAGCACCAAAGGCTACGGCAGCCATAGATACGATACCGCCGACAAATTTCCAAAACTTCTTCATAGAACAACCTCCTTATAAAATAGCGTTCCCAGTTTTTTTATAAGTATAGCATAAAAAAATAATTATCACAATATGGGAGATGCCCAAAAAAACAAGTTTTTTGGGCATCAGGAGAATAACAAATATAGGTTAGTTGACTAAAAGTAAAGATATTTAAAATCCGGGTTATTTTTATTAAAATGTGATTTCAGACAGCTTGACCGGACGTCCTTCCTCTAAGGATTTCTTTGCAGCTTTTGCAATTAAGACAGGCTGCAAGCCGTCATTGATGTCAACCGGAACGGCTTCGTTGTTCAGGCAGGCTTTTACAAAGAGAGAAACTTCCTTGGAGAAGGATGCCATATAGCGCTCTAAGAAGAAGTACAGCGGCTTTTCGCCGGTAACGCCAGAATTGGTGCTGATGACTGCAGTGGAAGCAGAGTCATTGGTAACAGCAACCTGGCCCTTAGAGCCAAATACTTCGGCGCGCTGATCGTAGCCGTAATCTGCTTTGCGAGAGTTATCAATAACAGCAAGGGCGCCGTTTGCAAGCTTCATCGTGATAATTGCAGTATCAATGTCGCCGGCGTCTTTGATAGCAGGGTTGACAAGGCAGGTACCGTTTGCATAAACTTCTTCTACGTCGCTTCCGGACAGGTAACGAACCATGTCAAAATCATGGATTGTCATATCAAGGAACATACCACCGGAAACTTTAACGTATTCGATTGGCGGAGCATCAGGGTCCCTGGAAGTGATTTTTACAATATGTACATCGCCGATTTTGCCTTCTGCAACTGCGCTGCGTACAGCCTCAAAATTGTGGTCAAATCTGCGGTTGAAGCCAACCTGGAACTTGACGTTGGAGCCTTTCAAAGCTTCCATAACTTCTTTTATTTTAGCTAAGTCCTGAGAAATTGGTTTTTCGCAGAATACATGTTTGCCGGCTTTGATAGCTTCTATAGAAATATCAGCGTGGGTATCTGTTGAAGAGCAGATTAAAACAGCATCTACAGCAGCATCGTTTAAAATCTCGTGATAGTCCTTTGAAATCTTAGGAATTCCAAGACCTTCTGCCCATGCTTTTGTTTCGTCATTCATAAATGGATCTGCAATTGCGACAACAGTTGCATCCTTTACATGATAGGTAATGCTTTCGGAGTGTACCTTGCCAATGCGGCCGGCTCCGATGATGCCTATGTTCAGCATAATAATCCTCCATTCTATTTTTGAATAAAATTGTAAACTCTTTGTAAAGTTCGAGTACATTATAGCACTCATAAGCGTGAAGTTCAACAAAAAATAGAACTTTTTTTCAAGAAAATCGTTGAAAATCACAAAGAATGTGATAAAATATACTTATAGCGTCGTCCTTTGTACACCGACGCTACTATTATTAAAAAAGAAAATGGGATTCTGCGCAGCAGGATTCTCCGCCAACGGATTTACATAAGTGAGAAGGCATATCAGAATGGAGGAGTACTATGGGAATGAAATCGTTCAGACTGCGCAGGATGGAGCAGTATATCTTGGAAAAAGATACGGTTTCGATGGAAGAGCTGTGCAGGGAATTTAATATTTCTATGAATACTGTGCGTTTGGACGTTGCACAGCTTGTAAACAAGGGGTCTGTGGAAAAGGTATACGGCGGTGTATGCAGCAACCGCAAGAACAGCCTTGTTCCGTTTGAAGAAAGAAAAATGAGAAACAGTGAGAAAAAGCGTGCTATCTGCAGGGCAGCAGCAGAACTTGTGGAAGATGGGGACATTATTTACATTGACTCCGGGACTACAACAATGTATTTGGTAGACTTTTTAGAAGACCGCAAAAATATCACAATTCTGACGCACAATTTAAACGCCATTATGCGTGCAATTCCGTATTCCAACTTGCAGATTATCTGCCTTCCGGGGTCTCTTGACCGCAGGACGAATTCCTTTGTTGCAGCAGATACGGGACGGATACTGGAACGCTATAATATAAAAAAGGCTTTTGTTGCGGCAGCCGGTATTGCGCCAAACGGTGATATTACAAATTCCTCTCCGATGGAATTTGAAATTAAGCGTGCTGCGATTGAAAATTCTGCCCATGTGTATCTGATGTTGGATTCCAGTAAATATGGAAAGACATCGCTGCTTACGTTTGCCTCGATTCATGATATGGAACGAATTGTTGCAGATGCCGAGACAGATAAGGCATTTATAGAGCTTTGTGCACAGAACAATGTTGCGCTCACTCTTGCAAAGGCAGAAGAGTAGAAGTTTTGTTGACTTTTTATAAACATAATGGTAATTTAATAAAGAGTTGATAATAAGTTTATAGGAATCGGGTGTCAAAAGCCCCTTTGGGGCATAACCGACACAAATATGTGTGTTTGCAAGCTTGCTTGTGAGACCATATATTGTGTTCGGTTGGTGCAAAGCACCCTTTTGACATCCGAATTTTGATAAAAATTTGATGGGAGGGAACAAGGTGTCATTAGTATCCATGAAAGAACTGCTTTTGGCGGCAGAAAAAGGGAAGTATGGGGTAGGCGCTTTCAGTGTCGCAAATATGGAAATGGTGCTTGGAGCAGTTTCTGCTGCGGAAGAGCTTTGTTCTCCGATGATTTTGCAAGTGGCGCAGGTCAGGCTGCCATACTCGCCGCTCCCAATATTTGCACCTCTTTTGCTTGCAGCGGCGAACAATGCTAAAGTTCCGGTTGCAGTGCATTTTGACCACGGAACAGAGCTGTCCTGCATTGAACAGGCACTGCAGCTTGGCTTCACCTCTGTGATGATAGATGCTTCCAAATATTCAATTGAAGAAAATATCCGCCTGACAAGACAGGTCAAGGCTATGGCAGACAAACACGGTGCGGCAGTGGAGGCAGAAGTCGGGCAGCTCGGAAGTACAGAAGACGGCAAAGCGGATGGGGAAGCAATGTATTCAGACCCTAAAGAGGTACGGCGTTTATATGAAGAAACAGGTGTGGATGCGATTGCGCTGTCAATTGGAAATGCACATGGCCTCTATAAAAAAGAACCAAAGCTGAACTTTGAAATACTGCAGGCATCAAAAGAGCTGGTAGCAGTTCCTCTTGTGCTGCATGGAGGCTCAGGAATCAGCGATGAGGATTTTAGAAACTGCATCCGACATGGTATCCGGAAAATAAATGTGGCAACCGCAACGTTTCTGGCGGTAGAGCAGGCGGCAAGGGATTATGTAACGCATGCGCAGCATCCGGACTACTTTTTGCTTAGCGAAACAATGCGTCTTGGAGCATATGAGAATGTAAAACGCCATATGCTGGTTTTTGGTTCAGACGGCAAAGCGTGTGTCTGAGCCAAGGCGCAGGAAAGCAGATATGATTTTGTGCCTGTGGCAGAGCCGCGGGTTACGGAAAGGGAATGGTTATAAGTATGGGTTATCTTACATTGGATGAGACAAGAGCATTTGATATTGTACTGCTCGGACGTGCGGCGATTGATTTAAATCCAACGGACTATTATAAGCCGTTAGATGAAAGCACAACCTTTAAAAAGTATTTGGGCGGTTCGCCGGCAAATATTGCAGTCGGCATGGCGCGGCTTGGCAAAAAGGTTGGTTTTATCGGAAAGGTATCGGACGATCAATTTGGTACGTTCATTGAAAAGAGGTTTCAGAGCGAAGGCATTGACACAAGCCATGTGACACGCGCAAAGAATGGGGAAAAGCTTGGACTTACGTTTACGGAAATTTTAAGTGAAAGTGAAAGCAGCATCTTAATGTACCGGAACGGTATTGCAGATTTGCAGCTTTCGGTGGAGGATATTGACGAAGAGTACATAAAGCAGAGCAAAACGCTTTTGATTTCCGGCACGGCACTTGCGCAGAGCCCATCCAGAGAAGCAGCGCTCAAGGCGCTTCGTCTGGCAAAGAAAAACGGCACAAAGGTGATTTTCGATATTGACTATCGTCCTTATAACTGGAAAAATGCGGATGAAATTGCAATTTACTACTCGGCAGTGGCAAGGGAAGCAGATGTCATTTTGGCATCCAGAGAAGAGGTAGACCTGACAGAAGCTTTGATTGAAGTTGGAAGGGATGACAGGCAATCGGCAGATTACTGGCATGCACAGGGAGTTAAGATTTTAGTAATCAAGCACGGCAAGGAAGGCTCCACGGCATATACTGACGACGGAAACAGCTACTCAATTAAGCCATTTCCGGTGAAGCTTCTCAAATCATTTGGCGGCGGCGACGGCTATGCTTCTGCATTTTTATATGGCTTGTTTGAGGGATGGGACATCATGGATGCCTTGGAATTTGGCAGTGCTTCTGCTGCGATGCTCGTGGCGAGCCATGCATGCTCCGAAGATATGCCAGATGTAGAAAGCGTAAAGAAATTCATCAAAGAAGAAAAAGAGCAGTATGGCGAGATGATAGCAAGACAGTAGCACCGCGCCGGACACTATGGAACGAAAAACAGCAGCACCCGGACAGCACACAGCCGGATTTCCGGATGGAGGATGCGGACGGAAATATCGGCCCCTGCCAAGGTGTGCTGGGAGGGTTGATGCGGAACTAAAAACAGCAGCACCCGGACAGCACACAGCCGGATTTCCGGATGGAGGATGCGGACGGAAATATCGGCCCCTGCCAAGGTGTGCTGGGAGGGTTGATGCGGAACTAATATAAAGAACAGGTGATTTTATGGGAATGTTTGACTATTTAAAGTTTGATGAAAACGGAACAAAAATAATCTCAAGGACAGATGGAACCAATTCCAATATGCTGATGGACATCACAGTCTGCCGTTTGAAGGCTGGTGAGACAGTAGCAGTTGCAGAGACAGAAAAAGAAACGGCTGTTCTGCTTTTGGAAGGGGCAGTAACGTATTCATTTGAGGGAAGGACAGAGAAGGCCACAAGAAAGAACGTATTTGAAGAAGCTCCGTACTGCCTGCATATCTGCAAAGGCAGCAAGGCAGAAATATTGGCAGATGCTGACAGTGAAATTCTCATTCAGATGACAGAAAACAAAAACGAGTTTGAGAGCAAGTTTTATACTCCAAAAGAGTGTAAGATTGAGCTGATGGGAGAAAGCCAGTGGGAAGGCACAGCAAAGAGAGAAGTGCTGACGATTTTTGACTATCAGAATGCACCATATTCCAATATGGTAATTGGTGAAGTTATTACAAAGGCAGGACGTTGGTCCAGTTATATTCCGCACAGCCATCCACAGCCGGAGGTTTATTACTATAAATTTGACCATCCGCAAGGCTTTGGCGGAGCATTTATTGGAGACAATGTATTCAAGGTAGCAGATGGGAGCGCAGCCTGCATACCGGGCGGACTGACGCATCCACAGACTGCGGCGCCGGGATACAATATGTATTATTGCTGGATGATTCGCCATTTGGAAAATAACCCTTGGACGACAAGGGATAACGATCCGGCACACCTGTGGCTGTTAGAGCAGTAAATCTGAAATCAGAGTTCACCTGCCAGAAGGTGCGGAACGCCGCTGCAAGCCATAGGCAAGTGTCGCAGGGCGCTTGCCTATGGCTTGCAGCGGAATCCCGAAAGGTCTTGTCAGGTGAATTCCATAAGAAAGGATACGGTTATTATATATGGAACGAATCAATATGACTGCCGGACAGGCGATTGTAAAGTTTCTTGACAATCAGTATGTTTCCTTGGATGGAACAGAACAGAAATTTGTAGACGGTATTTTTACTATTTTCGGACACGGCATTGTAGTTGGTCTTGGTCAGGCACTTGAAGAGAATCCGGGCAGCCTGAAGGTATATCAAGGCAGGAATGAACAAGGCATGGCGCATGTGGCAGCAGGCTTTGCAAAACAGAATAACCGCAGAAAAATCATTGCCTGTGCTTCATCTATCGGGCCGGGAGCTGCCAATATGGTAACCGCAGTTGCAGATGCAACAGTCAATAATGTGCCGCTGCTTGTGTTTACCGGGGATGCATTTGCAACAAGGCAGCCTGATCCGGTGCTGCAGCAGTTAGAGCAGCTGCATGATATGTCAATTACGACAAGTGATGCATTCCGTCCGGTGTCTCGTTATTGGGACCGCGTAGCAAGGCCGGAGCAGCTGATGAGTGCGTTGCTCAATGCGATGCGTGTTTTGACTGATCCGAAAGACGCGGGCGGTGTCTGTATTTCAATCCCGCAGGATGTGCAGGGTGAGCGCTATGATTATCCGGCGGATTTCTTTAAGAAAAGAGTACATAGGATTTCAAGAGCCGTGCCGGATGCAGATGAAATTTCCGTTGCGGCAGAACTGATAAAGACAAAAAAGCATCCGCTCGTGATTTTAGGCGGCGGCGTACGTTATTCCGAAGCAGGAGAAGTGCTTGTGGCATTTTGTGAAAAGTTTCATATTCCATACTGTGAGACGCAGTCGGGCAAAAGCGTAACTGCAACTTCTCATCCGCTTAATATGGGCGGGCTTGGCGTGACCGGAAACCTTTCAGCCAATACAATAGCAAGAGCATCGGATATGGTGATTGGTGTCGGCACAAAGTTAAGCGATTTTACGACTGGTTCAAAAGAACTGTTTTCTAACCCGAATGTAGATTTTGCAATGATTAATGTTTCTCGTTTCCATGCAATGAAGTTGGACGCAGTTTCTGTAGTCGGAGATGCAAAAGCTTCGCTTACATTGCTTTCCGAGGAATTAGGAAAGGCTGGTTACAGAAGTGCTTATACAACAGAAGTAAAGGATGCGAAGGACGCATGGGAAAAGGAAATGCAGTTCTTGACTTCCACAGAATACAATGAAAGCTACAAGCCGTTGATTTCGGCAATGGAACCAGGGGTTTTGGAGGAATTCGTAAAGACGACAGGCGGCATGATTACACAGACCGCAGCGCTTGGAACCATCAGGAAGCATATAGAAAGCAATGCAATTGTAGTAGGTGCTTCCGGAAGCCTTCCGGGTGATTTACAGCGTATGTGGACGACAGAAGAGAAAGATTCCTATCATATGGAATACGGCTATTCATGCATGGGCTATGAAATTGCGGCAACTCTTGGCGCAAAGCTGGCAAAGCCGGAGCAGCCATGCTATGCGATGGTCGGCGACGGCGCATTTATGATGATGCATTCAGAGATGGCAACTTCCCTGCAGGAAGGAAAGAAAATCACGGTGCTTTTGTTTGATAACTGTGGATTTGGCTGTATCAACAATCTGCAGATGAGCAACGGCATCGGAAGCCTTGCGACCATGTTCCGCTATCGTGACGAAAGCGGAAAGCAGACAGGGGAACTGATTCCAACGGACTTTGCAATGATTGCACGCGGCTATGGCATGAAGGCTTATACTGCAAAGACAATGAAAGAGCTGGAAGAAGCGCTTGAAAAAGCAAAAAATGATGAAGTTTCTGTATTGATTGACATTAAGGTGCTTCCAAAGACAATGACGGATGGGTATCTTTCCTGGTGGCATGTGGGGCTTGGCGACAGCAAGACAAACGAAGCAATTCATAAATGCTATGAAAACCGCATGGAACATTTGGAGAAAGCAAGAGCTTATTAAAAAAGATACGAGACTTAAAAACAGTATCCGTCTGAACGGCATACCGATGGATGCAAGGATGCCGAAGGCAACCATGCATCCATCGCTGAGGCTGGTGTGCCGGCAAGACGGATACGGAACTTAAAATCAGAAAGGGTGGACAGTATGTTTCAGAAAGAGAAAGTAAAATTAGGAATTGCTCCAATTGGCTGGACAAATGACGATATGCCGGCGCTTGGAGGAGAAAACACATTTGAGCAGTGTGTCAGCGAAATGGCTTTGGCAGGATTTACTGGCTGTGAGGTCGGCAACAAGTATCCAAAGGACACTGCCGTATTAAAGGAGGCACTGGACCTTCGCGGAATGAGAATTGCAAGCAAGTGGTTTTCCTCGTTCCTTGCAACAAAGCCGTTTGAAGAAACAGAGAAGGAATTTGTGAAGGAACTTGACTATCTGGCAGCTATGGGTGCAGACCGCATCAATGTGTCAGAACAGAGCTACTCGGTGCAGGGCAAGGAAGAACTTTCGATTTTTGACTACAAGGTACACTTTACCGATGAGGAGTGGACAAAGATGTGTGACGGCATGAACCGTCTTGGAAAAATTGCAAAAGACAGAGGCTTTAAGCTCTGCTTCCACCATCATATGGGAACCGGCGTACAGACGATTGAAGAAACAGAACGCCTGCTTGACAATACAGATAAGGACTTGGTATTCCTCTGCTACGATACCGGGCATTTTACGTTCTCCGGTGAGGACCCGCTGACTGTTTTAAAGAAGTATCCGGAGCGTATTGGACATGTGCATTTGAAGGATGTGCGTCCGGATGTTTTAAAGCAGGCAACCGAAGGCAGATGGTCGTTCCTGAAGGCAGTCAGGGAAGGGACATTTACGGTTCCGGGCGATGGCTGCGTAGATTTTGATTCTGTATTTGCAGCACTGGATGAGATGAATTATGAAGGATGGCTTTTGGTTGAGGCGGAGCAGGACCCTGCAAAGGCAAATCCATTCAAATATGCAAAGATGGCAAGAGCTTATATCGCAGAAAAGACAGGCTTATAAAACTGCTGTAATTTCCTAGTAGGATTCGGGTGTCAAAAGCCCCTTCGGGGCATAACCGACACAAATATGTGTGTTTGCAAGTAAACTTGCAAGACCACATATTGTGTTCGGTTGGTGCAAAGCACCCTTTTGACACCCTAATCCTACTAGACAAAAAGGCTGTTTGTGCCGAGAACGCCACAAATCAGCCGGTATCAGGCTCTTTGGCCGCAGACGTTCTCGGAATGGGGATTAATGATGAAAAAAGGAATTAGTATTCGTGTCAGGCTGACGGCATTCTTTTTGATACCGGTTATATTCATTGTGCTTCTTGGAGTGGCTTCTTATAGCAATGCAGCAACGGCATTGAGGGAAAATTATGAGGAAAGTGCTTTGTCTACAATAGAATCAGTAGGCAGCTACTTTGAACTCGTATTTTCAATGGCAAAAACAAAAGTAACACAGATGATTGCAGAACCTGTGATGATGTCTTACTATGGCGGTGCTTATGAGGCAGGAAGCGATGAAGAAAAACAGGCTCGTCTGCAGGTGTCAATGGCATTAAAAAAGCTGACAACAGCAGATGATATAGTCGGTGATCTTTCGGTTTTGCCATACAAAGCAAGTGCACTGTCTTCTAATGGGAATTATATGATTATTGGGACGACTGCGGCGGCAGAGTATGACAAATCGGAAGAGCGCCAATCCCTGCTTTCTTGGGGGCTGGATGCCGGTTGGATTGGGACGCATTCTTATATTGATACAACAGGAGTATCCCCGAACGATTACTGCATTACTTATACAGAACCGTTTTATAACTCTGTGGCAGAACGTCTTGGCTACATATCGGTAGATATACAGACAGAGATAGCGACAAGTTCATTGGAACAGGTCAATCTGGGCGAAAACAGCGTGATTGCATTGGTCGCACCGGATGGAACGGAGACGACAAAAGATGGGGTATTGCGCGACGGCTCTTCTTATTTCTTTGACACAGGTTTTTACAGGAATGCGCTTGCTTCATCGGAAACGGCGGGCTATGCACATTATGAGTATGATGGTGTTGCCTATTTGTACATTTTCAGTAAGGTTTCTGACAGCGGTGCAATGATTTGTGGAAGGATACCGGAAAGTACGATTATGGAAACAGCATCCAATATCCGTGTTACAACAATGCTGGTTACGGCAATCGCAGGATTGGTCTCTCTGATTTTAGGCGTGCTTGTATCTACAGGCTATGGAAGGGTCATTCAGAAGACCGCATCGGTATTTGAACAGGCAGCTGCCGGAAATCTGACAGTGCGTATTCACTCTAAACGCAAAGATGAATTCGGGATGCTTGCCGGTGCTGCAGACCAAATGATGCATAATATGAAAAAACTGATTAATAAGGTGTCAGTTACAACGACTGCGCTGAATACTTCAGCAACAGACCTTGCGGCCTCTTCTGAGCATCTTGTTGTGGCATTGACAAATACGGCAAAATCCGTGGAAGAAATCCGAAAGGGTATTGTGCAGCAGGCGGATGACTCTACTGAATGTCTGTATGAGGCGGAAAAGCTGACCGAGAAAATTGGTGTTGTTAGGGAAAATGTGGCCGCGATTGAACAGATGGCGGGCATTGCAAGGGCTTCGGTAGATAATGGAATGGATGCGGTAACAAACTTGAAAGAGCGCGCATCAGAAACGACCGGAGTGACCCAGAGCGTTATTCTTGATATTGAGGATTTGGCGAAAGAAACGCAGACAATCAATCATATTATTGCAACTATCAACGATATTGCGGAGCAGACGAATTTGCTTTCCCTGAATGCTTCGATTGAGGCGGCGCGTGCAGGAGAAGCAGGAAGAGGCTTCTCAGTTGTTGCTGAGGAAATCAGGAAGTTGGCAGAACAATCTTCCGTGGCGGCAGGAGAAATTGCTAAGATTATTGTTTTGATTCTTGGAAAGACGGAACATACTGTGGAAGTTGCCAAGCGTGCAGAAGTTATTGTAGCGCAGCAGGAGGAAGCGGTTGCCCATACCATGACAGAGTTTCAGGAAATCGGGGGCAATGTTGCACATATTGCGGAGCGGCTCCAGAATATTGGAGAACAGGTAGAAGACATGGAGCAGGCAAAGCAGAATACATTGCAGGCAATTGAAAGCATTTCTGCCGTTTCTGAGGAAACTTCTGCGGCATCCAGTGAAGTAGAGGAAACCGCAGGAACATCTCAGAAGGCAGTTGAAAATCTGGACGGAGTGATTCAGGCATTAAAACAAGAAGCTTCTGCCTTGAGTGAAGAGCTTGGTACATTTAAGATAGAAGACAGATAATGCTATGACGGAGTAATAATCGGAATGCTACGGTGTTCTTCATAAGTTTTATTTTCTGCGGCGGTTCTCATTTGGCTTGGGGATACGCCGCAGAATTTATGAAAGACACGATTGAACTGGGAAAAACTATTAAATCCGCAGGCGGTGGCTATTTCTGTAATTTTTCTGTCCCCATTGAGCAGCATTTGCTGTGCGTTTCGGACTCTGGTCATTTGGATATAGGTTGTAATCGTAAAGCCGGTAATGGCTTTAAACTGATGAGACAGGTAGTAAGTACTGATAAAAAATTCTCTTGCAAGGCTTTCTAAAGATAAATCTTCTGAATAATGGATATGGATATAGGAAGTAATGGAATAAATTTTTGCTGTCAGGGAGTCTGTTGTGGTTTGGTTATAAATATTTTGGTTCCGGTTATTGTAAATGCAGAGCAGAAACTGCTGGAATTCCAGATGAAGCTGCAATAATTTTGCAGAAACACCGGAGCTGTTTCTTAGCAGATGAAAAATAGCATTCAGATGTGCTGCGAGCTGCTCCTGTATGGAGCGCTCAAACCGATAAATGGGAACAGGGGAAAAGAAGACAGAAAGAATCTCCTGCTGTTCTTTGGCGAGTTCTGCGTGAGATTCTTCCGGCAGCCGGAAGTTGATAACAAGGCGCTTTACTGCAGGGCCCTTCTCGTATTGGGATTTGTGCAGCTTAAACGGAGGAAGCAGTACGAGGTCAAACAAGGTCTGTTTGTACAGTGTTCCTTCAATAATGTGAGACGCTTCTTTGTCTAGCAGCAGGTGTATTTCATAAAATCGGTGAAAATGCTGGAAATCCATGTTTACATCAGCGGAACGGTCATCAAAGTCAAAAAAGTAGTAAAGCTTAGAGCTTGGGCGGTTGAATTCTTCTATAGTGCCTTTTTCGTAAAGAAATAAATTGTCAATCAGCATATGTATAAAATCCCCCTAAAATACTTGATAATTTCTGCTTTTTGCACAAGAAACAACAGGGCGTCCTTTGTATGGCGGTCTTATGGATCATGCAAACTTCACAATCTTTTGGAAAGAGTGGTAAGTCTATGCAAATGTGACAAGAAAGCCAACGATAAAAAACATCCCTTTGTTTATTTTATACCACTGAAAAGCAAAAAATGCAATGATTTTGCAAAAATAACGCAAATTATGCGTAGAAGGTGTTGACTATTTTTGATATACTTGTTATACTAAGTTTGGTGATTAAAGAGCAAATTGCACAAAAACATACCAAAAATTTACCAAACAGATTTTGTGCAGAAGCTTTGAAAGGGGCAGGGTTATTGACATGGTAAATTTGCAAGGCACGTTTGAGGAATTTGCAAAAGAATATCAGAGCGGAGCATTAAAGCCTGTCATTGAGGCAAAGCTGGAGCTGTTATTTGAAAGCTTTCAGAAGGTTCTGTACGAGGAGGACGATACGTTTCTAAAAAACATGCAGACAAAAAACCTCGCAGGAGACGATATCAATAAATACCGTTTCTGGGAATGGACGCAGGGCGTTGGGCTTTTTGGCATGTGGAAGATGTTTGAACGTACGGGAAAGCAAAGCTATTTAAAAATTCTGACAGAGTATTATGAACGGCAGATGGGCATTGGCCTTCCGGCCAAAAATATCAATACAACAGCACCAATGCTGACACTTGCCTATGTTTATGAGCATACCAAAAAGGAAGAATACGGAGCGCTCTGTACGGAATGGGCAGAATGGTTAATGGATGGCCTTCCAAAAACAAAAGAAGGCGGTTTCCAGCACTTGACGTCGGATACGTTAAATGACCAGGAATTGTGGGATGACACATTGTTTATGTCCGTGCTGTTCCTTGCCAAGTGCGGTGTGATTTTCGGTAAACAGGAATGGGTAGAAGAGGCAAAGTACCAGTTCCTTTTACATATTAAATACCTGTCCGACAAAGAAACAGGTCTTTGGTTTCATGGATGGACGTTTCACGGCAACCACAATTTTGCAAGAGCACTGTGGGGCCGCGGCAACAGTTGGGCAACTGCTGCAATTCCGGAGCTGTTAGGCATTATCGGGTGCGAGCCTTGTGTCCGCCGCTTTTTAACAGAAGCGCTGCACAATCAGGTAGAGAGCCTGAAAAAATTTCAGGACACATCAGGCATGTGGCATACGTTGGTAGACGATCCTACTTCTTATGTTGAAACAAGCGCAACCTGCGGTTTTGCTTATGGTATCCTAAAGGCAGTACATGATGGGCTGATTGACAAGGAATATGAGCTTTGTGCGATAAAGGCATTGAAGCCGGTGCTTTCCTATATCGGCGATGACGGTATCGTCAGTCAGGTTTCTTATGGTACAGCAATGGGACGTGAATCAAAGCAGTTCTACAAAGAAATAGAGATAAAATCCATGCCGTATGGTCAGGCAATGGCAATTTTATTTTTATTAGAGCTTATCTATTAAGGAGGATGTATTTATGAAGAAAAGACTTTTGGCACTGCTGTTAGCAGGCACAATGGTAGTTTCTTTGGCTGCCTGTGGCGGAAAGGGAAATGAAGATCAGAAGGATCCAAGCCCTACTCCGACAACTGCAGCTCAGCCAACAGAAGGAACAAAGCAACCAGAAGCAACTCCAGAACCGACACCAACACCGGTTCCGGTAGACACAATGAAGTTTAGTGGCCCGCCAACAATAAGTGGTGATGTAACGGAAAGAATTCCGGTAGCATCCGACGTGTTTGTAGAGCAGGTTTCCGCATCGGGAGAAAAGCTGGAAATCGGTGTTTACGGCGGAAAGCTCAACCTGATGGGCAGCAGCTCCAGCTGGAATGCTTCCAGACCAATTCTGGAGAGCATTATCCACTACAATACAGACGGTACATACTATGCAAACGTAATCAAAGAGTTCTCTCATTCGGATGATTACAAAGTATGGACATTTAAGCTTCGTGAAGGCATGAAGTGGTCCGACGGTGCTCCTTTTACAGCAGACGACATCGTTTTCTGGTATGAGCAGTGCCATCTTACCAACTTTGATACAAAGAAGAGCTGGACAGCATTATATACTCCAGACGCTGACGGCAATCCGGTATACGCAACACTGACAAAGGTAAATGACTATGAAGTAACTTGGACATTTGCATCTCCTAAGTATCCGGCAGATTTCATTGAAAACGGTGATTTCAAATGGTGCTGGGCTCCAAAGCATTACTTAGAAGACCTTATTCCACAGTCCGTTTACAGCGGAAGTACATTAAGCGATGAGCAGGCACTGGCAAATGCACAGGCAAAGGGTCTTTCCTATGCAACCGTTAAGGATATGGGTAAGGCAGTAGCTTATTACTTCTGGAATGTACCTGGTATCCCAACTCTGAACTCCTATGTTCTTTCCACAAAAGCAGGCGTAAATGACGTAAAGGGCAGCCTTTGCATTTTCGATCGCAATGCTTATTTCTGGAAAGTGGATGCACAGGGACAGCAGCTTCCATACTGTGATGAAATTGATTTCATTATGACGAGTGCAGTTGGTCAGGAGCAGTTAATGTTCCTCTCCGGCGAACTGGATATGATTGAAGTTGGTATGCAGGATATTTCCACAATGCTGACCAATGCAGGCAGCAAGGCATATCTCCGCACATTCTCCAGCACTAACTGGGGTTCTTATCAGGTAACATTTAACTACACCTGCAAAGACGAAAAGCTTGCTGCTCTGTTTGCAAACAAGGATTTCCGTCAGGCAATGTCCATCAGCGTAGACCGTACACAGGTTTCGGGTCTCCTTTCCGATGGCTTCCTTGAGCCAGGTCAGGCATGTCCAGGAGAAGGAAACTTTGGCTATGATGCTGATTGGGAAACAAAGTGGACGACATATGATGTAGCAACAGCAAAGAAGCTCTTAGAGGGCTGCGGCCTTGTAATGGGTTCTGATGGTTTCTATGATTTTGCAGACGGAACAGATCTTGTGATTAACTTCTATGCATATGTAGATTCTACTGCAGACTCAGCATATCCGGTTCTGGAACAGTACTGGAAAGCAGCTGGCATTAAAACCGCTTACAAGGGTGACTATGCGTTGGATGCATTTGACCAGGAAATCGACAACAACACATGGTATGCAGTTATCATTCCTCATACAGCTATTGGCGGTCTTTCCCTGAGATCCAGAGTGGCTCCTTTCGTACCGATTGCTCAGGCAGCAGAATGGTATGGTGAGTATGGTACTTACTACGGAACAAACGGTGCAAATGGCGTGAAGCCTACCGGCGCTATGGCAGATCTGGTAACTCTTTATGAGCAGTGGAATTCCACACCGGATACTGAGGCAAGAGACGAGATTGCTCTCAAGATTTATGACATCCATAAAGAGAATCTCTGGACAATTGCTTACCTTAAGGCTGCTGGTAACTACAACCTTGTAAGTTCAGCAATCCACAACTGGTCCGATAATCTGGTAAGCGATGACTTATATCAGTATGGAAATATCGTTCACTACTGGACTCTGTTTAAAAAATAAAAAAGCTGAGTAAGGAATGGCCGTAACATAATTCCATATGGCTCTTTAGGGCAGAATTTCTTTACTACAGAATCGTATCTAACAGATAAGGGAGGCGGAAAAGAACGTATTCCGCCTCCCATTTTTAAGAAAGGGACCTTCGCATGGAAGAAAATGTAAAAAAAGAAGAGCTTATGCAGGATCATAACCCGAAGAAACCCTTTTGGGAGGCAGTAAAAGATTTCTTTAAAAAAGATCTTGTTCAGTACATAGTAAAGCGTGTCCTGATGTTTATCCCGACATTGTTCCTTATTTCCATTCTGGTTTTCTTCGTTATTCAGCTTCCTCCGGGCGACTATGTTTCTGCACATATTGCAGCGCTTGCTACTGAAGGCGAATATGTAGACGCCGATTATGCCGCCGAGCTTCGGGCAGAATACGGGCTGGACCAGCCGGTGGTCACCCAGTATATCAAATGGATTAAAGATATTATCTGGACACCTACAGATTCCCAGTTCTATCGTTTGTATGGTTCCCACCACAACTGGAAGTATTCTTTTGCCTACGGCAAAAACGTCTGGGATGTGGTAGAAGAAAGATTAGGGCTTACCATTGCCGTTACGGCAATTATTATGATTTTCCAGTATGCAGTATCTCTTCCGATCGCAATTTATTCTTCCACTCATCAGTATTCTGTGGGAGACTATGCGGCATCTGTTATTGGATTTCTAGGTACGGCAATACCAAACTTTATTTTGGCCATTGTATTGATGTTCCTGGCCTATAAATGGACCGGGAATGCCAATGTTGGCCTGTTTACACAGGAAATGATGCAGAATGGCATTCATCTATATAATTTTGGCGACTTTATGAAACGAATGATTATCCCGATTATCGTTATCGGTACTTCCGGTACTTGCGGCATCATTCGTTCCGTACGTGCGCAGATGCTTGACGAGATTGGGCAGCAGTATACGCTTACGGCTCGTGCAAAAGGTGTTTCTGAAGGCAAAATCATCATGAAATATTGCTTCCGCGCAGCAATTAACCCGACCGTATCCGGTCTTGGCGGAATCCTTTCCAGCCTGTTCTCCGGTTCAACCGTAACGGCAATGGTATTGAACATGCAGATTCAGGGACCAGTGCTTTTCAAAGCGCTTCAGTCGCAGGATATGTATCTTGCCGGTGCTATCGTTATGGTGCAGGCAGTGCTCGTTGTTATTGGTATTCTGTTTTCCGATATTGTACTCGCATTCCTTGATCCAAGAATCCGTTACTCAGGAGGTGGCAGATAATGAGCAAAAAGCAGAAGTCAAAAGAAGATTACTATCTTGCCTCTCAATGGACCTTAATGGCAAGAAAACTGAAGCGGCACAAGCTGGCAAAAATCTCTTTGGTCGTCCTTGCCATCCTTTATCTGAGTGCACTATTTGCCGATTTTCTGGCTCCTTATGCCTTGGAAGAGTTTGATGCGCTGTACAGGAACAGCCCTACAACTTCCATTCACTGGATGCATGAAGGAAAGTTTGTTGGACCGCATGTTTACAAAATGACCAAAACAATTGACCGGGAAACTTATGAAGTTAAATTGGTAGAAGATACCAGTGAATACTATAAAATCAATTTTTTTGTTCATGGCAGTGAGTATAAGATTTTAGGTTTTATTCCTTGTGATTTGCATCTATATGGAGTAGGAGAGGGCTCCAATGGAGGGACAGGGGCAAAACTGTATCTTTTTGGAGCGGATAATCTGGGGCGTGATATTTTCTCTCGTGTCATGCTTGGTGGAAGAGTATCGCTTACGATTCCGTTTGCCAGTGCGATTATCAGCTTCTTCTTAGGGATTACGATAGGTTCTGTCTCCGGTTATTTCGGTGGTGTACTGGATATGATTATTCAGCGTATTATCGAAGTAATTGGTGCAGTGCCGCAGATTCCTCTTTGGATGGCGCTGTCTGCAGCGATTCCTCCTGGAGTTTCTACAATTAAAATGTACCTGTATATGACGATTATCCTTTCCTTTATTAACTGGACCGGCATGGCCAGAGTTGTAAGAGGTAAATTCCTCTCCTTAAAGAATGAGGATTATGTTATGGCGGCACGGCTTTCCGGCGTGAGTACTTGGAAAATCATTTGGAAGCATCTGGTGCCAGGATTCATGAGCTACCTGATTGTTTCGCTCACCCTTGGAATTCCAGGCAGTATCGTCGGCGAAACGTCGATGTCCTATCTTGGTCTTGGTATTAAGTCGCCGGCAACCAGCTGGGGTGTTCTCCTGCAGGAAGCCAGTTCCGTGACCGATGTTGCATCCAACCCACATAAGCTTATTCCGATTATCTTTGTAACCATCACGGTGCTTGCCTTTAACTTCTTAGGCGACGGTCTGCGTGATGCTGCAGACCCTTACAAATAAGTATTGGAGGTATTCTAAATGGACAGAGACAATATTATTGAAGTAAAAGACCTCCATATTGATATTAAGATGATGGAGGGGACTCTTACCGCGGTAAGAGGAGTAAACTTTGAAATCAGAAAAGGCGAGACTCTGGGACTGGTAGGTGAGTCTGGTTGCGGTAAATCACTCACTTGTAAATCAATCCTTGCAATCAATGACAAGAAGTGCCATCCAAGAGGAGAAATTTGGTTCCGTTCTGAAGAAACCGGTGAGGTTAACCTGCTTTCTATGGACCCAAAGGGGAAAGAAATCAGGGAAATCCGCGGCAAGCAGATTTCGATGATCTTTCAGGAACCAATGGTTGCTTTTTCGCCAATGTATACAATCGGAAACCAGATCAATGAGTGTACGAGGCTTCATATTACAAAGGATAAAAAGAAATCCAAAGAAATTTCGATGGATGTTATGCGCAAGGTTGGTATTGCCAATGTAGAAAAGCGTTACAATCAGTATCCGCATGAATTTTCCGGTGGTATGCTGCAGCGTGCATTGATTGCAATGGCGTTAGTCTGCAATCCGAAACTTCTGATTGCCGATGAGCCAACGACAGCACTTGACGTTACAATTCAGGCACAGATTCTGGAACTGATGAAGGAACTGCAAAAATCCTTCCATACCGCAATTCTGTTTATTACACATGATTTGGGAACAGTTGCAAAAATGTGTGACCGTGTTGCAGTTATGTATTTGGGCAAAGTTGTAGAATCTGCCGATGCAGAGACAATTTTTGCAAATCCGCAGCATCCTTATACCAGAGGTTTGATTGGCTCCGTACATAAAATTGGTGGGAAAAAGCAGGATAGGCTGTTTTCCATCGAAGGAACTGTGCCGCTCGCAATGAACCTTCCGGTTGCCTGTGGTTTTTATGACCGCTGCGATGTAAGAATCGAAGGTCTGTGCGATCAGGCAGAGCCAGAGCTTGTAGAGATTGAACCAGGACATAAAATTGCCTGCTTTGCCTGCAAGAATGCCGCCTGTCAGAAGCAGCGCGCAGAGGCAGAAAAAAGGTTGGGTCTGGCAGCGAAAGACGGTGCGAAGGAGGTAACGGCAGAATGAAAAAAGATACCATTATGGAAGTAAAGAACGTCCATAAGCGCTTTACCTCAAAAGGCGTTACCGTAAAAGCAGTGACCAATGTTTCCTTTGATGTAAGAGCCGGAGAAACTATCGGTATTGTAGGGGAGTCCGGCTGCGGAAAGACAACATTAGGCCGTTGCATTGTACGCGCAATTACTGCTTCTGAAGGAGAGGTTCTTTACCGCACAAAGGCGGGAGAGGAACTGGACTTTCTCAAAGTAGATAAAAAGAAAATGAAGGAAATCCGCAAGGAAATCCAGATGATTTTCCAAGACCCATACTCTTCTCTCGACCCGCGTATGACGGTACTGGATATTATTAAAGAACCGTTAAAAGCAAACTATCCGAAGATGCCAAAGGCGGAAATGGATCAGCGTGCCAAGAGCATGGCAGAAAAGGTTGGATTGAATCCGGCATACCTGATGAGGTATCCACATGCGTTCTCCGGAGGGCAAAGACAGCGTATCGGCATTGCAAGGGCGCTTGTTATTGAGCCGCAGCTGATTGTCTGTGACGAGGCAGTTTCTGCATTGGACGTTTCGATTCAGGCGCAGGTAATCAACCTGCTTCGGGATTTGCAGAATGAAATGAACCTGACTTATCTGTTCATTAGCCACGATTTGTCTGTTGTAGAGCATATTTCAGATAAAGTAGGCGTAATGTATTTAGGACGGCTGGTGGAATTTTCGGAGACAGAAAAAATGTTTTCCAAGCCGATGCACCCATATACAGAAGCATTGCTTTCTGCAGTGCCGGTAGCAGATCCTACCATAAAAATGGAACGGATTCCGCTTCAAGGTGAAATTCCGAACCCTGCCAATCCGCCAAG
>CAJTZB010000011.1 GCA_910583815.1 uncultured Lachnospiraceae bacterium
TACCACGCTGCCTACCATCAGCCCGATTGCTTCAAATGCATTTTTTAGGCGAAGCACTTCCAAGTCGTAAGTAAGTCCGGAGTCTCTGCGCATCTTATTTGCTTCAATCGCTCCTGCACTGATTGCTATAACAATCTCTGCCTGCTCTTTTAACTGCAAAAGCATTTTCAGCTTGCTGTCCGGCTCGAATCCCGGCAGCACACGCGAGGCGTGATAGTCATCAAACAGCTTTCCTCCAAACTCCAGATACAGCTTGTTTCCGAACATTGCAATTCTCTCGCGGATATGTTCCGACTGCATCTGTACATACTTCTGATTGTCAAATCCGATATTCATGCGTCTGCCTCTTCCTTAGATTCCTTTTTTTCTTCTGCCATATATGTTTCTCTTAAATCTGCACGCATAGAAGGTACATGGATGCACCGTTTTTCCTCCGGAGAAAGTTTTCCTGTCCTGCCTTCCCAAACCATCCCTGTCGGGTCATAGACAAGGCGCAGCCTTTCATTTGCCAGAATACCTGCAATTGGTGCAAATGCACAAGCAAGCTTTAGAATTTTTCCATTGCTTTCATACACCTCAACAACTGCGTCTTTTGCCTGGCAAAGCAGCTCTGCAACATGATAGCCAAGTCCAAAGCCATGCACAAGATACGTCTTTTTTCCTTTTTCCAGCCAAGACTTTGCAAGCAAAAATGCTTCTCTTGAAACTTTATAATTTGTATGAAGATAGACAGGGCCTTCTTTTGTTCCTACGGCTGCGGTCATAAGCCCACACGAAGCAAATTCTACACGGTATCCCTCTTCCATCAGCTGCTGCGGATTTAACGGCTCAGAAAACAGCTTTTCAACTGCTTCCTTTCCACCTTCCTTTTGCAGCAAAACCGCCATCCGTTCGCACTGCTCCTGATACACTTCTTCTGAAAAGGCCGGAAAATCTTCCTTTTTCATAATCAGTTCCTGCACATTGCAAAGAAGGGTAGAAAGCTGCAGTTCCAGCAAATCAGCCAAAAGGACATAATCCATATGATGCCCTGCTTCTAATATTCCTTCTAACATCTCTGTCAGGGATTCTGTTGAAACAAGCTCGAAATATTCCTTATCTGAAATAATTCCATCAATTACATACCGCATCTTCTCGGATACTTGCGGCATAAATTCCAATGCTTCAGCAAGTTTCTGCTCTCTGAAACACAAAATAGCCTTGTCTGTAATCTCCAACAGTTCAATGTTCGTCCAAAACAGTTTCCTGATTTGCTCTGTCATTGCTTTCCCGGCTCCTTCCATCCTATGCCTGCCCTGATTCCTTCAGTTCTTTCCAGTAAGCTTCATACTGCACTGTCTCTTCCCGCCCCAGTTTCCGGCAAAGACGAATCACCTGTCTAAGTGCTTCTGTGCCGCCATAAGAAAGACAGACATAATTCTCCGCTTCAAACGCAGCCTTTTTATACCATTCCAGTGCAGCTTCTTCCTTTTGCTCCTCTTCCAACGCCTCACCTAGCAAAAATGCAAGCTCTGCCGGAAGGTTCCTGCTTCCGGCAAGCTCTGCGAGGCACAGAGCAAACAGCTCTTTTGTATTTTTACGAAGTGCCGCGGCTTTTGCAAGTACACAGAGTGCCTCCAGTTTTTCCTCCGGCAGCGTCTGAGGTGCAGCGGCCCTTGCTCTGAAATACGGCTCTGCCCGAAGAAAATCTTCCTGCTCCCCGGAAATATAAAGTTCCTTGGCATACATGCTATAAAGCCTTGCTGACATCGTTCCATCTTTTGCAAGCACTCGCTCCATTGCTGCAAAATCCCTTCCGGCATGGTTGGACTGCGGCAGATGCAGTATTTCAATATCACTGTCATATACTAACGGCGTAAGAGCCACTGTCTCATGAATCGGATCAATCCACCGGAATTCCCGAAGTCTTTTGAATAACTTTGGACGCAGCTCTCTTGTATAATTGTAGACCATATTGCAATCTTTTGGATTGACATAGACCATCTGGACGATTTCAATTTCAGGCAACAGTGCCTGCTTTAGCTGCAAAAACTTTTCCTGCTCTTGTTTTGCCAAAACTTCATCTGCATCGGCAGAATAGATATAGTCCATCTTTGTTTTGGAGAAAGCAAAGTTCCTTGCTGCCGCAAAATCAGAAATCCACGCAAAATCATATATTTTATCAGTATAATTTGCCGCAACTTCTTTTGTGCGGTCAGAAGAGCCCGTGTCTACTACTACAATTTCATCTGCAATCGGCAAAAGACAATCCAGGCATCTTCCAAGTACCGCTTCCTCATCTTTTACAATCAGACATACGCTTATCGTTGCCATGCCCTACTTCTTACCCTCTGCTACAATCGGCCCGATTGGGTCACTTTCCCTTGAAATGCCAGAGCCTGTTTTCGCAATCACAACACGTACATACTTTCCGACCTCTGCATCCGTCAGCTTATATGTGATGCCGGTTCCAATCGTCTGCCAAACCGGATTCTCTGCCTTAATATCTGCACAGCTCTGCCATGTACAGGTTACCTGTCCGCTGGTCAGGTTTGTGCTTGTTACCATAGTCAGCTCTTCGCCAACAGTCTTATGCTCCTGTACTACTCCTGCATATGTTACTTCATCGTACTTGATTTCCATGCTCTTTACATAAGTGGATGGAAGCCTGCCTTCCTCTCCTGCAATGCGGTAAATCAAGTAGGAACCCTTTGGAAGTTTAGCGGTTGCTATTTTGGCTGTCCTGCCGGCTTTTATGGATGTCCATTTTGTTTCGGCAACATTAATATTATCCCAGTCAATTCCTGCCTGCTCTTCTGGGGTAATCACTGCAAACTCATACTTAAGGTCAGAAATATTGGTGACCGTAATGCCACCGGTTGCTGTTTTTGATTCCAAATAAGCAATTACAAGATCGGCTGGTTTTGCTGCAACCGCCGGTTCTTTTGTAAACGGCACAAAAAGCTTTGTTATTTTGGATGCTGCCCTTTTCTTTGTACCTGCGGTCCGGACATAAATATAAATGCCTGTCTTTGCATCATCATATTCAAACGGCTTTCCTGCGGCCTGAACAGAAGCACTGTCCATCCTGTTATTAGCTTTTAATCCAAGCATCTCCTGAAGCAGCATATTATTTACTCTTGTCTGCGTCGTAATCTCGTTGATTGCCTTCTCTCTTTCTGCCTGATCTACCTTATAATTTGCTGATGTGGCGCGCTTATTATATTCTGGAATCAATATCCAGTTCTTTCCGTCAAGGGAATACTCCTGCCCGTTCCCAATGCTTACTTCCATCCGGGCAGCTTCCAGTTCCACACCCGAATCCCCACTGAGCTTTGCAACTGTAATCTTTGCTATTGTGCTTATTCTGGCTCCTCCGGTTCCGTTTGTGTCATTGACTGCCTTAATGCGAAAATTCAATGTGATTCCCTTGATATTCATTTCCTTTAAATCCAACTCATCAAGGTCTCTCCAAGTGCCATCGCTTCCCTTGCGCCATTCAATCGTTGCAAGGTCAAAGTAAGAGGTTTTACGTCCTGCTGTGTCCAGCGTAAAAATAAAGTATCCTGTATCCTCTGAAAACAAAGGATAGTTTTTATATACTTTTTTCCATTCTTCTGCCTCTGTAATATCTGTAGCAAGCAGGGTTCCGGTAAAGCTGATACCCAGCTTTTCCTGCCAGCCAATGTCCTTGCTTACTATTTTTGTATTTACATCACCGCAAATGTAAAGACGTACTGTTGCGGTTTTCTTTAACCATGAAATATCAAAGGAAGCTTTTCCGTTTCTTACCTCGCATTGATACCACTTTTCCACATTATCCGTATAAGAGTCCGTGAAATAGATTACTGTATCATCCGCTGTTGTCACCGTAAGCGTTTCATAGTCATAATTTACAGAAATATTATTTTCCGGAATAGATGCAGCTGCGGCCTCCACACGCTTTGGCACCAGCAGGCAAAGCGCAAACAAAAGCACAAATGCCGCAGTTTTCCCAATCTTTTTTCTGTTCATCAAAACTCCCCTCCTTTTATTTCTTCTCGTCCATGAAAGTACCTTGCTGCACATCTACCATGCTCTTATAGTAGTGATTGGCAGTCTGTCTGCTTACTTTAAACTGTTTGATTCCTCTTTTACGTTCCTGTAAGCGTGCCTCCATGCTTGCTTTATTTTTCTGTTCCAGCGCCTGCAAAGAAACTCCCAGCTCCGTGACCCTTGTAATCAGCTGCTGAAGTTTCTGAATATCTTCCTTCATTTCTGCCCTGTGCTGTTTTAATTCCTCTTCTATTCTATTATATATCGCCTGAAAGCCGCTGTCAAATTCTTGTATTTTTTTAATATGGACATCTTTATTTTCTATTGTCCTATTAAATGCCTCGTCGTCCAGTTCTTCTTCTTTTAACAGAAATTCCTGTTCCTTTGTCAGTTTTAACAATTCTTCGAGATGCGTCTCTTTTTTCTTAAGTATATCTGACATCATGCGAAGATACATCTGTCCTCCTGCCTCCATAATTACTCCGTTTCTGCATAGCTTTTGTGGATGCCAGGTCTGCGGGTGCTATGCGGACACAAACCTACAAGCGGGCTGCCGCAGTCCTCTGCAGCAGCCCGCTTTACGCATTTCGTTATCCGTTTGGACTAACGTACATACATATGATTCTGTTTCATAATCTCTTTCCAGAGATCCCTCATCTCACGAACCTGATCAAGTGCCTGAGTCAGCATTTCAGGATCCTTCTTGATGTTTGCCTGCAACAGCAATGATGAAATAAATTCATACACTGCATCAAAGTCCTTGGCAGTCTCATACTTAAAGTCCAGCGTTGCACGAAGCTCTGTAATAATGTTCTGTACGCGGATAATATTGTTATTTACCTTTTCATAATCCTTTGTTTCAAAACCAAGCTGCGCGATATTGCAAAACTTAATTGCCCCTTCATAAAGCATCAATGTAAGCTCTGCAGGGGAAGCCGTACTTACCTTAGTTCCCTGATAAAGTGTTGCCGCATTCATTGCCATAGTCTGTACCTCCGCTTTTTCTCTGAATATGCTACTGACCGGAACCTCCAAGCATAGCTGCCAATGAATTTGTCTGGCTCTGCAGTTTAGCAAGTGCCGTCTCCATTGCAGTAAACTGCTTATAGTAACGATCCTCCAAATCCTTGATCTTCTCTTCCATCTTCTTTAAATCTTTTTCATAACCCTCTAATGCCTTATTATACGACTTATCGTTATAGAACGTCAAGGCACTGCTGATGTCCTTCTTGGCAGCACATTTTTCCTGCATTGTAGAATACAGATTGCCAAAGATACTGGATAATGCATTCATTACTTCATCCGGATCTTCTTCTAATGCCTTCTTTAAACGATCCCCATACTCGGCAAATTCAGAATCATCTTCATCACCATAAATATGAAGTTTTCCGGCTTCTGTATAATTTCCTGTTACAATACCAAACGTAGAAAGAGAAAATGTCTTGCCCTCTGCATTTGTATAAGTAGAGCCAAGTGCTGTCCTCATGCCGCTCAAAAGACCGCCAAGCGTATCATCTCTGCGGAGCAGGGAATCTTTGATCTTCTTTTCCCATGCCTCAATATCGCCTTCTGACATTGCTTCCTTCTGCTCGTTGGTCAGAGGGTCATAACCCCTTGAAGACTTTGCGTTGTAAAGGGTGTTCATTTCTTCAAGCAGTTTATTGTATTCTGTCAAGGCTTCCTTTATGAAATCATAAGTAGCCGTTGCATCTTTGCCGACTGTAATCTGAACCGTATCATAATCGCCGCTATCTTTATTGTAAGAGGTAGATACCAGATCTAAAGTCAGGCCGTTTACGGTAAAGTTGTTGGAGGTCTCTTCCATAGACGCGCCATCCAATACAAACTCTGCATTGGAAGCTTCAATAACTACCATGCCGCTGCCTGCGCCCTCACTGACTGCTGCTCCGGTGATTTCTCCAAGCCCTAAAGCTGCAAGCCCATTTGCAGAAGCTGTAGTTCCGGCTGCTGCTGCATTGCTAAGGTTGGTCTCTATCAATGATTTTAAGTCGTTTATGTCAGTGTTGCTTTCATCTGCTAACAGTTTTGCCTTTTCTTCTGCAATCTTCGTGCTGCGCTCCTCTGCATGATCCTCTAACACAGACTCATACATTGCACTCTTTATTGCATCTTCATGGTTCGGAGAAGCAAGGCTTGCGTTGTAGCTTGCATTATAAGTTGCCTGAACGTCTACCGGATTACCCGATGCATCTGTGCCGGTATAGTTCCATGTATTCAAGACCTTTAATGCCTCTACTTCATCTTTTGTCAGAGTTCCTGCCTCAACTGCAGCGTCCAGAGCATCTGCATCTGTAACATCAATGCCGGCCAGCTTTCCGTCTGCGTCCAGTTTTGCTTTGGTTTCTTCTGCACTAAGCACATTTGCGTAAGTTATTTTTTCAGGATCTGCATAAGCTGCCCCAAGCGTAACGCCGGAATCCTTTAAAGCAGTCATTGCCTCTTTTGCTGCTTTGTACTTATAGCCTGTTGTTACGCTCTCTTCTGCCTTTGTATGCAGGTCGTTATAATCGTAGGTAGTGCCATACAGTTCAAAAGTTCCGCCCACGCCGTTGCTGATTGCAAGCAGATCCGCATCCGTAACTGTCTTGGTGGCTGTTTCCTCAGCATACTGATTTACGCTGATTTTCTTTACAGTCTCAATGGCATCATATACTGCCTTCTGTTTCTTATCTGCCTTTTCATAATCAAAGCCGCTGTCCAGCACATCACTTATCAGATCTGTGTTCTGGCGAAGTGTTGCCATTGCCGATGCATAGCTTGTCTTTTCGCTGTCTGATAAAAGATTCTTATTGATTCCGTCGTCAATGCCCTTAAAAATATTTTCAGCACCTGTACTGAGCGCGGATGTTGTAATCGAAAATGCATCGTCTTTTCCGCTGGAAGAAGAACTGATAAAGAAGCGCTGCTGTGTTACATCAAAAGTTGCTGTCAGTCCCGCATCTTTACATGCCTTCAAAAAGTCATCTACTGTTGTCTTTTCATTAACTTCCAGCTTTACTTCTTTTTCGGAATCAGTGCCTTTCTTTCCTTTGATTGTAATGATTGTTCCTGCTGCTACGCCGGTTCCGAGTTCTGTAAGCTTTGTGTTTCTGTTGTATGTTTCTGCTTTGCCAAGCTTGGCACCGGTAACATACTGGGAGCTTGCGAGCTGCCTTATCTGCAATGTATGTGTTCCAACGGATGCCGTAGAGCCTGCCGTTGCCTTTACAATGCTTTCGTTAGAACTGGTAGCCTTCCTTGACATGTAGGTACTTTGCATACGAAGTTTTGATGCATACTTTGTGTAGAAAGAATAGATTTTTGTATTCAAAGCGGACCATGCATCTGTTGTCCATTTGTTCAATGTGATTTTGTTTTCAATTTTTGTTGCCTTTGTGCGCTGTGCGGATACGAGTGCTTTTACGATAGAATCCGTATCCATTCCTGAAATCATGCCAGATAATCCAATTCCCATATTGTCCTCACTTTCCGCCGGAATCTAGTCCGGGCATCCTCCTTGATTGTTCCGCTGCCTCCATGCAGCTAAAGTTTTTATAGGCAAACTATGTTTGCTTTTATCTTTTTTCGTCTACAAGAATTCCTGCCAGCTCCCACATCTTTGTAAGCATCTCCAATGTTTCTTCCGGCGGTATTTCTCTGATAATTTCGTCCGTATCCTCATCAATAACTTTGATGGAAACTCTCTTTGTCTGCTCATGGTAAGAAAATTCACATTTCGTCTTTGCCATATGCATCTTGTCGCTGACTCTGTCAATAGCATCCTTGACTTTGCGGGAAACCTGTTCCTCTTCCTGCGCGGTTCCTTCTGTTGCTTCATTTACTCTTCCTGTTGGAGAAGCAGAAACCTGTGCTTTTTTTACCGGTTCCCTTTCCATCTTTGGAGGCTGCGTCTGCGTCACCTTTGGCTCTCTTGGTGCCGTCTGCCTGACCGCATCCGTATATGCAACGCTGCTTTTTGTTCCAATCCCTTCTAATTCCATATGTCTCACCTTACCTTTCATCGTATTATACTAGAATACAGGCTGAAACAATATTTCTGCTCTACATTTCCTAGATATTATATCGGTCTTATTTCCTGCATACTTTAGAGGATGCAGCAAAAAATTGCCGCAGGAGGCGCAGTTTCCCATAGGAAAAAAAGAAAAGGCAAAGTGCAGCTTTGTTCTTACTGCATCCTTGCCTTTTTGTATTAAAAGATATCTTTTAAAGCTTCCGGGGAAGCGCCTCCTGCTACGGCTTCTTTATTTGCCTCCTGAATCTGTACATACAATTCTTTCCTGTAGATTGGGACAGACTTGGGAGCATTGATGCCAAGCTTTACTTGGTCGCCTTTGATTTCTAAGATAGTAATTTCCACATCATGCCCAATTACAATGGACTCGTTGGATTTTCTAGACAATGCCAGCATCAGCCTATTCTCCCTTCTTTTCCTTCATCTGCTGAATTACGTCATAAATGTTATATTTTACAACATACTCCGGATTTTCTGCGATAACCTGACAGCCTTTTTTTGTTTCGACATTGATTACAATTGGTGCTTTTAAATTGGTTGTCATATCTTTTAAATTGGACGGAACCGTAAGAGTCAGGAAAATCACCGTATTCTCTTCATTCAGCTCTCCAAGAGGCAAAAGCACTTCATCTTCTACAATCGGATTATAATCTGTCATAACATGAAACGGATTGATAACCGGAAGCGCCACCATCTCTTCGTCTACGCTCTGCAGCCAGATAATGGAACTGTTTGCTTCATTTTCGTTATTAAACAGCAGTGTAAACCGTTTCAAATCCTCAAAGCCGATTATACCCTCATCAAAGGTAAGAATTTTGTCATCATCCAAATCCACTTCGCCAAAATATCTTGTCTTTACTAACATGCCGTTCCCCTCTCTTTGCTTTTTCCTTAATTTTTATCTGTTATGCTGCCTATAGGAAGTCAAGCAGAGATGTCTGCACAAGCTTCGAGGCTGCCGAAAGTGACGAATTATATACGGTCTGTGCAGCGGAATATTTGATAATCGTATCTACCAAATCCGCATCTTCATTTTTGGACAGCAAATCTTCAAAATCTACCTGCTGGTCGGAAAGACGGCTGTCTGTCAGCTGAAGGCGTTTATAACGTCCTCCCAGATCCGCAGCTGCAATATTGATAATCTCCTGCTCATTCTCCGTCGTCGTAATACCACGCTGGAACGCCTCTGTCATCAGTGCCGTTTTCAGGGTAAACTCTGAATTCAGCTGCTCCTTAATGCCCTCTAATGTTTCCCGCTGGTCGCTTGTAAGTGTCGTATCCTCCAGCATCTTGTCTACTTCTGCCATAGAATCTTCTACTTCTTTCACGGCATTTACGGTCTCCAGCACTTCATCTATCATGCGGGCGATTCCTGTCGTAAATGCTTCCGAACCTTGGGTATTGATGGTCAGCTTCTGGTTGAAGTTTACCTCATACTGCATCTGCTGGTCTTCTTTTGTATAATGGATTGTCTTTGCCGCCGGGTCGGAGGTATCCAGTTTTGTGCAGTTAAAGTAATGTTCCGGACGCAGGTCATTCTGGCGGAAACTGCTCTTATCATAAGTCACATTGATTTCAGAGGCCGTCCGGATAGTGTCATACAGATCATTTCCGATAATCAGCTCTCCCGTCTCAGGAATGAAATTAATTTCATCTGCTGCCGGCTGATAAGCACCTGCAGCCGTTACGGAAACCGTATTGACCGGAATTGCAGCACCTGGGTTTCCGTCCTTATCTTTATAAGAAAATGCTATATTTTTCGGGTCCAAATCACCATAAGAAAGATTCAGGCGGTATGCCTCTATCTTAGTCGGCATTGCATCATTCCATGCCGCTGGGTTGTTTTTGTCAAAGCTGTCTAAATCAATCTCTCCGATAACCTTGGAAATTATTCCTATACTTTCGCCGGACAGCGGTTCGTCAATTGTATACTGCAAGGAATCTGTTGCTTCGTTAAATACAAGCGGAGTATCCGTCTTATAGCCGCTGAATACATAACGGCCCGCATAGTTTGTATTGCCTTCCTGATAGAGCTGTTCTTTGAGCTGCTTTAAATTCGTCACAATACTGTTGCGGTCTTCTGCCGTCGGATAGTCGTTCGCACCCTGATTGCAGTAGGTATTCATTTTAGTGATGATTTCATTGACAGACTTCAGCGCGCTCTCTGTAACATCCATCCAGGAAAATGCATCCGGGATATTCCTTTCATAATACTGATTCAGCTCAGACAGGTTTGTACGGAATTTCAATGCCCTGACCGCAACAATCGGGTCATCAGAAGGCCTTGTAATCTTTTTTCCTGTGGCATACTGCTGCTCCAGTTTATTCATCAGGTTTTTGTTGTTGTTGATATTATACAGCGCATTGTTTGTCATCATTTTATTTGTAATACGCATCGTCAGTCCTCCACATTATACGCCCATTTCATTGATCAGCTTGTTAAAAATCTGGTTCATGACCGTTACTACCTGCGCCGACAGCCTGTATGCTTCCTGATAGCGCGCCAGGCTCATTGCTTCTTCATCGACGTCTACGCCCGACACGGAAAGCCTCTGGGTCGATACGGAATTTACAATGTCTTTCTGGCTCTTTTCAAAGCTTTGTGCGGCTCTCGTATCTACTCCGACCTCACCGACTAACGTCTGCAGGTAAGCTGCAGGATCACCCTGCTTGAACATATCCACGTCTGATTTCAGATCGATCAGCTTCTTGACTATTTCTGAATTACCAATACCATTTACAATATCGGATGATGCAGCAAACACAGAAGGATTGCTGAGGATTGCATTGCTTACCGTAAAACTGGACGCCGTCAGCATATAGTAGGAAGTCTGCGTCACCGTCAAATCGGAGGTAAAGCTGTCTATATCGGTGCCGTCCTCTCCCTTTTTGCCGAAACGGTTTAAGTTATATTCTTCTCCGTTTAATGGGCTGTTCGCTGCAAAAAAGTTAATGTCCCTGTCTCCGTTTAAATTTATGCCTTCTCTGTGCACAGAGTTGAATTCCTCTGCAAAGGTACGGATAAACTCATTCAGCTGCGCCATATAATATGGGATTCCCTTATAGTCTACGGAAATACCAACCGAAGCCTGTGTATCTTCCGGATATGCCCTTCTGGTTTCCTGATCCAACTGGAATGTGTAGCTGTAATTTCCGGTATCCGGGTCAACAGTTACTTCAAAAGAAGAATATGTGTATTCTCCGTTGCCAATCTTGATTCTTCCTTCTCCCGGAATATTTAAGTCAGCAATGGAATTGATGTTAGTATAATGGACAGTAACTTCGGTTGCACCAAGGTCCACTTCTTCAATAAACCCTTTTAAATTTTCCTCATTGTTTCCGTCCCTGACCTCAAACAAAGCCTTTAAAGTTCCTGTCAGTGTCCGGCTTTCCGGGTTGATGCGCTCTCCGTTGTCCCAATAAATATCATATAAACCGTCTGCATCGCACTGGTTCATCTTGACTTCCCTCGGAATCACGTTAAGCTGCCTTGCTTCATAAGTATCTACAAGAATATTTCCGTCCAGACGCACCAGATAGGATGTCATGCCCTGGTTTCCGATTTCTTTTTCCTCCACGGTGACATTAGCAATTTCTGATAAATCATCAATCAATACTGCTCTCTGGTCGCGCAGGTCGTTTGCATTCTCTCCGCCGATTTCCAATGTATTTATCTGCTGTGTCAAGCAGGCAATCTGCTGTGACAGCGAATTGATGCGCCCCACTTGATTCTTAATTTCGTAATTGCAGTCAAGCTGCACCCTCTCCAGATTCGTAGAAAGGGAATTAAAGTATTCGCACAGGCTCTGTGCATGGTTAATCATCTGTGTGCGTACTGTCAGGTCTGCTGGGTCTTTGGAAAGGTCCTGCAGTCCATCATACATCTTATCAAATGTAACCGTAAAACCCTCTAACTGCACTTCGTTTAAATACGACTGCACTTCTGTCATAAAGTAGCTTCTTGTGCTGAACTTACCAAACAGCGCGCTGTTTGACCAATATTTTTCGTCAAAATACTGGCTCCGCATCTGTGTAATTTCAGTTACATCGACACCTGAACCAAGCATTCCGTATTTGTTGTTTGTAGGAAGAGGCCTGGCTGCCGACTGCTTGATGACCTGCCTGCAATAGCCTCTTGTCTCAATATTCGCTACATTGTGGGCCGTGGTATTTAAACCCGATTTTGCAGCAAACAGGCCGGTCGTTGCAATATTTAAACCAAAAAATGTTGATGCCATAGTAATCTCCTGCTCCTTTCAGGCTTATCTGGACTAGGGTGTCAAAAGAGTGCTTCGCACTAACCGAACACAATATGCGGTGTTGCAAGTTTACTTGCAAACACACATATTTGTGCCGGTTATGCCCCCGAAGGGGCTCTTGACGCCCCAATCCTATCTGGATGCTCCAAGCGTATTCAGCAGATGATCCAACATCTCGCTCACGGTATTGACATATCTTGCCGAAGCATTATACGCCTGCTGGAAGCGAATCATATTGCTGAGCTCTTCATCAGAGGAAACCGCATGCACTGCCTGCCTTTGATTTTCTATGCTGTTTACAAGAGTTTCCTGTCCTGTATATTCTTTGCGGTATTTTTCTCCTCTTGTGCCAAGTGCGCCAATCATTTCTTTATAGTAGTTATTGAAATTCAGATCGGCATAGTCGTTTGGCGTCAAGGTGGAAAATGGTGTCTGCCATGCTGTCAGCAGAGCTTCACAGACCTCAATGGAATAGTCACCTGTACTTCCCTTTCTGGAAAGCGGAAGTTTGGAAGGATCTTTCAGCAGGTTTGGATTTACCCTGATTTCACCAAGTGTAAACAGGCTGTAGTTATCCTCCGGGTCTTCTTCGTTGTATTTCCAGACTTCTACATCCTGCCATACACCGTCTACTTCAATCGTAACAGTCGTCCGTTCATAACGGTCCATCGACTTCCGGCTAAACAAAGCTTCTCCCGGAGTTGCGTCCTCATCCATGCCGACTGGCGCCTTATCCTCATCAAATATCATGATTTTCTCACCGTCTGCAGTTACCACCTGTTTGTTTGGAGAAAGCAGGTCATTAATAGTTGTTACAATTCCATGAATCAGCTGGTCAAACTGCGCCTGAACACTGACGACCGCAGAAGCATCTGTTGTATTGTTAAATTCTTTTACGTCTTTATTATACTGCTTTTCTGCCGCTTTATAGTCTTCCTCCCAGAATACGCCGTTTTCATCCGTAAAGTCTTCTTTTTTCGGTTTTTTCGGAATATCTGTATATTTGCCGACTTTATCCCCTCTTGCCAGAAGAAGCCCTTTTAACACACCGATGTCAGTGTTTGCTTCCGAGTTCGGCAGAGGATAAAAATTGAAGACCTTCGCATCGGCATAACATGGCCAGTACGGTTCTAACATTCCGTCTTTCTCATTGACATATCTGGTATCCATATGATATACCAAATCCTCAGTCACAAACGGATAATCCTCTAACATTACCGTAACGACGCCGCTTGCATTCTCTTTATAAGTAATTCCGGCAAGCCCGCCAAGCTCATCTAACAGGACATTTCTTGCATCCCTTAAGTCGTTTGCCTGTTCCTGTTTGCTCGCTTCATACATCTGTATTTTGGCATTCAGTGCCTGAATTTCGTCACCAATCTGGTTGATACGGCCTACATATTTGTTGATTTCGGTATTCAGGCTTATCTGATATTCTTCGATTTCATAAGCCACTGTTTCCGCACGTTCCATAAAACTGACTGCGGTCTGTATAAAATTTGTTCGTGTTACAATGCTGTCCGGTTCTTTGGCAAGCTCCGACATTGCCTCCCACAGTTCCTTGACGGAAGTCTGGAATGCAACTCCTTCGGTCTCGCCCAAAATTTCCTGCACCTCTACTGTTGTCTCATACTGGGACTGATAAAACTGCTGTCTGCCAAGCTCCTGCCTGTAAGACTTATCAAAAAATATATTCCTTACCTGACGGATAGCATCCGCCTGCGCTCCGTGTCCGATCTGAAGATAGGAAATAGAATTCTGTCCGATGTTCCTGTAAATCGAATCACTGAACACTGCCTGCTGACGTACATATCCTGTTGTTTCAACATTGGAAAGATTGTGTGCTGTGGCATTCAGTCCTCTCTGGTTTACTAAAAGTCCTGATACACCTGTATATAAACTGCTCATCAAGCTCATATCATTCAGCCTTTCCCTTTCTCTAAGATTTCTGGTTTTAATAACTGGGCCTTATGGCGCAGCCTCGTACAAGGAAAAAACAGACAGGGAATGCTTGTTACTGCTTTGCATCAAACATCCCTGTCTGAGAAGCGGTCATATCCCACTGTCCCGCATTCTTTGTATAATTATTCCCAGGCACAATCCTTGCGCTCTGGATAAGATTCATATTGTATGAAATCATTTCAAGCGACTGTTCGATTAGGTTTTTGTTGTGGCCGTTGATTTCCACCAGGCGCTTTAGCAGCTCTTGCATGTTCTTATGCAGTTCTGCAAGCTGTTTCTGCTCCTTTGGCTGACGCTCTAAAAGTTCGATTAACATCGGCAAGGTCAGTTCGGAAGGCTTCTTGCTTAACACAACGGCAATGTTGGAAATAACGCCGGCTCTTTTTTGTTCGAGCATGCTTATCTTTCCGATGGTCTCCTGCTCCAAATCCGTAATCTGCTGCAGTTTCTGCAAATCATTTGAAATGATGGCATACGTCTTTTCCTCTGCGACCGGCAGCATTTCCTGATATGCTGCCATTTCATTCTCAAGCGTTGCAATCAGTTCTTCCATTAAACTTGCCATGCTTATTCTCCACTTTTTCCGCGATTATAAAGAAAAGCCGTTCAATAGCTTATCTGCCAATGCCCCCATTGGAACGTTATACGTACCGTTCGCCATACTTGCCTTAATTTCCTTAACTCTATCCTCACGAATGTCTGCTGACTGGGCCACTGCCTGCTTCGCAATCTGAAGTTCTCTGCCAAAACCAGAGATCTCCACGGTATCCTTAGAAGCCGCAGCACTGACACCCTGCTTTCTCTTTGTACTCTTCGCCTGATAAAGCTGGCTGATTTCCGACATAGCATCTATACGCATAATTATCACCGTCCTACTTCTTAAATTTAACACATTTTACAGGCCTCTCACAGCTCTTACACACTATATATCGGTGTTCGTCTCCAAATACTTTATAGTCTTTCTGCTTGTTTTTTTGTTTCTTCCTCTTTTTAGCATCTGTACACCGATGCTACCCTGACACTGAACAAGGGCACACATTATGTGTACCCTTGCCAAAGCGATAGCAGCAGTAATTATTGGAACAATCCTGTATAATCAAATGTCGCAAAATAATCTGCAGGGGTTTCTGCGCGGCGTATCATCTGTATGCTGCCATCTTCTTTTAACAGAAGCTCTGCCGAGCGCAGCCTTCCGTTATAATTATAACCCATCGAAAAACCGTGAGCTCCGGTATCATGAAGAACAATGTAATCTCCTATATCAATTTTTGGAAGCATCCGGTCAATTGCAAATTTATCATTATTCTCACAAAGCGAGCCGGTTATATCGTATTTATGATCACATGGAAGCCCTTCTTTGCCAGGCACCGTAATATGATGATATGCCCCATACATCGCCGGCCTCATCAGATTTGCCGCACAGGCATCCAGCCCGATATATTCTTTATAGATATGTTTTTCATGGACGGCAGTTGCAACCAGCTGTCCATAAGGAGCCAGCATAAAACGTCCAAGCTCTGTATAAATAGAAATATTTCCCATACCTGCCGGTACAAGAATACGTTCATATGCTTTCCGCACACCTTCTCCGATTGCCAAAATATCATTGCCCTCTTGTTCCGGATAGTACGGAATGCCAATTCCGCCGGACAGATTGATAAACGTGATATTGGCGCCTGTTTTTTCTTTTAATTCTACTGCAAGCTCAAACAAAGTTGTTGCAAGCATCGGATAATAGTCATTTGTTACCGTATTGCTGCAAAGGAAAGAATGAATTCCAAATTCCTTTACACCTTTTTCCAGCAACATCTTGTAGCCTTCTATCATCTGCTCTTTTGTTAAGCCATATTTTGCATCCCCAGGGTTGTCCATAATCGAATTGCTGACTGCATACACTCCTCCCGGATTGTAGCGGCAGCAGATTTTCTCCGGAATGCCCGCGGCCTTTTCCAAAAATGCAATATGGGTAAAGTCATCCAAATTGATAATGCCATTTAATTGCCTTGCTTTTACAAACTCTTCTGCAGGCGTCGCATTGGAGGAAAACATAATGTCGTCTCCCAAAGCACCAACTGCTTCCGCCAGCATCAGCTCTGTGAGGGAAGAACAGTCAAAACCACAGCCCTCCTCCTGTAAAATCTGCATCAGAAATGGGTTTGGTGTTGCCTTCACCGCAAAATATTCGCGGAAGCCCTTATTCCAGGAAAATGCCTGCAGCAGCTTCCTCGCATTCTCCCGGATGCCCTTTTCATCATAAATATGAAAAGGCGTCGGATATTTCTTTACTACCTCTGCAATTTGTTCCCTTGTCAAAAATGATTTTTTCATAATGCTCCTTATTTATAGTTCCGCAGCAACACTTCCGGCACACGCCCATTTAGAGATGGATTTGCTGCCGCCTTTTACGTCTGCAAATCCATCTGTGTGCCATCCATGTTGCTGCTGTTATAGTTCCGCAGCAATCCCTGCCAGTACACACATATCAAGCTTCATTAGTTTAGGGTGTCAAAAGGTGCTTCGCACTAACCAAACACAATATGCAGTGTTGCAAGTTTACTTGCAAACACGCATATCTGTGTTGGTTATGCCCCGAAGGGGTTTTTGACACCCTAATAATGTTCTGTTTAATAATTCACAGCAACTAATTTTCTATCAGTGCTTCAAACTGTGCAACGGCTTCCTGGTTGTATACCTCATAATCTACCGAAAGTCCCTTTGGCACATTGCCTTCCATGCAATCACGCAGTCCTGAAAGAATTCCTTCTTCGCTGCTCTCTACCAGTTTGCCGCCATACTGCTCCATAAACAGCTTTGGACCGGTAATATCCGTAGAAAAGCAAGGCAGCCCTAAAATATCTGCTTCTGCAAGCACAAGCCCGAATCCTTCATAAAAAGAAGAAAGCACAAAATAATCACATTGCCGTAAAAGCGCAAACGGATTGGACAGATATTTGATTACAACAATATGATCTGCACATTTCATCGCAGCCGCCCGCTCAACTGTCTCTGCAAAAAGCGGTCCATAGCCTCCAACAATAAACAGGTACGTGTCGGGATGTTCTTTATAAAATGTTTCAAATGCATGAAGCAGGCGAAAATGTCCCTTTTCCTGCGAAAAGCGCCCTATTGTAATAAATTTCACTGCTTTTTCTGAAAGGATTTCCTGCAGACGCTCTTCCTCTATGTTCATGCTTGTCTTTTCATCAAGCGCAAATTCCTGCTTTCCAAGCTCCAGTACCCTTTTATAATTGATAACATTCTTTGCCACAACAATGTTAGCCTTGCCGGAAAGCCCATCTTCTTTCCAGAATGCTGCAATTTCTTCTGTCGGCTTCTTTAAATCCGGAGTAACAACAGCAACGCTGTTATAAGTCTGGTACGCATGGCTCAGCACTTCTTTGTTTACATTGCCTTTTGTCTTAATCTCCTGCACCATGTCATTGTGTGCATAAATCGACTTGCTGCATGGCATTGCTTCAAACAAAAGAATCATCTCATTGACATAGCCGTTGAACTGAATCAGTTTATCTACGCGGCAGCCATGAAAAATACGCCTGCTGTCATTGAGCGCCGCCCTCTTTAAAATCGGCGCCACTTTCTCATAGGAAAACAGATGGAGTTTTGACCAAAGCTTGCACTTTATTGCATCAGAAAACGGTACGCTGTTGGCATTGTAAAAACCAAAATGGCTGACGCCCTCCGGCAGCTCCAGCAAACTCTCCTGATGCTTTTTCAGTTCTGCAATCCGGTACAAAATAATATAGTTATGTTTTGTTGTATCCAGATTGTGCAGCAGATTGATAATTGAAGCCGTAATTCCGTTTTTAGAAAATCCACCCGCATAGATAATAACGTTCTTCTTTCCATTGTCCGGAACCGTTCTCTTCTTTATCAGAAGGCTGTCTTTTCCTGTCATCAGCTTTTTTACAATTGCCTTTGTGATGTCCTTGTGCTCGTAAGCACAGAACTTCTTTAAAAATTCTGTATCATCATAGCTCTTTGGCGCATTTAAGCAGGCAAGCAGCCCATCCACAGTATCTGTCTGCGGAAACGGCAGCTCCTCAAGCGGAAAATAAAAGCCTCGCTCTGCCGTGTATTCCTCTTTATCATAGGTAAACAGAACAACCTTCCTGCCTGATACTGCATAGTCGAAAAATACACTGGAATAATCAGTAATCAGCCCATCCGTCGCATTTAAAAATTCATAAGTCTCCCATGCAGACGGAAACGGAAGCACACGTTTAAACTGCGCCAAATCAATCGCTTTGCTGCTGATTGGATGGAGTTTGACAAAAATGCGCTGATTTTCCTTTAATTTAGCATCTAATTCCCGCAGATAAAACTGCAGCCGCTCATTTTGCTCCTCGCTTGTCACATCCCCAACCGTCCCTCTCCAGGTCGGAAGATACGCAAAGACCTCCATACCATCAAACCCACATTCCCTTCTGAGTTCTGCGCGGCGGGCGTCATCAAAAAATGCCGTATTCCTTGGATAGCCTGCAAGCAGTATCTCAGAACTTCCAAGGTTTTCTACCATATAGTCTTCCAGCATATGCTGCATTGTAAACTCATTTGGATAGAGCAGGTAATCCGCACAGAGGAAGTTCCGCTGGGCATTGCCGATCGTCCCATAGTCCTTCTGCATTTTCTTTCCAAGCGTTTTCAGCGGCGTGCCATGCCATGTATTCAAATATACCTGTTCCGGACGCTTGATAAAAATGTAGATAAAAGTATTATCATTGACCAGATACTTTGCCGTTGCAAGCAGCTTAAAGTACTCTTTGTCCCCTGTGGAAACAACCTGAATACGCTCCATGCCATAGCGCTTTAAAAACTTCCTTCTGTTTTTGACCTGTTTTCTGACGCAAGAAAGCCAGATAGCATAATCTTTATATTCTGCATTTTCGGAAAGTTCCTTTGCAATCGCAAAAATATTGCCTCCAAAGCTCTTTCCATGCTGTGATTCAAGCAAAATGACTTTATCTTCTACCGGGCAGTTTTCATAGTACCAAACATATTTCTTTTTCCTGAAATATCCTCTCTTCAAACGGCGCTTCATCTGCCGGTACAGTTTTTTTATTTTGTTCTTTTTCCTTTTCAGAGAGTTAAAAAGTTTCCCCACTGTAAATCCTCATTCCTTCCTTGCTGTCCGTCTGTTACTGGTGCAGATCCTGCTTGATTTTTGTTGTAGATATACCATCAGTCCTTGGCAGATAGACAACTTCACAGTAATCTTTCAAAAAATCAAACTCACCCTTCCAGTCATCTCCCATCACAAACACATCAATATTGTTATTTGTAACATCGGCAACCTTCTGTTCCCAGCATGTTTCCGGAAGCACCTCATCCACATAGCGAATCGATTCCAAAATCTTTTTTCTGTCCTCATAACTATGGTAAGCGGTTTTATGCTTGACTGCATTGAATTCATCTGTTGAAAGCACAACCACCAGATAATCTCCAAGTGCCTTTGCCCGCTCTAATAGATTAATATGCCCAACATGAAGCAAATCATAGGTTCCATATGTGATTACCTTTTTCATCTAATTGTTCACGCCTTTCTGATTCCATATAATGCCAAAAACAAACGGCATTTTGATCCTGACATTTTCCTATGACGATAGAGTGTGTCTGAAAAAGCATTCCTGACAGAAAACATTTTTCAAGTACACTCTAGTATATAATATTCTTTGCGATTTTACAATATGGGGTTTTTGACACCTGAAGCCGTTCCGTTTTAAAACCATGAAAAAAAGAGCCCTACCTTCCGATAGGGCTAAAATTTTTGAACCAGATATTTGTTATTTGCCAACTATAGCGTCGGTGTGCAGATGGCAACGCTAGCGTACTGAGATGCTCTGCCCTTACAATGCATCTATCATATTTCTGACAGAAACACATACTTCGTCTAAATCAACCTGACCGGATACTACATGGATGTCATGCACTTCCTTGTCAAAACATCCATGCTTTCTCTCCAGCATAACTGCTACAGGGGCAGGAAGGTTTCCCTTCATTCGTTTTGCAAACCTTTCCTTGATTACATCCAAATCCGCCGTAACAAGAACCCTAAAAGCCTTTTCCGGCAGAAACTGCAAATGTTCCTTTTCAGAAATCACATAGATAATGTGTTGGCCAGAAACGGCCTCATCCAGTTTCTCCTGGAAGAGTTTTTTCGCAATATCTTCATTTTTTGCAAGGCGCAAGTAATCTTTTCCTGTATAAACTTCTGCATTAAGCAGATATTTCAGCTTATCTGCAAGCGCAGATTTACCTGTACAGCTTTCACCAATAACTCCAATCACCATTTTATTTCTCCTAACGTTCTGGCTTAACACGCCAATATCCTTTTGCATCGCGGCCCAAAAGCCGCTCACCAATCATATCCCTTCGGATTGTACAGAAATCATCATGAAAATCCGCAATCATGATATTTACCTCCCGCTCAGAATAAATATGGTCAAACTCAAATGCCTGAGCAATGACTTCCAGAACGATACTCTCCTTTTTTTTCTGGGCGGGGATTGCCTTTAGCTTGCCATATTCAAAAAAGGCATTAATTACCTTTTGACGGTATTCTGCATCCCGCCGGGCCTGGGCTTCTGCTTCGTCAGACTTCTCTTGCAGAATTTCCAATATGCTTGTTTCAAAAATTTCCTTTTTGAGAGAGTACATCATGTAATACTGACTTTTATAGGAAGCAACCGCTCCAGCATCTGCCAGCTTTTTGAGATGAAAAGAAACTGTAGGTGCCGTAATGCCCAGCCTCTCAGCCAGCCGTTCCACATACATATCCTCAATTGCAAGTGATTTTAAAATCTGTATCCGAGACTTATCAGACAAGCACTTAAACAGGCGTATTGCCTCTGCTTCTGTCATTCTTCTCCCTCCCAAACCGTTTCAAACATTTTCTTTATTTCTCCAACAGTGTCCAGTTTGATTTGCTCAATCTGCATTTTGACTGCATCATCATATTGTTTGGCCTTATTGTAAGCAGTTGCCCAATTTGAAGGAATCTGCTCTGTTTTAAGTATAAAAAAGCTTTTTACTGCCTCGGAATCACCCTTGCCATTCTGAACCGCAACCGAAAATATAGTGCGGAAAACATCATAGATGTTTGCTTTTACCTTTTCAAAGGCAGCTTCATCCATACGGTCATCGGCCAGCAATTTTATATTACACTGTTCACATAATGAAATTTGTCTATCAAAATAGTCGTTCAGCTTCCTTACTTTTTGCTCAATCATATGATAACCTCAATATCTCCATATCCAACAAAGTCAATGTGGTCGGCTGCCTCATTTGCACCGCCAAACATATTATTTGCACCGACAGCAATATGAAATGTTCCTGCCATTTTTTCGTCCAGCACAGTATATCCGCATAGGGCAGTAATATTAGGGTTCATTCCAATCCCAAGTTCGCAGACAACTCGATTCTCTCGTGGCTGCTCTGCAAAATGCTTTGCGATGTCCGGATTACTGCTGCCGGAGACCTCACCATCCAGAACCTGCAATGTTACATTATTGTATTTTACATCATCCAGATAAAATGTGTCAAAAAACACACAGCCCTGTGTTTTGTTTTCAATAGGAGCTATGTAGATTTCACCGCAGGGGAGATCACCATCACCCGCATCAATGTGCCAGGTCCGCCCCATCAATTCGAGGTACAATACGCAGTCTGTTCCTGTGTGGACAGCCACCTTTTCCGCTCCTGCAAAGCATTCTGCTTTCTCCTTACAGGCGGTACCAAGCATCTCATAGTCAATATCATAGGCATTGGTCATCCGCTGAATATAGTCCTGCGGATCAAGACCCGACTCAGCGGCATTGGCCTGCGTAGGAATCCTAATTTGCGTAAATCGTTTGCACTCCATCAGTTTGTAAAAGAGCTGTGAAACATACTTACGGTACAAGTCCATCTGCTCGTCCGGAATTTGGTAACCAAGTATAACAGGCTGATAAGCAAACACATCCAGCACGGCATCAAATTTTGAGAATAGGTCAAAATAGCGGTTGTCAAAGCAGCTTTCCTTTGCAGAAAGGAAAATATCCCGATTAACCTGCCGGGCCTGCTGCAACAGAATTGGTGTAGCACCCAAGGCAGCAACAGATGCAACAAAAGCATTTGCTATTTCCTTATCTGCATCTTCTCCCCAAAAATGAACAAGAATAAGTTCTCCCTCCAAAACACCACTTGCTTTTACAATTTTATATATTGTCTTTTTATCCATAATCAGCCCTCCATCTTAGCGTTATATTGATTCTACTATTTTCTCTTTAAAAAGTCAATATCTATTTTGATATTTATAAAAATAGATTTGTTTTCGTTTTATAATGCACATAAAAATAAAACAAAAAAGATACCATTCATAAAAATGGTATCTCTTCTAGTGTTGGCGTACAGGAGTATGCATTCTGTTTTCCAGAATCATAACCGTACCTTGAACTCTTCTGCTTCTTCTCTGCTCTTAAAAACAAAGACATTCCGACTTTCTTTATATTTTTCTAACAGCCTATAAATCCGCGCCAGCGGCTCACCCTGGAAGTCCAAAATCCATTGCTTAAATTCTTTATCAAATTCCGTCTCAATCCACGGCATATCCTCCCTCTTTGTCCCAATCCTCTCCTCTGCACCCAAAAGGCATACTTCAAGCGGATAATCCAGCAGAATGATTGTATCGCACCACTCCATACGAAGTTCTAACGTACGCTGATAATTTCCATCAATAATCCACCTGTCTCTTTCTGCAATCTCCTTTAATTTCTCGTCAAATTCTTCTCTGGAAATATTGGTCCTATCAGGCTTGTGCCACAGCATATCCAAGTAATACAACGGAAGCCCTGTCATATCCCTTAACTTCCGTGCAAACGTGCTTTTCCCTGCTCCAGGGCTTCCAATCACTATCACCTTTTCCATCTTTAACATCGCAGACAAACAGAACTCCTTTCTGAAAAACGCCTCACCCATTACGGAATACAATTATATCATAGTTGCATCCTTTTCAACAGTCCGATTCTGTTTTTCCTATAAATAAAACCAGCCCACAGAAATCTGCGGGCTGGGCGATGCTATGAATCCCTTATTTATCCATTTCCCTTCCTATCAAGCTAAAAAGTTCCTCTATCGTCATTGATGTCTCGTATGGCACGAGTTCGCCGTTTTCTTCAATCATAAGGCCGCCATCCGACATTATATAAATATCCTCTGTCCTGTTTGCATCTTCACCCTCAAAAGGCGATTCTGATATTACACCGGAAGAATCCGCGCTGGCAACATCATTGCCAATAAAAAGGCCAATGCCAAGGCAAATAAGGCACAAAAGCAAAAATGCCATTTTTGCTGCTTTTTTTTTCATCATTTTATCCTCCATTCCCATGTTGCTTAGAGCAAACTGATTGGCTTGCACACAGACGTTTTTTTCAATATTCAAAAACATGGTACTCTGCCTGTGCAGAACCATAGTTGAATGTTACAGTAACATAAATTGTAGACGTTGGGTAAACACTTGAACTCGTTTCAACCTCCGATGTCCCAACTGAAACTGTTCCATCCGTATTGGCAATTGTATTTGATTTTATTTTTGCCGAATAATCAGGGTGAATATTGCTTACAGAACTTCCAAGGGAATAAAGATGAACCTTTCCATCCGTATAAAAATATACCGTCCCATATATGGTATGCGTGAAAAGCGTTACTACCTTCCCATTATAATTTGTCTTGATGTTCGTGTTTTTGCTGAATTGATATGATGTATAGTTTTCCCGCAGCAGCGGATCATCCGTAACACAATATGCTTCTCCACCAGGAACCCAAGATATTTCGCCGTCTTCAAACCAAACCTGCCCTTCATTGTTTTCCATGCCATATACCGATTCAAGCTCATATGCATATGTACGGCATTCCGGGTTACAAGCAATAACTCCTAGCAGAGCAACTACAAAAAACGCCACTAACCGTGTCTTCTTACTCATTATGCAACAACTCCTTTCTAAATTGACTGCCCTTTCGCAACATAACAAAAAAACCTTAAATTATCCCTATCGCCCTCCTCATAAAATTTTTTCACAACATCAGACGTTGGGTTCCATTTTAGCAGTAAATTGTTTTTCCTATTATATGTATATAAGAAAATAATTTTATTTTTTCTATTTTTATTCTTTCTACTTTATATTGTAAATTGCAAGGCAATAAATGTCAAGTAAAAATAACGTTGGTTTACAAATGTCAACACGCCTCACCCCTTTTTACATTATCCGCCACTTTCCTTTACAGACATCTTTTTCAAGAAACAAACCAACTCTTGTAAATTTTAAAACCTATGTGTTATACTAAGGAAGCGCTTGAATCAGCGTTTCCCTAATGTCTGGCAGTGCAGTTTCCTACAAAACAGGAAAACTATTCGGAATATCAAAGAGGTGAAGTTTTTATGGAACAATATAATGGAAGTCAGATTGTCGTCTTGGAGGGACTGGAAGCTGTCAGGAAGCGTCCTGGTATGTATATCGGCAGCACCGGGTCTCGCGGGCTTCATCATCTGATTTGGGAGATATTAGACAACGGAATCGACGAACACCTTGCAGGCTTTTGTTCCTGCATTGATATCGTCCTCCAAAAAGACGGCGGTGTTTCTGTCACAGACCACGGCCGCGGTGTACCGGTAGACATTCATCCTACCAAGAAAATCCCAACGGTACGTGTTGTCTATACGGTACTCCATGCCGGAGGAAAATTCGGCAACACTGTTTACAAAGTGTCCGGAGGCTTGCATGGAGTTGGTGCTTCCGTTGTCAATGCATTGTCCTCCAAAATGATTGTTGAAATCAAAAAAGACGGAAAAGTATATCGTGATACCTATGAAAACGGCGGCCGTCCTACAACCGAACTGGTACAGGGCCTTCTTCCCATCGTTGGAAAATGCCCAAAAAATGATACCGGCACCAAAGTGATATTTTACCCTGACAGCACGATTTTTGAAACTGTAGAGTTCAAGCCGGAAGTCATTATTAAACGGCTGCGTGAATCTGCTTACCTGAACAAAGGCCTGACCATAAACTTTATAGATGAAATCAATGGAACAGAACATATTTTTTATGAAGAAGAAGGCATCAAAAGCTTTATTTCCTATTTAACCGGCAACGCTTTAAAGGACGCGGCAGAAAGCAAGCTTCTGCTCTCCGAACCCGTCTATGTAGAGGGAAAAAGCGGCGATATTGAGGTTGAAGTTGCTTTCACTTACACAAACAGCTATCAAGAACAAATCAATTCCTACTGCAACCGCATCAACGTTGTGGATGGCGGCACACTTGTGACCGGTTTTAAAAATGCGCTCACTCGCGTGATGAATAAGTATGCACGAGAACTTGGCATTTTAAAAGATAAGGATGAGAACTTTGACGGCAAAGACATCCGCAATGGCCTTGTAGCAATTGTCTCTATCAAACACCCCGATCCGCAGTTTGAGGGCCAGACAAAAACAAAGCTTGGGAACACTGATGCCAAGGGCGCAGTGGATGATGTGTTTGCAGACGAAGTTACAAGATATTTTGATAAAAATATTGAAGATCTCCGTGCCATCCTTGACAATACAATGAAATCTTACAACGCAAGAAAAGCAGGCGACAAAGCACGCACCGCAATCCTAAAGCAGCTGAATGATTTGGACACCAGAAGCAAGCTCGCTTCCTGCTCCTCAAAAAAATCGGAAGAATGCGAAATTTATATTGTGGAGGGTGATTCTGCAGGTGGTACTGTAAAGACTGCAAGAAACCGCAAAACACAGGCCGTGCTGCCGCTCCGCGGAAAAATCTTAAATGTAGAAAAAGCGTCTTTGGAAAAAATACTGGTCAACAACGAAATCAAAACTATGATTGCCTCATTTGGATGTGGCATTGGCGATGACTTTGACATCAACAAACTCCGTTACAATAAAATTATCATCCTGACCGATGCCGATGTAGACGGCTCACATATCAGCACCTTGCTGCTTACATTCTTCTACCGTTTTATGCCGGAGCTGATTATGGAGGGCAAGGTATACCGTGGACTTCCGCCGCTCTATAAAGTGGATTATGAAGCCTCCGGAAAAACAAGAAAAGCAAAACAGTCACGCTATCTGTTCAATGATTTTGAACTGGAGAAGTTCCGCAAAGAAGGACATAAAATTGTTGCCTTGCAGCGCTATAAGGGACTTGGTGAAATGGATGCCGACCAGCTCTGGGAAACAACGCTGAATCCGGAAAGCCGAATTCTGGCACAGATTTCCATTTCTGATACGATAGAGGCCGACGAGGTTACAACAATGCTAATGAGTACCAATGTCCCTCCACGCCGCGCTTTTATTGTAAAAGAAGCAAAATATGCAAAACTTGACGTTTAAATACGTATTTTCAAGGAGGACAACCTATACATGAAATCCACAACGGAACACCTGATACAGCTTGACTTTTCGGAAGAAATGAAAACCTCCTTCCGTGACTATGCGGTCAATGTCATTATCGACCGCGCGCTTCCGGATGTCAGGGACGGCTTAAAACCGGTACAGCGCCGTATCTTGTATGCAATGACAGAACTTGGCCTCGACCCTAAAAAGCCTCACCGCAAAAGCGCACGTATTGTCGGCGATACAATGGGTAAATACCATCCACACGGCGATTCTTCCATCTATGATGCGCTTGTGCATATGTCGGAAGAATATTCCCTTGCAATTCCACTTGTTGACGGCCACGGAAACTTTGGTTCCATTGACGGCGACCCTGCCGCCGCCATGCGTTATACCGAAGCCCGGCTGTCCGAAGGTGCAATGACAATGTTAGAGCATCTGGAGCAGGGACTCGTTGATTTTGCACCCAACTTTGACAACAGCGAGCAAGAGCCGACCGTGCTGCCTGCCATGCTTCCAAACCTGCTAATCAATGGCACAACCGGTATCGCCGTTGGTATGGCAACCAATATTCCGCCGCATAACCCTGGAGAAGTCATTGATGGTGCCATTGCCTATATAGACAATCCAAACCTCTCGCTCGAAAAACTGATGGAGTACATTCC
>CAJTZB010000012.1 GCA_910583815.1 uncultured Lachnospiraceae bacterium
TGCATATGCCCCAAGCGAAGCAATCAATCTGACCAGATTGGTTGGGCAGCAAGCGCACTCATACCAGCCAGGACGTGTCGGTAGCACATGCCGGTAGCCAAACAGCTTGCCAGAAACATCTGGATTGACCTCCAGCGGATTTACATAAAAATATTTCTTTCCATCCAGCTGAATGCCGCTGATTGTGCCATTATAAAGCTCCCGCTCCATAATATCCGCAAATGCACCGTCCAGCTCTATCTCCAACATCCGCCTTGCAAAAAATACCATAGCTATGGAAGCACAGGTTTCTGCATAAGCCGTGTCATTTGGCAGGTCATAATCTATGGAAAAAGCCTCTCCCTCCACGGTCGAGCCGATGCCTCCTGTGATATACATTCTTCGTTCTACAATATTATTCCAGAGCCGCAGGCAGGCATCATAAAGTTTCTGGTCGCCATCCTCCCCTGCCAAATCTGCCATCGCTGTATACATATAGACTGCACGGACTGCATGCCCGACTGCCTGTTCCTGTTCATAAACCGGCTTATGTGCCTGATTATAGGTAGTATCAAGTGGCTCTAAGCTGTACTGTCCCCAGTGCTGCCAGCCTCGCTTCACCTTCTCTTCATAAAAATAATTCGGATTTTTTCCGCGCTCTTCCAAAAAGAAACGTGCCATATCCTTATATTCTTCCTTGCCTGTGACACGATACAGCTTCATCAGACCAATTTCAACTTCCTGATGTCCCGGAATTCCGCGTTCTTTCCCTTCGCCAAAGCGGCTGATAATATGCTCTGCCAAACGTTCCGTCACATGCAACAGCTTGTCTTTTCCGGTTGTCTGGTAATAAGCAGCGGCAGCTTCCATCATATGCCCGGCACAGTACAGTTCATGGCACTCCTGAAGGTTCTGCCAACGGTGTTCCGGTTCTTTTACAATAAAATAGGTGTCCAGATAGCCATCCGGCTGCTGTGCCTTTTCAATAATATCAATAATGGCATCTGCTCGTTCTTCCAGCTCCTTATCCGGTTTCACTGCAAGGGCATAAGCAACTCCTTCCAGCCACTTAGCAACGTCACTGTCCTGAAATACCATTCCATAAAACTTACCTTCAGCAAGCCCTGCTGCAATGCGGAAATTTTCGATTGCATGGCTTTTTGCCACGCCCGGAACCTCGTCATTCAGCACCTTTTCCTGAAACGGAATTACAACATCCACAATCCTCTCCTGCAGCTTCGACCAGAATCCGTCCTGTATCTTCACCTGCCCCGCCTTAATTTCACCAGCTGTTTTCTTCATATTAACACCATCCTTCCACTGCTATTTTATTTCTGAAAAGATAAAGCATAAGCCCCCTGCTGCCATGCCGCAAGGGGCCTAAACTATGCAATAACTTTACATGCTGGCATTGTATATCAGCACTACCATCTACGCTTGTAGAATACATGATTTTTTAAAACATAAAACTGATCATACTTTGAATACTCTGCAATATAATCTGCACAGAAAAACAGATAATCTCCGATGTTATTGCGTCCCGAAAGAGCCACTCTTCCGATTTCATAGCAAATATCCGGTACTCCGCGTTTCTGGGCGCGTTCGATATATTCCTTTTTTGCACCTGCAAACTGTCCCGGAGCAAACAGCACTTCTTCTAGTGAAGTTCCCCAATAGCCGTCTTCCATACGGTTTAAAATAACATTGGCAACTGCAAGCATGCCGTCATATCCCTGGTCTCCTGCCTCGTTATAAATAACGGTAGCAAACAGCTTCATCTCGGCATCTGTCAATGTATGCTTTGTTGTGCGCGTGGTTTCCGGAATAAAGGTAACTCTTGCACGCGCCATTGCCTCTTCTGCTTTGGCTTTCTTTTCAGCATCCTCAATTTCTTTCAGAGTAAGGCCTTCCTCTAAATCATACTCCAGACGCACGTGCTCTGCAGAGACATATCCAATAGAACGGTTTGGAAGGCGGATAGCAATCCAGCCTTCATAGCTTTTTGTTAAAATGGCTGGAAAGACTTCATTTTTAGTGACCTGATTCACACGGTCAAACTCGGTGCCAGGACCAGAGCGGACATTAAGTGCGCTTACCTTGACCACTGCAGTTGCAGCTTCTAGTTCATCACAGATACGAAGAACCTCATCATCTAAGAAGAGATATTTTGTACTGACATAGCCTTCTTTGATATTTCCGGTTGAAATCTTTGTCCATTCTGCCCCACGTTCCAAAATTGTAGCATATCCGTTCCTGTGGAGTTTTCCGATAATTGTGGCATTTGTTCCGGCACTCTTTCGGATATTTAAGTTGTTAGATACCGCAGCTACAGCAAAATCAACCTGAAATGGCTTTGGGGTCGGCGTAGGTGTTGGAGTCGGTGACGGAGTAGGTGTTGGGGTAAGTGTTGGTGCAGGAGTAAGTGTCGGGGTCGGTGACGGCACCGTCCCTGTCGTCTGTGGAAGCTGCATCAGATGCAGGTCGTCCAAAAAATCCTCCGACTCAGAAGGTGAAGGTTTTGGTACATTGGTGCTTGCCTCGTCAGAGGACGGAAAATGAGCGGATGCCCCTTCTGCCTCTGCATCCTGCTCATCTGAAATTTCTGAAAAAACCGTATGAAAGCTTCCGACTGCTGCTGTCAGGAAAAAACAAAGACAGACCGTAGCAAGACCGATCAACAATTGATGGGTTTTTTTCATAAATAAAGTTCCCTTCTTAAGAATATATATCATTTTTGTTACAAAAGTAATACAGAATTATTCTACCATAGATTCCTTCTTTTGCAAAGAGGTAAAACTGCAAGGGGATTGAAAAAAGCAGGAAAGTACCATAAAAAAACAGCAAAAGCAGCAAAAAACAACAAAAGCAGAAAGAAAATTTCAGAATAAAAGATACAGCGACCTGCCTGTATGGGCAAATCGCTGCTAAACAGCCAGTTCATATAAATAAGAATTCCCTTCTTTCCCAATACGGATTACGACCGAAAGCTCAGACAAAAGAAGCAGGGCTGTCTGAGCCAGAGAAAGCGGAATCCGTGCCAGCTTTGCAAACTCCTTTGCCGTAAATGTATCTGGAAGCTCTGCCGGAAGCAGCATCATATAATCCGCCGGTGTCTCAATATCATATTCTGCCACAAGGGAGAGCGGCAGCCTGTCACACTTGGTCGCCCCTTTTTTCTTGTCACGGCTGTAGCCGTCTAACAGCCGATATTCTTCTGTATCCATCATCACTATTTTAAGCGAAAAATTCTGTTCTGCAAGAAATGGACGAATGCGGTAAAGCTCCGCAAATACAGCCAATGGATTTCCTATCTTCGGCGACTTATGAGAAGCGGAAATCTCCCCTGTCTCCGGCGACACCCAGCGCAGATAGTTTCTGGCGGCAAGCGGATATACCACTGTAACCGGATGGTCCTTGAGAAAATAATCCAGCTTTCTTCTCAGCTTGTTAAACTGCCTTGTCTGAATTTCAAAGATATGCCCATCTATCATGACATCTGCGAAAAAAGTGCCGACCTTGATTTCCTGGCAGGAGAGGCTTCGGGAAATATACTGTTTCAACACGCTGTGAACCGTCTTTTCGCTAAGTGTTCCTATTCCGCCATCCCCAAGACGTTCACGGTCTAAAACTGCCATCCGGCAATGTTCAAAATACTCAGCATCCATTTATTCAGCCATGCAGGCCCTTTGCCTGCCTCTCCATATCTTCAATCACAATATCATAAATTTCACCAAGGGAAGCACAATACTCCAACACTTGCCACGGCTCATTGGTATGGAAATGAACCTTAATCAGTTCTTCATCGCCAACTGCAAGCAGACAGTCTCCCTTAAAATGCTCTGTAATATATTCTGTAATAACATCCTCGTCTAAATCTGTCCCTTCGATTAAAAGCTGTGTATCGTACTTAAATTCCAACATGCCCTGTCTCCTTTTCCATCATAAAATTTGTGAAAAAACCGGATTATTTTTCAGATGCCGATGCTACCTTCACCTAATAAGGGTACACACGGTCAGAACTGAGCCAATTTCATGGTTCAGGGCGTGTATCCCCTTATTAAGTGAAGGTAGCTACAGTATATCACATGGAACAAACAGCTTCAACAGGCAATACGTGAAAGGCAGATTGAATTATAAATCCAAAGCCTCTTTGCAGCCTTGCCCCCACCCAAAAAATTTGCTATAATGGCGTTGATGCATAAGCAGCACTGACACTATCTTTCTGATATGACAAAGACAAAAACGTTCTTACTACGGAGGCATACTATGGCTTTACTGGATTATATCAAAGCAGCAACCACACCGCATCAGGCAGTGGAGGCAGGCAGAGAAATTTTAAAGGCAAAGGGGTTTAAAGAACTGACGCTGGGACAGCACTTTGACATCCAAAAAGGCGGCCGCTATTACCTGACCGCATACAGCACCTCACTTATCGCATTTACGATTGGAGAACAGACAGAGCAGACGCAGGAATTCCATGTGGCGGCAGCACATACCGACCATCCATGCCTGCACATAAAGCCAAAAGCAGAACTGACCGGCGGCCCTTATTTAAAACTGAACATTGAAATTTATGGCGGTCCGATTCTAAATACATGGCTGGACCGTCCGCTTTCGATTGCGGGACGTGTTGCATTAAAAGGAAAAGACGCATATCATCCGGAACTCCGGCTGATAGATTTTAAACGCCCGGTTGCAACGATTCCAAACCTTGCAATACACATGAACCGCAAGGTAAATGAAGGCATTGAATTAAACAAACAGTCGGACATGCTTCCGGTTCTTGGTCTTCTTGAAGAAGGGCTGAATCAGGACGACTATTTCCTTACGATGTTAGCCAAAGAGCTTTCTGCAGAAAAGGAAGAAATTCTGGATTTTGATTTGTACGTATATCTGGCAGAAGAAGGCTGCTTTATCGGACAGGAAGAAGAATTTATTTCCTCCCCTCGCCTCGATAACCTGACTTCCTGTTATGCGCTATTGACCGGAATCAGCGAAAAGAACCGGGAAAACGGCATCAATGTGGCAGTCCTGTTTGACCACGAAGAAATCGGAAGCCGCTCCAAACAGGGCGCAGACTCGGCTCTGCTGCAGATGGTATTGGAAAAAATCTATGCTTCCCTTGGATTTGAGCAGCAGGCACTTTCAGACAGTATCCTAAACAGCTTTTTATTTTCTGTAGATGTGGCGCACGCCCTGCACCCACACCATGCAGAAAAGTATGACCCGGTCAACCAGGCTCTTATGAACAAGGGCATCGTGCTGAAACTGAACAGCTGCCAGCGGTATACCTTCGACACCGAAGCAGTTGCCATCACGCAGGCTGTCTGTGAAGCGCACGGCGTAAAATACCAGAAGTTTGCCAACCGTTCCGACATAGTCGGCGGCGGCACGCTCGGCCCGATTATTTCCGGCTGGCTGCCGATGAAAACCGTAGACATCGGAGTTCCGATACTTGCCATGCATTCGGCAAGAGAACTGATGGGAAGAAAAGACCAGGAATATTTAGAAACCTTGATGAAAGGTTTTTACGGAGCATAGGAATTTCCTATGCTCCTTTATTCATATTCATTCTGAATTTATAGAAATGATTAGGGTAGCAAAAGCCTGCTTAAATGTACAATATACCTCTCCCAGCTTACTCAACAAAAATTAGCAAATTATCACATCATCTTCTCTTCTCATTCGTTTGCCGCTTCTTTATAATGAAGCTAGTAGCAGAAACAAAATGGGGGAGGGATACTATGAAATACGGATATTTTGACAACGAACACAGGGAATATGTTATTGACAGAGTGGACTTGCCATGTTCATGGACCAATTATTTGGGGGTAGAAGATATGGCGGCAGTAGTCAATCACACAGCCGGCGGCTACCTGTTTTATAAGACACCGGAATACCACCGAATCAGTCGGTTCAGAGCCAATGCAATACCTATGGACAGACCCGGCTTTTACGTCTATATCAGAGACAATGACAAAGCAGATTACTGGTCTGTCTCCTGGCAGCCTGTAGGAAAGCCGCTGGATGCCGCTAAATATACCTGCCGCCACGGCATGTCCTACACCGTATACGAATGTACCTATCAAGACATCAAGGCTTCACAAACTATGGTGATTCCAAGAGGAGAAGCCGTACAGCTATGGGACGTGAAAATCAAAAATACAGGGAATATCCCAAGAAACTTGAGCCTGTTCTCCTATTTGGAATTTTCCTTCCACCATATCATGATTGACAACCAGAATCATCAGATGAGCCTTTATTGCGCAGGTTCTTCCTATGAAGATGGTATTATTGAAGAGGACCTGTTTTATGAAGAAAAGGGCTATCAGTACTTTACTATGAGTGAAACCCCAGATGGCTTTGACTGTATGCGGGACCGCTTTATTGGAACATATAACACCGAAACAAATCCTGCTGCCATATCTGCAGGAAATTGCTTTTCTTCCTATGAAAAAGGCGGCAATCACTGCGGAAGCCTGCAAAAGAATCTGACCCTCCAGCCCGGCGAGGAAGCAAGAATTATTTTCATGCTGGGAGAAGGACGGCGCTCTGAAGGAAAACGCATACGTACCAAATATGCAAATCCAGAGACTGTGGATTTTGTCTACACAGATTTAAAGCAATACTGGGAAAACAAATTTTCCAAACTGCAGATTCAGACACCAAATGCCGGCATGAATACCATGATTAACACTTGGGCCTTGTACCAGTCGGAAATCAATGTCATGTTCTCGCGCTTTGCCTCCTTCATTGAAGTGGGTGGCAGAGTAGGCCTCGGCTACCGGGATACGGCACAGGATGCCATGACAGTTCCCCACTCCAATCCGGATAAATGCCGGGAACGCATTGAACAGCTCCTGCGTGGCCTGACCAGCACAGGTTATGGCCTGCATCTGTTCCAGCCGGAATGGTTTCTTCCGGATGAAAACAGCAAGCCTTTCCAATCTCCTACTGTTATTCCGACTCCGGACAAAGACAGTATCTTACATGGACTGAAAGATGCCTGCTCTGATGATGCACTTTGGCTGGTAGGCGCCGTAGTGGAATATATCAAAGAAACCGGCGACATCTCTTTTGCCTCCAAAGAACTTCCCTATGCAGACACCTTTCTTGCCGGAAGCAAAGAGACAGAAACCATCTATGAGCATTTGAAAAAGATTCTGGACTTCTCTGCAAAGCAGGTAGGCGCAAACGGCATCTGTAAGGGTTTGCGAGCAGACTGGAACGACTGCCTGAACTTAGGCGGCGGTGAAAGCGCTATGGTCAGTTTCCTGCACTACTGGGCGCTGCAGCATTTTATCGGTTTGGCATCTTATCTTGGCAAAACCGAAGACGCAGCACACTACACCAGAATCGCAGAACAGGTAAAAGAAATCTGTAACAACGTACTTTGGGATGGGGAATGGTTCCTTCGTGGCATCACTTCCAAGGGCAGAAAAATCGGCACAAAAGAGGATGCAGAAGGAAAGGTTCATCTGGAATCAAATTCATGGGCGGTGCTTTCCGGTGCAGCCGATAATGAAAAAGCAGATATGGCTTTGAAGGCCATTGATGAATACCTCTACACTTCTTTCGGACTCCTCTTAAATACTCCTTCCTACACAGTGCCGGACGAGGACATTGGGTTTGTTACCAGAGTGTATCCGGGACTGAAAGAAAACGGCGCCATCTTCTCCCACCCAAACCCTTGGGCATGGGCAGCGGCCTGTATCAGAGGGAGAGGCGACCTTGCAATGAAATTCTATGATGCCCTCTGTCCTTATCTGCAAAACGACAAGATAGAAACGAGGGAAGCAGAACCTTATTCCTATTGCCAGTTTATTGCCGGAAAAGACCACTCTGCTTTCGGCAGGGCACGGCATCCTTTTATGACCGGTTCCGGCGGCTGGTCCTATTTCGCCGCCACCAGATACATCCTTGGCATCCGCCCAGATTATGACTGCCTGCAGGTAGACCCTTGCATTCCATCCGACTGGAAAGAATTTACGGCAGTCCGGATTTTCCGAGGAGCCGAATACCATATCAAAGTAAACAATCCACATGCTTCCATGAAAGGCGTAAAAGAAATCCGCGTAGACGGCTGCCTCACAGACAAAATCAAAATCATGCCAGCAGGAAGCAGTCATACCGTGGAAATCACAATGTAAACAGCAACAGCCCGGATAGCGCACAGTTTGCTTTTGCGGATGCGACAAGCAAACGCAAGGCAAACTTGGATGTTGGTGTGCTAGCAGGGCTGCTGCGGAACTTTGAAACAGCAGCAGCCTGGATAGCGCACAGTTTGCTTTTGCGGATGCGATAAGCAAACGCAAAGCAAACTTGGATGTTGGTGTGCTAGCAGGGCTGCTGCGGAACTTTGAATAGGAGGAACAACTATGGTTCAATTTGGCACAGGCGGTTGGCGGGCTATAATCGGGGACGAATTTACAAGAGAAAATATTCAGATTTTATCCAGAGCCATCTGTGATAAAATGCGAGAAGAAAATGTGGCGGCAGAAGGAATTGTGCTTGGATATGACAGGCGCTTTCTATCAAAAGAAGCCATGCAGTGGGCAGCACAGGTCTTTGCCAGAGAAGGCATCAAGGCATATCTTATCAATAAGTCAGCGCCTACGCCGCTTGTTATGTTCTATGTAATGAAGCATGGCTTCCACTATGGCATGATGATTACGGCAAGCCACAATCCTGCAATTTACAATGGCATCAAGGTCTTTACTTACGGCGGCAGGGATGCTGACGAAGAGCAGACCGCTGATATAGAAAGATATATCAGCGAAGTGACAGATATTCCGGTGGAAGACCTGCCTTACCAGGAAGGCCTCAAACAAGGCCTGATTGAAGAAATTTACCCACTGAATGAATATCTGGACAGCATCATCGATACAGTGGACATGAATAAAATCAGAACACGCGCTTTGCGTATTGCCCTTGACCCTATGTATGGTGTCAGCGAAACTTCCCTTAAAACAATTCTGCTGACCGCAAGATGTGAGGTAGAAACGATTCACCAGCGGCACGACACCCTGTTTGGCGGCAAGCTGCCTGCACCTACGGCACAGACTCTGCGTACTCTGCAGAACTATGTGACAGACAAGCATTGTGACCTTGGTATTGCAACAGACGGAGACGCAGACAGAATCGGCGTAATAGATGATAAAGGAAATTTTCTCCATCCCAATGATATTCTTGTGCTGCTGTATTACTATCTGGTAAAATATAAAGGATGGCACGGCGCCGCTGTCAGAAATATCTGTACTACGCACCTGCTGGACCGGGTAGCAGAAAGCTTTGGGGAAGCCTGCTATGAAGTTCCTGTAGGGTTCAAGCACATCTCTGCAAAAATGTTTGCCACAGATGCGATTATCGGCGGCGAATCCTCCGGCGGCATGGCAGTAAGGGGCCATATCAAAGGCAAAGATGGAATTTATGCATCTGCCCTTTTGGTAGAACTAATCGCCGTAACCGGCATGCCATTATCTCAGATTATGGAAACTATACGCAGAGAATTCGGGGGCATGGCATTGGAAGAACGAGACTACCGTTTCAGCCCGCAACGAAAAACAGAGATTCAGAAACAGCTTCTTGAAGACAAAGAACTTCCCGAGCTTCCTTATGAAATTGACCGGATTTCCTATCTGGACGGCCTTAAAGTTTACCTGAAGGATGGTGGCTGGATTTCTGTAAGATTTTCAGGAACAGAGCCTCTTTTGCGAATCTTCTGTGAAATGAAAGATCAAAGTGAAGCAGCAGCATTCTGCGAAATATTTGAGACTTACTTATCCTTAAAATAACTTTTCAGAATTTGCTTTATGACATCAGACAGTTCCTATAAAATTCACTTTTAAAGCCGCTACTGTACTTCCATAAAACAATAAAATAGTATAAACTAAAAGAAAAGGACAGGAAGCGGATAAAAAATGAAAAAGTACACCATAAAGAAGAACGAATTATATAAACGGAAAAAATCACTGAAATGGAGCATGATACGAAAGCTCCTGTTAGGGTGGTTTTTTCCGTTATTTATGTTGACCCTCGCTGTGATACTCCTGATCATAGGCAATCTTTACCGCCAGATGGAGCATACTATTATGTCTTCTTTGGAAAAGACCACAGACATTATGCAGATGCAGCTAAAGGACTGCGAATTAGCTTCCAAAAATGCATCTTATATGGCGGTTATTGCTCAGGCCTATGCCAGATACCAGACAGATCACGACCGGGGCGCCTTGAAAAACAGTGTAGATACTTTCTTAACGCAGCAGTATGCATGGAATGATAACTGCAAAACCGCAGAACTCGTGCTGTTAGAAGATGGAAACTGCTACTATGCCCTAAATAACAGCAACGGAGGAACCTATCAGGATATTAAATTCTTCCATGCACAGGCAAAAGACATAATACTTAAAACAGCAGAAAGCCTGGATACTGCTACCACACTGGTACATGTGGACGGCAGGATTTATATGGTCCGGAACCTTGTAAATTCTAAATTTGTCCCTTATGCCGTGCTGTCTTTGGAATTGGACAAAGACTCCTTAATGGAAAGCTATGCCGGTATATGGGGGTATACAGATGCCAGCATGTACTGGAATGGTGAACTGACAGATTCCAAAGATAACAGCACCTCTCATACTCTCTCGGATTACACCATGCAGTTATTTGAAAAAGAGGAAGACAATACGGTGTATGAACATCGCCAGGGAGTCTATTCCTATGCCCACCGTAAAATAAACACTTATAATGGAACCATAATCATCTCTGTCACATTGGACAACCGGGTGCTTCATGCGGAGATGATTACCGTACAGTATGTCTTTTTGATTCTGATTATTTTTATGATACCGCTTGTCGTCCAAATCATGCGTTTTTTCCATAAGAAAGTAACCGTCCCACTGCAGGAGCTGATTACCGCCGCAGATGCCGTCAGAGAAGGGAATCTTGGCATACAGCTTGAAAACAAGGAAGACAATGAAGAATTCTATCATGTAAAAGATTCCTTCAACCATATGTCTCTTCAATTAAAGAACCAGTTTGACAAGATTTATTTAGAAGAGGTTGCTTTGCGTGATGCCAAAATCATGGCTCTGCAGTCGCAGATCAATCCGCATTTCTTAAACAATACATTGGAAATCATCAACTGGGAAGCACGGCTAAATGGGAACTACAAAGTGAGCGGCATGATCGAAGCCCTTTCCACCATGCTGGGCGCCACTATGAACCGCAAGGAACAGCAGTTTCACTCCATCGCAGAAGAAATGGCATATGCCGATGCCTATCTCTACATTATCTCCCACCGCTTTGGAGCGAAATTCCAGTGTACAAAACATATCGATGAGACGCTTATGACAGTTCAGGTACCGCGCCTGATTATTCAGCCTATCGTGGAAAATGCTGTGGAACATGGCATGAATATCTCTGCAAAAGGCTGTCTGGAAATCCGCCTCTATAAAAGGGAAGACGGCTATCTGTGCATTGAGGTTGAGGACAACGGCCGTCTGACTACCGAGAATAAGAAAAAAATAGACCAATTGCTCTCTGCAAATTCCAGCCCATCCGGCGAAAAAAGAGTGAGCCTTGGAATTCGTAATGTTGACCAAAGACTCAAGATAATATATGGCTCTGATTGTGGATTATTTATAACAGGAAATGAGCAAGGCAATACAATTAGCACAATTTTGCTCAAAACAGAGGCGCAAAACGAGCAATAAAAAGCAAAAAAGACCAAAACCAACAATTACCTTTTCTCTCTTTTGCAGGTATGATATAGATGTAACCGAACAAAAGGGAGGATAGGTTGAAAAATCAAAACTTTTTCAACCGGGAATTTGTGCTACTGCACAAATTCCTTTCTAAATTGAAAGCCGCCTGCGGCGGCAGAATGAGAGGTCAAAATGAGAAAAAGAATGATAGCAACAATGCTCGCCGGAATCATGCTGTTATCCGTAACCGGATGCGGGAAAGGAGGAGATGGGAAGGACGGTTCCGTAGAACTGAACGTCACCACAACATTTGCAGGTGAAGATACCAACGCGCAAAATTACAAAGATGCCGTGAAAGAATGGGAAAAACAGACTGGCAACAAAGTCGTAGATACTTCTGCATCATCAAGTGAAACCTTTAAAATGAGGGTCGCTACCGATTTTGAAACCGGTTCCGAACCAGATGTCCTTTTCTACTTCAACGGCGCAGATGCAAACAGCTTTATTGAAGCAGGAAAAGTCGTATCCATTGACGAAATCCGCAAAGAATATCCGAATTACGCAAAGAACATGGAAGATGGCAAGATTCCTGGTTCTTTGGTGGATGGCAAGAAATATGCAGTGCCGGTAAATGGTTTCTGGGAAGCAATGTTCTTCAATACAGAAATCTTAGAAGCAGCAGGCGTAGCAATCCCTGGTGAAAACTATACAATGGAAATGTTTAAGAAGGACTGCGAAAAAATTAAAGCAGCCGGCTTCACACCTATTGCTGCAGCACTCGGCAACACGCCTCATTATTGGTGGGAGTTTGCAATTTTTAACCACCAGTCCCCAAGCAATCATCTGGAAATTCCGAAGAACGCAGACGATGCATACGGCCAGGCATGGGTTGCCGGCCTAAATGACATCAAAGAACTGTACGAATTGGGATATTTCCCTGACAATACACTTTCTGCAACAGATGATGAGACTTTTGCAATGTTTACAGAAGGAAAAGCAGCATTCCTGATTGACGGCTCTTGGAAAGTAGAAGGTATCGTGAAATCCTGCCAGTCGGATCCGGATAAGCCTTCCACACTGGATACAAAAAAACTGGCTAAGTTTGATGTTACATATGTGCCAGGCAATGGCGACAGAAAAGCAACCGACTTGGTAGGCGGCCTTTCTTCCGGCTACTACATTACCAGAAAAGCATGGGATGATCCAGAAAAGAGAGACGCAGCTATCAGCTTCATAGAATATATGACCTCTGACAGCGTTGTAGCCGTATTTGCACAACACGCAGCTTCTGCGTTGAACAACACACCAGAAGTAGACCCTGCAAGTTTTAATGATTTACAGATAAAAGCCATGAAGATGATAGCAGGTGTTACTTCCTTCACAGCCGCTGTACAGGATCTGTTCCCAGGTGAATGCCGTGTATCCACATTTGATGGAATGCCTGAAATTGTAACAGGAAAAGTGAGCGCAAAAGATGCCGTAGCAGAAGGCCTCGCCGTTTACTATAAAAAGTAATACAACATAAACAATATCTGAAAAGGGGCAGGGGATTACCCTGCCTTCTTTTTCCAAAGACCCTTGAACAATATTGGAGGTGTTTTATGGGAGCAAATATTTATCGCAACAAGAAGCCGGCATTCTTATTTCTTCTGCCTGCGTTCCTGCTTATGACACTATATTTGTACTATCCTTTCTTTAAAAATATCATAAACAGTTTTATGGACATCCGCCAGCTTGGGACATCCGGCACTACATTCAACACTCCGTGGTATACCAATTACATAGAGATGTTCCGCGACCCAAATGTATTGACATCCATTAAAAACACTCTTTTGATGATGCTCGCCACTTTGGTTTTCCAAGTGGGGATTGCTATTATTTTAGCTCTGATGGTAGATAATATCGGCAGAGGAAAGCGTTTTTTTAAAACCGTATTCTTCTTCCCGATTGTAATCTCTGCCACTGCACTTGGCCTGTTATTCAACCTGATTTTTTTGTATAACAAGGGAATGCTTAATCAGTTACTAGAATTTTTCGGAAAGAAAACACTGACAGACTGGAAGTCAGAAGGGATTGCTCTTTTCACAATGATGTTGCCGGTCATGTGGCAATATGTCGGATTCTATTTTGTTATCTTGATTACTGGCCTTAATAACATTTCCGATGAACTCTATGAGGCAGCAAAAATAGACGGCGCATCCACATGGCAGAGGGTACGTTATATCTCGGTTCCTCTCCTGCACAATGTTATCTGTACCTGCAGCATACTTGCCGTTACCGGGGCACTCAAAGTATTTGACCTGCCGTGGACTATGTTCCCAAAAGGGATGCCGCTCAAGTCCACGTTTTTAACCGGAACCTATATGTATTACCATACAATGGAAACAAAAAATGTGGATTATGGTTCTGCACTTGCAGTCCTGATTGTCGTTCTTGGCATTGTACTGTCTAAAATCGTCAATGCTGTGTTCCGTGAAAAGGATTATTAAAGGGGTGATGAGATATGGCAAAAAAACTTAAGTTTTCCATTGGCCGGGGCATGGTCTACCTGACACTGCTGTTCTGGTCTGCAACTACAATATATCCCATCATTTGGGTGGTTCAAAACTCCTTTAAAGCAAAGGATAAGATTCTGGCAGATTCCTTTTCCTTGCCCTTTGGAGAATTATTTACATTTGCCAACTACCGAAAAGCCTTTGGCAACCTGAACATTTTAAATGCCTATAAGAACAGTATCTTTATCTCTGCTATGGTTGCCCTGCTTGTCATATTTTTTGCAGGTATGGGTGCCTATGCGCTTTCCAGATACAAATTCCGCGGTTCTAAGGTACTTTATTCCCTTGTTATTGCAGGCATGATGTTTCCGGCATTTTGTACTATCATTCCTGTGTTTTCTATGGAATTTTCCTGGGGGATTGCAGGTACTGGCAATTGGTTCCTGACTATGCTCTCAGTCATCCTGCCACAGACAGCAGGCAACCTCTCCTTTGCAATGGTTGTACTGATTGGTTATATCAAAGGATTGCCTCTGGAACTAGAAGAAGCCGCCTATATGGAAGGCTGCAACGCATTTCAGATTTACTTCAAGGTCGTGCTGCCTCTTACCAAGCCTTCTTTTGCAACCGTAGCCATTTTCTCTTTCCTGTGGAGCTATAATGACCTGTTTACACAGATGTTTTTCTTAAAAAGACCTGATATGTATGGTATTACTACTCTTTTAACCCAACTGACCTCCAAAGAGGGAACAAATTATGGCCTGATGGCTGCGGCAGTATCTCTGGTAATTGTACCTGTAATTGTAGTATACTGTTTCTTACAGAAGTATATTATCAAAGGTATGACTGCAGGTGCTGTGAAAGGGTGATGATAGAATGTACAAAGTAGCCATTATTGATGATGAACCATTAATTGTAGAAGGGCTTTGTAAAACCATGTCTTGGGAAAAATGGAATTGCCAGGTGGTCGGCTTTGCCTACAACGGCAAGGAAGGCATGGATATGATTCGGAAAGAATGCCCTGATATTATCATTTCGGATATTCATATGCCCGAATTGGATGGTCTGAAAATGATCGCTGCACTGAAATCAGAATTTCCCAATATGCAAATCATCATCCTGACCGGATACAGAGAATTTGAATATGCCAGAGAGGCAATCTCTTTGGGTGTGGCACGCTTTCTCTTAAAACCTTCCAAAATGAATGAGCTGGAGGAAGCACTCGATGAAGCAACCGGGCGGATTGCCCAGTCTGAAGAACATGTTCCTTCACCTTCTCTCCCTAAAGAAGATGAGGCGGCTGACGACAAAGAAGTTCCTTATCATAATGAAGCCAACAGCTTTATCGTAAAAAATGCCCTGCAATATATACAGGATAACTCTCAGGAAAGGCTCCGTCTGGCAGATGTGGCAGACCAAGTCTATGTCAGCCAATGGCATCTGTCCAAACTGCTCAATAAACATACCGGCAAGACCTTTACGGATATTCTAAACAGTGTCCGTATGAAAAAGGCGCAGGAACTGCTCAAAGATCCATCTCTCAGAATTTGCGATATAGCAGAGATGGTCGGTTTTCAGGACTTGGCACATTTTTCAAGGGTATTCAAAAAGATGGAGGGAATGTCGGCCAACGAATACCGCAATACGCATTCATAAAAACCTTCATAAAAATTTTTAAGGGGTACAGGAAAATTCCTATGCCCCTTTTTCACCAAATTATGTTTATAAAATATGTATACTTCCATCAGCAATAATATCTGTGCTAATTAAAATAAGGAAGGTGCTGAAACTTTATGCCAAAGCTTTATAGAATTCTGCAACCTTTTCTGCTTTCTCAGGAAAATGAGCATTTAAATACATTAAATATTGCAATGAGCTTCCTTCGTAAGGATGCAGATCTCCAAACAAATTGACTTCATAACAATTTCGGATTACATTGATAATGCAGTCCTCGACATGATCCTCTTTGCAGTCCTTGCATTCCTTAAGAATATGCGCGATTGCTATTTCCAATTCGATTTCATCAAATACCTTGAAATCCATTGTCGGAATACGGCTAGAACCACCAGATACCTCTCTTTTTGGCTCTTTTTTGTACTCCTGTATGCATTGTTTTGCAAAACCTATTGTGCAGGCCTTTCCCTGGCACTGACCGCATACATCCTCGCCCTTACAGCAATGCTCTAAATCATGTTTGATTATTTCGGCATTCAGACCTTTCTTATGTGCGGCTTCCATATGCTACCTCCTTTAGTCCTTACTAAAATCCATTTTGATAAATAGCGGAAATATATCATAGCATATCCATTTTTCAGTTGTCAAGTAACACTTCCTTTTACTTTTTGACCGCCTGCCCTTTTTCTGCCTTCTCAAACCAAAAACTTCGGAGTCCTTTTCCCTTTGCCGGATGCGCCTGATGTACCTGCTCTTTTTTTCCTTCTTCTCTTTCTTCTTTCTTCTCTTCCGGCTGCTCCTCGGAAGGTGTTTCAAGTACGTCTTCCTCTTCTGTTATCGTTCCATACAGTTCCCTCAGTCCAAAGTCCATTTCACTGTCTTCCGCCTCTTCTTCCCCTGAATAAAGGCGGATTTCCTCATTGATTGCAAGCATCTTCTGGTCAAGGAATGCAACCAAATCAGCACATTCTTTTAACTCGCGGCGAATACTGGCAGGCGCATTGCCTTCAAATTTATAATACATTTTATGCTCTAAACTTGCCCAAAAATCCATCGCAATTGTACGTATCTGAATTTCCACTTTTGCATTCACAACCATATTAGTCAGAAAAATCGGCACGGACACAATCATATGGTAGCTTTTATAGCCATTCTCCTTGGGATTTTCAATATAATCCTTGACTTTCAGAACCGTAACATCGCTTTGCTTTGCAATCAGGCTGGCAATCCGGTAGATATCTGAGGTAAAGGAACAGATAATGCGGATTCCTGCCACATCATTGATATATTTGATGATGTTCTCCATCGTCACTTCACGCTCGTTGTGCTTCAGTTTTTTTGCAATGCTCTCCGGCGATTTGATTCTGGATGTAATATGTTCAATCGGGTTATACTGATGCGCCATCTTAAACTCGTTGTTCAAAATCTCCAACTTTGTATTGACTTCTCTAAGCGCTGCATCATAAATCAGCCGCATACGCTCCCACTCTTCAAATACATCCGCCGGCGTTTTATAAATCTTTGAAATTTTTGTTGTTTCTTCCATTCAATACATTCTCCTTTTTAATTCCATAGCATCTATTGTTATGCAGTTCTTTGTCAACAGAACATACTTCACAAATCTGTTTTTCTTTCTTCTGCCTTAAGCATACCACACAATTATGAACAAAGTTTTAAAAATCTAATTCTTAATCAAGAATTAATTCTTTCTTTATTTCTTGGAAGTTCCGGCTGCTGTGATACCTATTGCTGCTGTTTTTACTTTTATTTCAGAAAAAGACAGCCCTAGCAGCGCTTCTTGACGCTGCTAGGGCTGTCTTTTTTATTTTTATTCAGACAAATACTCCAGTTTCCACGCTTTTGCCTCATGTCTTGCAAGGCTTACTTCAAAGCTTCCCTCTATCGTGCTTTCTTCACCGCTCCAAAGCTCTGCTGCCTTATAAGTTCCATAAAGCTCTAAATCAGCCAAGGAAAGCATTATGCTTCCTGGCTCCTCTCCAGCATGGAAGAGGGCTGCATACTGCCCACCATCTGCAGCTGCCGCAGTCCAAAGGATATACTCTGTTCCATCTATCTTCCTTCTCCATACTTGATGAGAATGGCGAGCATTTTTATGCATTCCAAGGATGCGCTCATTGGTCAGCAGGCTCATTGTAAACTCATCAAATCCTGTCATTTCGCCGCCAATCATAAGAGGAGAACGGAAAATACTCCAAAGCGTCATCATCGTGACTTGTTCGTTCTTTGTGAATTTAGTCCAGTTCTTCTTATCATAATTCTGGCGAAGCGGTCCGATCGGAAGCATATCGGCATCCGGCCAATTGCCCGCTCCGGTATGCGTACACCACTTCTCTGTACGAGAAAACATATCATAAAGCAGATCCCATTTATCCCAGAAATCATCAGTAATACGCCACATATCCGCTACCTGCTTATAAAGCTCTGCCTTTTCAAGCAATGCAGGACCTGGAGAAAGGCTAAGCACCATCTCTCTGCCGCAACCATGCAGCGCCTCGCTAAGAAGCACAAGCTCTGCCTCCTCATGAGGAAGCTCCCTTGCTATATCATCGCATTTAATAAAATCAACACCCCAAGAAGCATACAGTTCAAACAGACTGTCATAATACTCCCTTGCACCCTCTTTTGATACATCCACACCATACATATCAGTATTCCAGCCGCAAATACTTGCAGTTTGCGCAATCTGTCTTGCAGTCTTTTTGCTTCCCTTAATTTTTGTATTCTGATGTACTGCCTGACGCGGAATCCCTCTCATAATATGGATACCAAACTTTAATCCCAATGAATGTATATACTCTGCAAGCGGTGCAAAACCCTTTCCTCCTGCCGAAGACGGAAAGCGGTTTTCCGCCGGAATCAGCCGGGAATACTCATCCATGCAGAGTTCCGTAAACGGCTGGTACTCATGCTCTGATGCAGTTGGATTGCTCCACTGGATATCCACAACAACATACTCCCAGCCGTGCTGCTTTAAATGCTCTGCCATAAATTCCGCATTTTTCCTTACAGTTGCTTCATCGACAGCCGGACCATAGCAGTCCCAGCTGTTCCAGCCCATAGGCGCTCTTAATTCGTTCATACTTAACCTCCTATTAATAGTTCCGTAGCACTCCCTTCCAGTACACAAACCACTAGCTGGATTTTAGTCTCTTTTGCCCCTAAAATCCAGCTGTGTACTGGAAGGGCTGCTGCTGTTTTTAGTTCCGCAACAAATCCTTCCGGATTGTTGCTGTTTTTATGCCTTTTTCTCTTTTTGCTTGTCCCTTCTTTGCCTTATTATCTGAATCATATGTGCCGCCTGATAGAAAAATGCAGTTGCAAGAAGAATACCGACTGCAATACCAAGTGCAGACTGCATCGTCTGGATACCGACTTCCCGAAACTGTTCTCTGTCTCCACTGACCAGATGGCTCATTGTATAATAGAAACTGCCGCCCGGAATCAATACAATGATAGCAGGCAAAAGGAAAATAATCGATGGTGCTTTTTTGAGGCGTGCAGAAATTTCTGCATAAATGGTTGCAAGTACCGACGGAATCAGGTTGCTTAAAAATAAATCCCCTTTCAGCCATTTGACACACAACAGATAAACTCCGCAGATAACGGTTCCTGACACAGCCGCATACAAAAGACGTTCCTTCTTTATATTAAAGAAAATCGAAAAACCTATCGTTCCGACAAACGCCGAAAGCAGTGAAACCACATAATCGCTCATGGAAGCAGCCCTCCCAGCACAAGGAGCGAAACCGCCATGCCGCCCGCAATTGCAAGAGCAACTAAAATAGCTTCCACCAGACGGAACAGGCCGGTCATAATATCCCCATACAGCATGTCCCGAATGGAATTCACCATAACAAGCCCCGGAATAAACAACATAATATCTCCAATCATCACCTTGTCCACATGCTGCCCAATACCAAGCCTGACAAGGAGAATTGCAAGCACTCCGGCAAACGTTGTCATAACGACTGTATGCACAAGCTGATTTGTACTCTTCTTTCTTGTATAACGATTTGCTGCAAAAACAAACAAAGAAATCAGAGCTGCTGCCAGCCCATCCAAAAGGCTTCCTCCAAAATAAATCGCAAAACTTCCGGTCGCAATAAAATAGCCAAAGCAGGAGAGCCAGCCGATATTTTTATCTTTTGAAAAAATTTCCTGCTTTTTACGTTCAATTTCTTCCATTGTCGGCTGATTGCTGCAGACATAGCGCGACAAGGCATTGAACAGCTCTAACTGATATAAATTTGTTGTTAAAGAATGTGTCCTCTTTGTCCTTGTGACTGCATGCCCCTCCTCATCTACTGCACTGACAAGGCTCAAAAAATTAATAGAGAAAACTTCCACTTTTTGAACTCCATAGCTCCTGCAGATGCGTGCAATCGTATCTTCCACACGGTTGACTGCCGCGCCGCACTCCAGCATATTCTCGCCAATATCTAACGCTATGCTCAAAACATCTTCCACCTTCATGCAGATGCCTTTCCTTTCCGATAAAACTCACTTCCTTTAACATACCATGTCTTCTGTATGAAATCAATCATTATTTCTTCATTTATTTGACACAGTTCTGACCCAAAAATATCCCAAAATAATCGGGACAACTTATGTTTAGAAAGAAAAGGAGGCAATTATGCAAAAAAAACGTTATTTTATTCTTGTTCTCTCTCTGCTTACAGTTACTATGCTGTTTTCTGGCTGTAAGAAAAAAGACAACAACCCTGACCCGGAAGAGCTTTTATCCGGTTATCATTATGTAGAGCTGAACATTCGGGACTATGGCACTATCGTACTGGAGTTAAATGCCGACGTGGCCCCAATTACCGTAACAAACTTTATTTCTCTTGTAGAATCCGGTTTCTATGATGAGCTGACGTTCCACCGTGTGGTTAACGGCTTTGTCATGCAGGGCGGCGACCCGGAAGGCACCGGCATGGGCGGCTCTGCAAACACAATCCGCGGAGAATTTGCAGAAAACGGCGTACAAAACTCAATCAGCCATGTCCGCGGTACAATTTCTATGGCTCGTTCCTCAGACTATGACAGTGCTTCCTCTCAGTTCTTCATTGTACAAAAAGATTCTACTCCATTGGATGGATATTACGCTGCTTTTGGCAAAGTCATTGCTGGTATGAACTTGGTAGACCTTATCTGTGTTTCAACACCTGTTGAAGATGATGAAGGAAACGTCCTTGCAGAAAACCAGCCACATATCAGCCTTGCGCGTGTTATTACAAAAGAAGAAGCTGACGCAGCAGTAGAAGCAGATATTGTACGTCCCGACCCTGTCGCAGTACTTTCCTTTAACCTTGTGAATTCAATAGAAGGATTGGAAACACTGGCAAACTGGAATATTGATGAAAATGCAGAGCTGTTTTTAATCTCTTCTGACACTGACTTGCTCTCTCTTTCCTTATATCGTGTAGACCTTTCTGAAGGTCTGGAAGAAGGAAGCGGCACTTTGCTTACCTCTTGCTCCAATATAGGAAAAGGTGACATGATTTCCCTCTCTCTTGTAGTTCCAGAGGGCTTCCCGGATACCATGTTAGTAGCCGAAGAGCATAACGGTGCTACCGCAAAATATTTAATCAGTTACGATGGCTTAAACGGCGGCGCTAATCTTGTTCCGCTTGTTGATTAATTTTTATGACACCAAGGTCAAAAGGTCGGAAATCCGATGCAAGCTTGCTTATGGAAGGATTTTTGACCCTTTGACCCGCCAAAAACATTCGTAATCTGGTATCAACTACTATTTGGGTGTCAAAACCCCATAACTCCAGAAAGGAATTACCTTTTATGACGGATATTGCAATCAAGCCTTTTCACCGCAAACAGAAAAATAGCTTTCTGACAGAAGTTCCAGGCTCAAAAAGCATTACCAACCGGGCTTTTCTTCTTGCCGCCCTTGCTGACGGAAAAAGCACGCTTACCGGCGTTCTGTTTTCAGATGATTCCAGACATTTTCTCTCCTGTCTGATTTCCCTCGGTTTCCGCGTGGAAATAAACGAACCAGAGCAAACCGTTATTATTTATGGAGAAGGCGGCAATATCCCAAATAAAAATGCTGTGATTGATGTTGGAAGCGCCGGCACTGCTGCCAGGTTTCTTACAGCATTCCTTGGCATTTCCAAAGGCACTTACCGCATTAACTCTTCTGAGCAAATGAAAAAACGCCCAATGAGCGAATTGTTTGACTCCCTTTCTTCCTTGCACAGCAGCATCCGCTTTGAAGAAAGGGAGGGCTTCCTTCCTGTAACTATCTGCAACTCTTCTGTTCCTCGTTCATCAAAAACGACCGTGAACATTGATAAAAGCAGCCAGTTTCTGAGTGCATTGCTGATTTCTTCCTGCCTGTTCCAGACCGATTTTACTATAGAAATAAATGGAACACATGGTATGGCATATATTGATATGACCATTGCAATGATGGAACAATTCGGTGTGCAGGTAATCCGGCAAACCGAAACTACATTTCTCATTCCCGCAGGGCAGCACTATAAGGCAAGAGACTACCAAATTGAACCCGATGTTTCGGCTGCCTGCTACTTTTATGCAATGGCACCATTGCTTGGTATTTCTATGACCGTAAAAAATTGCTTTGCGGCAATTACAAATCCGCAAAGCAAACTTGATGCTTACGGCGCATCCTCTCATTATTCGCTTCAAGGAGACATCCGTTTTCTGCAGCTGCTAGAACAGATGGGCTGCACGCTTCTTGACACGCCGAACGGCATCTGCGTCACAGGAAATAAGCAATGCCGTTTTTCCGGTATTCATGCAGACCTTAGCTCCTGTTCTGACCAGACAATGACACTTGCCGCAATTGCACCATTTGCCGACGGCCCGACTACAATTACCGGCATCGGGCATATTCGTTATCAGGAATGCGACCGTCTGCACGCGATTCTGACGGAGCTCACCCGCCTTGGTGTTTCGTGTGAGGAACTTCCTGACGGTATCTTGATTATTCCAGGTACTCCAAAAGCGGCAGAGATTGAAACCTATCAGGATCACCGTATGGCAATGGCATTTTCCTTAATTGGGCTTCGTACAGAAGGAATTGTGATAAAAAATGCAGAATGCTGTTCAAAGACATTTGAACATTTCTTTGAAGTACTCGAAAACCTGTACACTGACGCTGCCTGTTGATTAAATTGCTATTTCCTTAAAATTTGGTTATCAAAAGCCCCCTTTGGGGCATAACCGATACAAATATGTGTGCTTGCAAGTAAACTTGCAGCACCACATATTGTATTCGGTTAGTGCAAAGCACTCTTTTGATAACCGAATCTCCTTAGACATCAAACTCCGGAATAAAACTCTCTTGGGCAGCTTCGCCCTCTTGGATAAACGCGTTTTCCACGCCCAGTTCCAGTGCAAAATCCACAAGCTCATCATATTCTTCTTCTGTTACCCTGCGGTCTAACTCAGGGTACTTTTTTACATGTGGGAGCGGCGTATATTGATTCATAATGCTTAAATAAACCGAATCTCCAAAGGTCTCATACAAATAGCGGATTGCCGACTTGGAATCTTCAAGGCAGCCGGGAAGCAAAAGATGTCTGATAATCATTCCGCGCTGCATGATACCTCGCTCATCAAACACCGGTTCGCCTGTCTGTCTGAACATTTCTTTCAATGCCTGCTTTGCAACCATTGGATAATCCGTGGCGCGGGAATAGCGCCTCGCAAGCTCTGCACTTTCATACTTATAATCCGCAAGAAAAATATCCAGGTCCCCTTCCATTGCCTTTAGACTTTCTATTGAATCATAAGAGGAAGTGTTAGAAATCACCGGAATTTTTAACTTCCCTCTAATAAGAGAAAGCGCTTCCTTAATCTGTGGATAATAATGCGACGGTGTCACGAGATTGATATTGTTTGCTCTCTGTCCCTGAAGCTCCAAAAAAATCTCTGAAAGCCGCTCTATGCTGATTGGTTTCCCATTTCTGCCCTGTGAAATGCTCTGATTCTGGCAATAGACACACCCTAAATTACAGCCAGAGAAAAATACTGTACCAGAGCCTTCTTCCCCAGAGATACAAGGTTCCTCCCAAAAATGAAGTGCTGCCCTCGCAATTTTAGGCTGCCACGGAACTCCGCAGCAGCCTAGTGTTCCAGCTTCACTTTCTCTTGAAACATTGCAGCTTCTTGGACATTGCCTGCAGTTCATGCGTTCTCACCTTCCTTTAACACTTCTTCCGGAAGATAACGCTGCTTTGGAAGAAGAATCGTAATACTTGTTCCCTTTGTATACTGCGTACGCACCTTGATTGTTCCCGCATGTGCCAGAATAATCAGTCTTGCAATGGAAAGTCCAAGACCATGCCCTTCAATTCTTCTGTCTCTTACATCATCTGCCCGGAAAAACCGGTCAAACATATGGTCAACATCTTCCTTTTTCATTCCAATACCAGTATCTGCTATTGTAATCATACAGTCTCCAAGACGTTCCTCACAAGCAATGGTAATGGTTGCCCCATCTGTAGAATATTTAATTGCATTATCAATAAAAATGCGAATCGCCTGCTTTAAGGACTGCGAATCGCCGTATACCCTGACGTTCTGGATGACTTGCGCCTGAATCATGCGTCCTTCTGTCACCATACGAGTTTCCTTTACCATTTCCTCCAGTACTTCTCCCATAGAAAACAGTTTCTTCTGCAGCCTCAGCGTCTTTTTGTCATGGCGGGACAAAAACAGCAGCTTTTCTACAAGTTCCTGCATTGCCTTTGCTTCGCTCCCTACTGCATCAATCGTCTCATTTAAGATTTCAGGATCTTTAGCTCCCCAACGAGCAAGCATCCCAATATATCCTTGAATCACAGCAATAGGTGTCCTCAGCTCATGGGAAGCATTCGAGACAAACTGTTTCTGGCTTTCATAAGAAAGTTCCAAACGGTCCAGCATTTCATTGAATACCTCTGCAAGATCTCTTAGTTCTGTCGTAACACTGTGCACAGAAAGCCTCTCACTGTGCAAATTTCCTACCGTAATCGTCCTTGCCGTCTGTGTCAGCTCATTTAATGGCCTAAAAATCCTCCGGTTATCCTGTCTGCTCTCTATTAGGACAAACAACAGCAAAAACAGATACACAAGTCCTGCCTGAAACATAAAATCTGACATTTTCTCCATTGTTGCAGATAAATCATAATAGAAATATGCAGTATACTCTGTCCTCCCATAAAAAACGGATTCTGTCTCCTTAATAAAAAATTTCCATTCCCCCTCCTGCTTCCTAAGATATACATAATCGAAAGCATAAGAATAGCTTGGAAGGTCTTCCTTCATATTAGAATACAGCTCTATTTCCTCTGTGGATTTCCTATCCTTTTTCAACTCACCAGGCAGAATCAGCCTGACACATACATTTTTTGGACTCTCTTCTTTCATATATGCTTCAAAATCCCCAGAGCCTGTTTCCATGCAGATAATCATCTGATCAACTACCTGCCTCATCTCACCAAAATCTCCTCTTAGGAACAAAAATATCATAATTCCAAAAAACAGTATTCCATTAATCAATAAAAAGCGCAGATAATTGAGAGAGACCCTTGCAGACAGAGAGAGACGGAATTTCTTTGCAATCCCTCTCTTCCATTTCCGGATTCGTTTTCCCATTTTCTGCGCTTTACGCTTTTTCTCTTTATTTTCCATTTTTCCTTGGACGTCCTTTAACAACGGATATTGGATCAGCTTATTAGTTCATACTACGGATAACATATCCTACGCCACGCACCGTTTCAATCATATGGATTCCAAAGCGGTCGTCAATTTTCTGGCGGAGATAACGGATATAAACATCTACAACATTCGTATCCCCCATATATTCATAATCCCATACCTGATTCAGCAGCTGTTCTCTGGAAAGTGCAACATCCTGATTACGCATCAGACATTCTAACAGATCATATTCCTTTTTTGTAAGAGACAGCTCTTCTTTTCCATAAAAAACAGTATGCCCTGCCATATCTAGGTGAAGCTCTCCATAAGAAAGCTCCTTCTTATTTTCTTTCCGTTCAGTGCTGTGCCTGTTCAGTGCCACACGGATCCTTGCAAGCAGTTCCTCAATAGCAAACGGTTTTGTCATATAGTCGTCCGCACCCATATCAAGCCCTGCTACTTTATCAGTTACATCGTCCTTAGCAGTCAGCATAATAATCGGCACTTGGGATTCCATACGCACTCTTCTGCAGACCTCCATACCGGAAAGCCCTGGAAGCATGACATCAAGCAGCACAAGGTCTATGTCTCTTGCAACTGCCTTTTCTAGTGCAGTCCTTCCATCGCCTGCAAAATCCACTTCGTAACCTTCATGTTTTAATTCCAGTTCCAAAAAACGAGCAATTTTTGGTTCGTCCTCCACAATTAAAATCTTTGCCATTTATTAACTTCCCTCCGCTTCGCTCTCAGCAGCTGCCGTTTTACCTGCAAACTTACCACAAACAAAAAACAAAGCAACACCTGCTGCCAAAATAAACAGCGAAATAAATTGGGAAGTCGAAAACAGGCTGACATTCCCTCTAGGGTCATTTCTCAAATATTCCATGAAAAACCGCCCAACACTATAACACATCAGATAACATGCTGCCACCTGCCCTCTTGCTTTAACACGCTTTGCAAGAAAAATCAGCAGGAAAAAATGTGCAAAGTTCAGCACGCTCATAATAATCTGTGTTGGTATCAGCTGCACATTGTTTGGTGCATATGACGAATGGCGAAATACAATATGAAATGCGCTGTCCGTCTCTCTGCCATAGCAACAGCCTGCAAGCAGACAGCCAACACGCCCAAAGCCTTGTGCAAGTGCAATTGATGGCATCACTAGGTCAAAATACTCCAAAAAGCTGATATGTTTCCTTCTGCAAAACAGATAACCGCTGAAGATTCCCCCAATAATTCCTCCATACACCACAAAGCCGTCCATAACATTCAGCAGTTCTTTTGGATTCGCTATAATGGATTTAATTTCTACAATGACATAGAGCAGCTTTGCACCAAGCACACCACCCAAAAGACACCAAATAGCAAGGTCAAATATTTTATCCGGGTCAAGCCCCTTTTTCTTTGCCCTGTATTCAGCCATAAGATAAGCCGCCAGTACACCAAT
>CAJTZB010000013.1 GCA_910583815.1 uncultured Lachnospiraceae bacterium
GCTTATGTTGTCGGAGGCGAAACCAGAACTTCGATCCGCCGCAGTGCTGAACAAAATGCCTATGAACAAATGAAAGATGCATTCGCTGATTTTGCATCCGGACGCAAGGGCTTTGATTTGGCCGCTTAGTTCAGTTTCTTACAACATAAAAAAGGAACCGCTTTACCTAAAGGCGGTTCCTCTTTTTTATGTTCTGTTTCTTTTATAATGTCAAATCGATATGCTGTACGGTTCCGGCTCCGCCGCTCTCTTTTAAGTACACACCGGTACTCCGGATAATACCGTTGGTATGGTGCTCCTCGTTCTGAAGCGAGAACTGCGTGGAAGCCTTTCCAAGATAAATTGCGCCGACATCTGCTTCTTTTAAAGAAAGCAGGACATCCTCTCCGTCTTCATTCTTTGTCCAGATGCGCAGATCATTGAAAATAGCATCCGACTCATCAATCCAGCCATTGCCGTCTTCATCATATTTTGCAAGGTCAGCAAAACCGTCACCCGACTTCGTTCCAAACAGTTCGCTGCCGTCATTGATTTTTCCGTCGCCGTTCTTATCCAGTGCAAGGAATCCGCTTCCCTGTTCTACAAAAGAAATCTCTTCCTCTTCTCCGTCGGCATCCAGATCAAACATAAACTTCTGGTCGCTGACACCGGCAATATTAGAGTCCAGATTAATTACAAGAGGGTCTACACAGACATAGGATTCTTCCATATAGCTCTCATATTTCTCGCAGAATGCACGTGACATTTCTACATCGATATTGAAACTGATTTCCCTGCCGTCTGCGGTTTTTGCAAATCCCTGAGTGCGGTACGCTGTATGTTCTGCCTCCGCATAAAACGCCGAAGTAACGGTTATCTTTTTCCAAGTCGTTCTTCGAGGCACAGAGCTTCCGCTTGTTTCAGGAAAGCTTCCTGTCTTATCCGAAATGCCAATCTGCGGTGCCTGCGGAGAATTTAAGTCTTTGGAAAGCTGCTTTACCTCGCCCAATGTGCTGGTAAGCGCTCCAAGGGAACTTGTTCCCCCTTTTCTCATCGCATTTAAAAGTTCAAGGATTCTGCGCATTGCCTCTAATTGAATCTCTTTCTGGCTTTTCACTCTTGTCCCTGAATTTTCTACGGACTGCTTTTTGTCCTTACGCGCCAGTATAAGCTCTGCAATATTTTTCTTTGCGTTTTCCTGATCTTCTTTTGACTTGCCGGCCAGTTCCTGCTTATACTCCCTCATTTGTTCTACTAATGTTTTGGATTCATCCGAGAATTCAAGCGTTGCTGCTTTTTCTGACGTTGTAATCAACTGCTCGCTATGCTGCTCAAAATGGCTGTAGTACGAATGGTTGGATGACATGTTTACTGCACTGGAATCAATTTTCATACACATTCCCTCCTTGGAACTTAACATTAAACAGACTGTTTGTTTGAACTTCTTCTGCGGCAAATCCATTTGCCACCAAGCTCTCTTTGACAGAGCAGCCCTTATATGTTATATCGTACCAAGTAGTGGAAAAGTTAATAGCCGGAAGGGATTATTTGCTCTCCGATGCGCTCTCCCATGCGTACAATCGTCTCTATGTTCTCTGCACTGTTTTTTAGAATATCCTCATCCAGACATGCCTTGCCTTTCTGCAGGCATAAAATAACCGTAGAACCGCCAAATTCAAAGTGTCCTTTCTCCTGACCGCGCCAAACTACCGCAGCCTCATGCAGATTTACGATTTTTCCAACAAACAGCGCCCCCACTTCCATCATCAGTACCGTTCCGAAATGTTTGGAGTTTAAGAGGCTGTATTCCCTTGCATTCTCTTTATAAATCGGAACAACGTCCCCTGCTGCCGGGTTTACCGTATGGAGCACTCCGGGAATCCTTATGTTCCGCGTCTTTCTGCCTTCATCAATATAACAAAAATGATGGTAATCATCTACTGCCAGGCGGAACACAAGCAGCTGCCCGCCTATAAAACGTTTTGCCAGGGCTTGATTCCTCAGCAGTCCTTCCAATGTATAAGCAGTATGCTTAATCTTTACTCTGCCCTCCATCGTAATCGGATAACAGGACAGCTTTGCATCGCAGGGACTGATAAGAATATTCCCCCCTTTTGCAATCGGACGTTTTCCGGGTGCTATCTCCCTGCAGAAAAAATCGTTGTATGAGCGAAAGCAGTTTCCTTTATAATCACTCATATGAATCTGATGCTTTTCCACAAACGGCACAATCGCACGCGCAGAGAGCCTTGTATCAAGCAGCTTTCCTGCCAGCTTGGATACAGCCGGATTGGTAAACGGCTTCAGCAAAAGCCTTCCGGGCAGTGTCTTGTAGATTTTTTCAAGCAGCTTGTCCTGTGCATCATTCCCTCTGATTTCATTTCCATTTCTATCACGATATAACATACTTCACCACCATTATTTTTTCTAAACAGTATCCTAAGCTAAAATCCGATTTTCCTTGCAATAATTGCGAGCGCAACTGCCACTATAAGTACAATCAGTGCCAACACTTTGTTCTTTGGCTTTGCAAGACGAAAATCCACAATAAACAAAATACCTACGACAAGCAGTGCAATCCGCAGACAATCTATAAAATATTTTTGTTCAAGATAAGCACGAGTGACATATAAAATGGGGAGGATAACCGCCATCGAAGTAATCGGAAGCCCATGATAGTACTTCATCAGCCCTTCTTCCTCCTGCTGCCTCTTTCCTTCCAGCACATTGAAATAAGCAAGACGAATGACACCGCAAACACAATAAATCATAACTGCGGCTGTGCCAAACAATCCGCGTACTCCAAGCTGCCAACACAGAATCGCAGGAAATACCCCAAAACATATAATATCGCAGAGGGAATCTATCTGGATTCCAAACGCTTTCTCTTCCTCCGTACGGTCTTTTTTTGTCCTTGCAATTTTTCCGTCAAACATATCACACAGACCAGACAGCGCAAGGCAAAATACCGCTACCGTCATCTTTCCACTGACTGCTGCGGTAACCCCATATATGGAAACTGCCAGACTGAAATAAGTCAGCCACACTGTGTAATTGTAAAATCCTAACATCCCCTCGTACCTCCGAACCTTTTTATTCTGATTGCCTCTTTTGTTTTCTCCCTATTCTGAAATTTGCATAGATCGTCAGCAATGCACTGATGATCAGCTGTCCATAGTAACTGATTCCACGGCTTACGATCATTGCCGGAATTGTAAGTCCCTCTCCGAAGATCGGTTTAAAAATGCCAAGGAACAGCCCTTCGCTGATTCCCATGCCACCTGGCAACGGAAGCATATCCACCGACACTGAAATCATTCCCTGCAGCAAAAGCAGGTCAAACAGCGATTCTCCTGACTTCTGAAACGCCAGATATGTCAGCGATGTCACAAAAAACAGGCTGAACCTTTGCACTACCGTAATCAGGAATGCATAAACGACAATTTTCCAGTGTACTGCAAGATATGCGGCTGTCTCTTCGTATACCTGCATTGCCTGCTTTAAGCTCTCTCTCTTCTCTTCTGCCCGCTTCACCAGATGCAGACGCTTTGCCAGACTAAGAAGCAGCAGCAAAAGCCGTTCTGCCATACTTGGATGAAATACAAGCATGCACATCAATGTGACACAGAATATATTCAATGCTATGCCAAGATAACACCACGGCAGTACCGGTTTCAGAAAAAACATCACCCTGTCTGGGCGCAGCAGCAATATAGCACCACCGATAACAACCAATACGAGCTTATAGGTAATTGTGACAACCATCAAAATAACCGTAGAAACCGGGATTGGTATGTTATCCTTTTTCATGTAGTAAATCTGTGCCGGCTGTCCTCCGGTTGCCGAAGGAGTGATGCAGCTGAAAAAGAAGCCGATGCAGGAATACAGATAACACCTTCCTGCGCGCACTTTCACTCCGAAACTCCGCAGCATATAAAAGAGAATAATGGACTCTCCCCAGATAAAGAAAATCACACATACAATACTAAGTATAATATACACCGGTTTGGCCTGTTTTGTATACTGTAAAATTGTTTCCACGTCTTTTCCATAAAAAATACTTCCTATGGTAAAGCCTGCGACAACAAGAAGGAACAGAGCCTGGAACAAGTACTTCTTTTTATTTTCCATTCCCCTCCTCCTCGCTGCCAAACAAAAGATGCGTTACCCATTCGCCGGCCAGAAGAAGCGGCCGGTACAAATTGGTTCTCTGTGCTAAAAACCAACAGCCCTCTGCAATCAGCAAGGCTCCTGCCATATCCACTAAATAATGCTGTTTTGTAAACTGTGTAGAAGCAAACACCATGACTGCAAAAACACAAGCAAAACTCCGATACCATTCCGGTGCTTTTTTCTGTCCCCTGACTCCGATATAGCAGAGCCAGCTTTCCAGGCAATGAATTGACGGAAACAGTTCTGTTGGGTCATCCATATTATACACCATTATCATCAGCCTTTCAAAAATACCATCGCCTGTGATTTCAGGACGTACATTGGTTGTCGGCAGTATAAAAAAGCAGATACCGCAGATAATCTTTGCCATAATATCAGTCAGCACAAAACGGTACCAATGCTCCTTTCCCTGCTTTGCAACCATGCAATAACCCACGACCCAGAACGCGAAACTTCCAAGATAGACGATTACCCATCCAGGATGGAATGGGATAAACCGATCCGCCACAGTTGTCAAATCATAATGCCTTGCATCTTTCATCAGGGTACGAGAACCGTAATACGCCAAAAAATTCACAAACACGCAAAGCGCGGCGGGAAACAGCGTATACAACGGAACAATAGGATTTACTTTCTTTCTCAGCCATGTACGCAACTTATTCAGTCTCCATTTCTTCTGTCTCATTTATTTTCAAGTCAGGCTTTTCCGGCACAGCCTCTTCCACGGCTGCCTCCGGAATACTTACCGGCTCTTGTTCCTTGCTTAATATCCGGAATTCTACAATTGCCTTAAACAAATCGCCATCCACACAGATGTGCAGGCAGCCTCCCTGTGCCTCGGCAAAACTCTTTGCAATCGCGAGCCCAAGCCCGGAACCTTCCGTTGCCCTTGCTACGTCACCACGTACAAAACGCTCTGTAATTTCCTCTGTATCAAAAGCAAGCTCCTTTGCCGAAACATTCTTTAATGTAACTCTGGCAATTGCCTCATCACATTCTACCATGATATAGGCGCGGCTGCCAGGCATTCCGTATTTTAATATATTGCCGACCAGATTCTCAAAAATACGGCAGGTCTTTTGTCCATCCAACAGCACCAAAACCTTTTCTTCCGGCGCAGTTATGCGAAATTCAATGCCGGACTGCATAATCTGGTCTTCCATCTCCACCTGTACTTCTTTTACCAATGCTGTCAGGTCCAATGGTTCCGCGTTAATAATAATGTTTCCGGAAGTTGCTTTACTAACCTCAAATAAATCTTCAATCAGTGTCTTTAGCCTTGCAGATTTCTGCTCCAGCACCTGAATATACGACCGGCGCTCTTCTTCGCTTAAATCTTCTTTTTTTAACAGGTCCACATAAGTTATAATTGCAGTAAGCGGCGTTTTTAAATCATGCGAAACGTTGGTAATCAATTCCGTTTTCATACGCTGGCTCTTTACTTCTTCCTTTACTGCCGTCTCAAAGCCGGCCTGTACTTTTTTCAGTTCTTCCTGCAGTCCATAAAATATCCCAACATCACAGACATATTTTACATCTGTTGTGCCTTCTGCCATCTGCCTGGTTGTCAAAAGCAAAAGGTCGTACTGTTTTTTGATTTTTTTCCAAATGGATACCCCGGCAAACAAAAGCAGGAAAGAATATATAACAGCTGCCAAAATGCCAAAGAACCATACGCAGCATATCATTGTGATTGCAATAAAATTCAGCAGCACTGCTTTCCAAATAACTTGGATTCCTTTTTCTTTAAAATCAATATTTTGGATAGAGCTTATAAACTTTACACAGCGCCTTATAATATAACAAATCACAATTCCAATGATTGTATTCTCTTTTAAATAGCGCACCAGTCCTTTAGAAAACAGCTGACGTGCACTCAGCACACAGAGATAGGCAACTCCAAGCGTAATAAACCAGACAAAGCCATTGGCCACATAAATCAGTGCGTTTTCTCGTTCTTTTGTAATAAATTCCCTGAGCATTCCGTTCCATCGCCATGCCATCTCGGAGTCTTCTATAGCATACATAGAATCCAGAACAAGTTCCGGCAGTGGCTCCACAAGAAAAGCAATCAAGCACGGAATCGCCACACACAGCAGCTCCAGTGGAATATTTGCCTTAAATCCACGCTTTAAGCCAAGCCCGCGGATAAGCGGAAGCAGAAGCGCAAGCACAGAAACCACTGCAACCGCGCACCATGCTACCAGAAAATAATTTGATGGGATCCTCCATCCGTAACCGTAATAATAGATTGTCCCCATATCATCCTCTGCCCACCACTTTTCAAAACAGCCAAGTTCTTTCGCTTCCTCCATAATAATCGGATAAAAGTACAATACTGCCACGCTGACTGCTGCCAAACATAATATGCTTACGAGGATACCAAGCACCCTCCCAAAGCGTCCTTCCTTCATTTCCATCCAATCCTCCATTCTGAGAATGCTGACACTTCTGCAGCCGGAGTATACTGGCTCCAGCTACTTTTCAATTTTATATCCTACACCCCAGACAACTTTCAGATATTTTGGATTTTTCGGGTCTATTTCGATTTTTTCTCTGATTTTCCTTATATGCACCATAATAGTATCTGTATTGATTGCCTTTTCATTCCACACGCGCTCATACAGTTCCTCAGCGGAAAATACCCGATTCGGATACTTCATCAAAAGTGCCAGAATTTTAAATTCCAATGGTGTCAGTTTCACCGGCGTCCCATCTACAGTAACAGAAGCTAATTCCTCTGACAGCTCCAGGCCTCCAACCGCATAACTTTTTTCAGATGGTTTGTTCTGCCCTTCCAGCACCTGCAGATACTTTTTATAGCGCCTTAGCTGAGAGCCTACCCTTGCAAGCAGTTCCATTGGTGCAAACGGCTTCGTTATATAATCATCTGCACCAACATTCAGTCCGGTGATTTTATCAATTTCCTCTGACTTTGCAGTCAGCATAATCACCGGAAAATCATAATGCTCTCTTAGGCGCATAGTCATTGTGATTCCGTCCATCAGCGGCATCATCACATCCACAATTGCCAAATGAATTGTCTCACGCTCTATGATTTCCAGTCCTTTTACACCGTTTTCTGCGAAAAACACCACATAGCCCTGGCTTCTTAGATAAATTCCGATTCCCTCTAATATCTCTTTGTCGTCCTCTACTACTAAAACATGATTTACCTGTTCCATATCCGTCACGTTTTCATGCCTTTCTCTTTCCTCCATTCTTCTGTTTTCCAAGGAAGGGCGTCTGCTTCCTCCCTTTCTGCCGTCTTATGATACCGTCAAATTCTGAAAGGGGGTGGCAGAAAAAACAAAAGAATTTCTAAAGAATTTACCTGTTTTCTTTTATCTCTTTCTAATTTCTAAAATATAACTGTACTAATACTCTTAATACAGTATACTAAGTCACTCTATTTTTGTCAAGAAAAAAGGACCTAAGTATCCTTAAATCCTTTTTTTCACAATTGAAAGCCCATCTTCCGGCGCTTTCTCACCTTATAGGAAACTGCGCCGCAGGGCGCACTCCATTTTCTTTATGTTTCTTCATGCATTTTATAAAGCCCGGCATAAATGCCGCCTTTTGCAAGCAGTTCTTCATGTGTCCCGCGCTCTGCAATGCCGTCTTCCGAAAGCACCAGTATATTCTTTGCATTCCGGATGGTCGTTAAACGATGTGCGATCACAAATGTTGTGCGGTTTTTCGCCAAAGTTTCCAACGACTCCTGTACTACCTTTTCACTTTCATTGTCAAGCGCCGATGTAGCCTCATCAAAAATCAGAATCGGCGGGTTCTTTAAAAATACGCGTGCAATTGACAGACGCTGCTTCTGTCCGCCAGAAAGCTTCACTCCGCGCTGCCCTATGTAAGTATTGTAGCCATCCGGCAGCTCCATAATAAACTCATGTGCATTCGCATTTTTTGCTGCTTCCACAATTTCTTCCATAGAGGCATCCGGCCTTCCGTAGCGGATATTTTCTGCAACGCTTCCAGTAAACAGATAGACGTCCTGCTGCACAATACCAATATTGCTTCTCAAAGAGCGAAGCGTCACATCACGGATGTCTGTTCCGTCAATTGTGATGCTGCCTTCCGAAACCTCATAAAACCTTGGAATCAGGCTGCAAAGCGTTGTCTTTCCGACACCGGAAGAACCAACGAGAGCCATGTAGTCGCCTGCCTGTACTTCCAAACTGATGTTGCAGAATACATCGCCCTTTGTCCCATCATACCGAAATGCCACCTGATGGAACCCTATGTCTCCCTTTACATTCTTTAAAGCCTTGGCGCCCTTCGTATCCTGAATATCCGGCTCTGTATCCATAATTTCCATAAAACGGTCAAAGCCGGTGATTCCATTCTGGAACTGCTCCGTAAAATTAATCAGCTTGCGTACCGGCTCAATAATGCTGTTTACATATAACAAAAAAGTAAGCAAATCACTTAACTGGATAATCTCTCCTGTAATCATCAAGCTGCCGCCGACAACCACACCTGCACTGATCAAATTTGTAAAAAGCCCCAGCCCTGAATGGAACGTTGCCATCTGCCAGTAAGCTTTCCTCTTGCTTTCTACAAAATTGCCGTTTCCCTGACGGAACTTTTCTATTTCCATGTCCTCGTTTGCAAACGATTTTACGACACGGATACCAGATAAATTGTCCTCAATCTGTGCATTGATTTCTGCAATACGCTCACGGTTCCTGCGGAACGCCTTATTCATCTTTGTGCGCATTTTCCATGCAAACAGGAACATAAACGGCAGAAACAGAAACAAAAGCAGCGTAAGCGGCAGATTGATGCCAACCAAGATTATAAATGCACCAACAAATTTGATAATGGAAATAACAATATCTTCCGGACCATGATGGCAAAGCTCCGTAATTTCAAACAGGTCGTTTGTCACGCGTGACATCAGCTGTCCTGTCTTTTGGTTATCATAAAAATTAAACGACAGCTTTTGAAAGTGCTCAAAAATATCATTCCGCATATCGTATTCCATTTTGGCACCCATCACATGTCCCTGATAGGAAATGAAAAAATTGCAGAACAATTCTAAAAGCGCAAGTCCAAGCATTACAAGCGTGAGCAAGAGGATAATCCGGACCGCTTCGGAAATTTCATAATTTATGAGAATATCATTTGTAATATAACGGACAATCAGCGGATAGACAAGCGAAATCGCCGCTGCGCCAAGTGCGCACACCATATCCGCAAAAAACAGTCCCTTATACGGTTTATAATAAGAAAAAAACTTCTTTAACTTGCGGCTCATAAAACTCCTTTTGCAATTGTCACGAAGTGACAATTTTTTATCTGGACAGCTTCTTCGCCATGTTGACTAAAAATTCATCCGGCAGCTTCTCCATTTTAAGTGCTTCCTCAATATCAAAATCCACAAACTTTCCGTTTTTATAAGCCACTACACGGTTTGACTTACCTTCGCACAGAAGTTCCACTGCCTTTGCTCCCATTGCAGAAGCATATACACGGTCTTTTGCAGTTGGGCTTCCTCCTCTTTGGATATGCCCGACAATAGTTGCTCTTGTTTCTACTCCGGTAGCCGCCTCAATCCTCTTTGCCATGCCATAGGAATCGCCGACGCCTTCTGCATTGATAATAATATGATGCTTCTTGCCGATTTTTTTCTTTTCAATAATATTGTCAATCAGCTGCTGCTCATTGTTGTCATAAAACTCCGGAAGCAGAATATCTTCTGCGCCGTTTGCAATGCCGCACCAAAGCGCAATATATCCTGCATGCCTTCCCATAACTTCAATGATGCTGCAGCGTTCGTGTGAAGTGGATGTATCACGTACTTTATCAATTGCCTGCATTGCAGTATTTACTGCAGTGTCAAAGCCAATCGTATATTCGGTGCAGGCAATATCAAGGTCAATCGTTCCCGGAAGTGCAATCGTATTGATGCCGCGCTCTGCAAGTTTCTTTGCGCCCTGAAAAGAACCATCACCGCCGATAACTACCAGACCGTCAATTCCGTGCTTTTTGCAGATATAGGCACCCTTGTCCTGTCCTTCCTTTGTCATAAATTCCGGGCAGCGTGCCGTATAGAGCATTGTACCGCCCCTCTGGATTATGTCTGCAACGCTCTTTGCATTCATATCCATAATATCTTCTTCCAGCAGTCCCGAATATCCTCTATTAATGCCTTTTACTTTCAGCCCGTTTGCCAATGCAGTACGGACAACTGCACGGATAGCAGCATTCATGCCCGGCGCATCGCCACCACTTGAAAGGACTCCTATCGTCTCTACTTTTTTTACCTTTGTCTTGTACTTATTAGCCATTGTATGCCTCCCATCGCCGCACAAACGGCAGCCTTGTTAAATTTTACACAAATACTGCACTCATTTTATAGCATTTACCCTTGTTTTTCAATAGCAACTTACCTTTTTTTCTCTACAACTTTAATTTGCTCTTCTCCGTATTCTGATACAAGTAATTTCAGCAGGTCCTCTGTGATGTCCACGCTGCGGTTTTTTGGCAGCCGCTTGACTGCGCGCTCTGCCTCAAGGTAAATACATACCTCACTGCTTCCGTCACTTCCTGCAATCAGACGGTACAATGTCTCTTCTGCTGCCAGATATGCTTCTTTTGTCTTAAAGCGGACCCAAAGCTCTCTTGGCAGTTCTGAAAGCGGCGTCAGTTCCATACAGATCAGCTTTGCCGCCTTATCTTCTTCTGCAGACACCCTTCCGCGCACAAACAGCTTTCCGTCCTCATGGAGCTGCGTCTTATATTTCTCATAGTCTTTTGGAAAAACAATGACCTCCACTGTCCCAAACAAATCTTCCAATGTAAGGAACGCCATTGTAGCATTGTTTTTTGTCGTCTTCCTTGTAATTCCGGTAAGCATGCCGCCAATTGTAGCAATTTCCCCATCGCGTACCTTTGTCTCTCCGGTTTCTTCATCCAGCTGGAACGCCAATGTGTCAGCCGTCGTGTTCCTCTTTAAAAGCGGCATATAACGCTCCAGCGGATGCCCGCTTAAGTAGATACCAAGCACTTCTTTTTCAAAAGCAAGAATTTCCTCGCTTGTGTATTCCCCAACCTCCGGCAGACGGATTTCAAACTCCTCTTTTTCCTCTTCTCCTGCAAAGTCAAACAGGCTGAGCTGCCCTGCCATGTTCTTCTTTCTGCCCTGCTGTACATCATCCATGACGCCGGCATACACATGCATCAGCTGCTTTCTCGTCCCCGGAATACTGTCAAAAGCCCCTGCTTTAATCAGGCTTTCCAACATACGCTTATTAATGTCTTTGTCCGCCATCCGGTCTACAAAATCCTTCAAACCGGTGAATATCCCATTTGCCTCCCGCTCCTTGGTCAGCGCCGCAATCACAGGACGGCCAATCCCCTTAATTGCCGAAAGACCATAACGGATGCCTGTCCTGCCGACAGAAAAACCGACCTCGCCTTCATTGACATCCGGCGGAAGCAGTTCAATGCCCATCTGACGGCATGCATAAATATACTCTGATACCTTGCCCGGATTGTCAATCACCGAAGTCATCAGCGCCGCCATAAACTCTACCGGATGATAGTATTTTAAATATGCCGTCTGATATGATACCACTGCATAACATGCTGCATGTGCTTTATTGAATGCGTATTTTGCAAAATCCGTCATTTCATCAAAAATTCTATTTCCGATTTTCTCCGGAATTCCGTTTGCAATACAGCCCTTGACCCCTTCTTCCGCATTTCCGTACACGAAATTCCTGCGTTCTTTTGCCATGACATCTGCCTTTTTCTTTGACATCGCACGGCGCACCAGGTCGCTCCTCCCATAGCTGTATCCTGCGAGTTCACGCACAATCTGCATTACCTGCTCCTGATAGACAATACATCCATAGGTCGTGTCCAGAATCGGCATAAGTTCCGGGCAATCATAGGCAATACTGTCCGGTTCCTGCTTTCCTTTGATATATTTCGGGATAAATTCCATCGGGCCTGGCCGGTAAAGTGAAATACCCGCAATAATATCTTCTAAATTGGATGGCTTTAATTCTTTCATGAAATTTTTCATTCCGGTGCTTTCTAACTGAAAAATGCCGTCTGTTTTGCCGGAACCAATCATTTCATAAATGTTCTGGTCATCATAGTCGATTGTTTTAATATTCAGCTTGTCCGTCTCGCTGCGGTTCTTATTGACGAGGTTCACTGCATTCTGTATAACCGTAAGCGTCCGCAGTCCAAGAAAATCCATCTTTAAAAGCCCAAGCTCTTCTAATGTCGTCATTGTAAACTGCGTCGTAATCGCATCATCTGCGCCGCGGGAAAGCGGCACATAGTCGTCTGCCGGCGCATTACTGATTACAACGCCCGCTGCATGCATCGATGTATGGCGCGGCAGGCCTTCAAGCCTTCTTGACATGTCAATCAGAAAGTGTATCTTTTCATCTCCTTCATACAGGTTCCGGAAATCCGAACTGGACTGCAGCGCCTTATCAATTGTGATTCCAATCTCTCTTGGAACCATCTTGGCAACAGAATCAATCTGGGCATATGGCATATCAAGCGCACGCCCGACATCCCGGATTACGTTCCGCGCTGCCATTGTGCCAAACGTCACAATCTGCACGACTCTGTCTTTCCCATATTTGTTCACAACATAGTCAATAACCTCCTGACGCCTCTCGAAGCAGAAATCAATATCAAAATCGGGCATTGATACACGTTCTGGATTCAAAAAGCGCTCAAAAAGCAGCTGATAGCGAATCGGGTCAATATCCGTAATTTCCAGCGCATATGCCACGATACTTGCTGCGCCGCTTCCGCGCCCCGGCCCAACCATAATATCATGGTCCTTTGCAAATTTTATAAAATCCCATACAATCAGGTAGTAATCAACAAAACCCATTGTATGGATTACATTCATCTCATAGTCCAGACGTTCCTGCAGTTCCTTTGTCACAACCGGATAGCGGCGCTTCATGCCTTCTGCGCAGAGTTTCTGCAAATAGGTCCATGCATCATATCCTTCCGGGACATCAAACTGCGGCAGCTTGTACTGTCCAAATACAATTTCTACCTGACAGCGCTCTGCAATTTTATGTGTATTTTCCAGCGCTTCCAAAGCATAAGGAAACAGGGTTTTCATTTCTTCCTCGCTCTTTAAGAAGTACTGCCCCCCCTCATAGCGCATACGGTCTTCGTCATCGACTTTTTTCTGCGTCTGGATACAAAGCAGAATATCATGTGCCTGTGCGTCACTGTCCAGGATATAATGCACGTCATTTGTTGCCACAAGCGGAAGCCCGGTCTCTTCATGCATACGCAGCAGCGCCTGATTGACGTCCTTCTGCACCGGAATTCCGTGGTCCTGAAGCTCCAAAAAGAAATTTCCATCGCCAAAAATCTCATTTAAACGAAGCGCTGCTTCTTTTCCTTCTTCATAAAAACCGCGCCGCAGATTCGTTGCCACCTCTCCGGCAAGGCAAGCCGACAATGCAATCAGCCCGCCGGAATACTCGCGCAGCACTTCATAGTCTACCCTTGGCTTATAATAATAACCTTCGGTAAAACCCTTTGACACAATTTTTATCAGGTTGGAATAGCCCTGATTGTTTTCCGCAAGCAGCACCAAATGGTAATAGCGCTCGTCTGATACTCCGCCTTCCTTTACAAAACGCGAACCTGGTGCCACATAAATCTCACAGCCAAGGACAGGACGGATTCCTTCTTTTAAACAGGCACGGTAAAAATCAATCACGCCATACATGACACCGTGGTCAGTAATGGCAAGGCTGTCCATGCCAAGCTCCTTTGCGCGCGCAACGATTTCCTTAATCTTTGCCGAGCCGTCAAGCAAACTGTATTCTGTATGTACATGAAGATGTGTAAAGCTCATCCGAAAAGTCCTCCTATTTAGAGTTCTGCATTACCTCCGACCGGCACATCGTTACTCTGGCTTGGTTTCTGCCGCTTTCTGTGCCAGAAACCAAGCTGCGTGCCGCCCGGATTGCTGCTGTTTTATTTCCAAAATTTAACTCCCTTTTCAAAGAGATGTTTCTCTCATCTTTTCTATTAATGCAATATCTTCCAAATCTTTTTCTCTGCCAAGCTTCCTTTTCATCTGTATAAGTCCGTCCACGCACACAGTGGGAATACCACTGATTATTTCTGTCGTACCCTCAATCCAGTTTTCAAAAATCTCAATATTTTCAGAGTATAAGATTTTTCTGGTTCCGTCTTCACAACGTGAAATTATATAACCCTGCTGCTCCAATTTATCAGCCAAGAGCGTACTGCATCCTAAATCAATATCATGTGTTTGAGAGCGAAATCCATGCAGAACCATAGCGCTGCCAGCAACTACCCAGTATTCCTTTTCAGAAAAAGGAAGTTCCCAAAGCCGTTGAAGCAAAGAATATTTATCAAACATATTGCCCCCCATGTCCTGATTATTTGTGCTTCAAGCAAATTGCAATACCGTAATTTCCATTTTATGCAGGAAGCAAAGCCAGACAAAAGGCACTGCATACTATGTATAAAAGTTTGTCACTCAAATTTCATCAAATGACAAAGAGGCTGTCGCAAAATATGGCTTATATACTATATATGGATGCAGCTATGTGTTCTCCATATCTTATATATAACTGCTATTTTGCGACAGCCCCTTTGCTTAGCCAACCAAAAACTTTTCTATTTCATCCATTGCCGCTGCTTCATCGCTTCCGTCGGCTATGGCAGTTACCTTTTCACCCTTCAGAAATTCCAGCGTCATCACACCCATGATGCTCTTCGCATTTACCTTTTTATCTGACTGCTCGATATAAATGCTGCTGTCATATCTGCTTGCCACCTGTACCAACATTGCTGCAGGTCTTGCCTCGGCCTTGGAATAAGCTCCGATTACAATTTCCCTTGTTACCATATTACAATCCTCCTATTAATAGTTCCGCAAGAATCCTCCCATCACACATCCCATGAGATGGATTTGCGGCTGCTTCCTGCTTCCGCAAATTCATCTGTGCGCTTTCCGGATTCTTGCTGTTTTCCGTCAGTTCCGCAAGAATCCTCCCCAGAATCCTACGTTTGACTTGGCCGATGCTGCTCTGCAATATCGCAAAGCCGCTTCAGCCGATGGTTAACTCCGGATTTCCCGACAGGCGGGTGAAGCATCTCCCCCAGTTCTTTCAATGATGCCTCCGGATATTCTACTCTGAGCAGAGCAATTTCTTTCAATCCCTCTGCTAACAGCTCAAATCCTATTGTGTCTCGAATATATTGTATGTCTTCCAGCTGCCTGGCCGCCGCTTTTGCCGTCTTGCTGATATTGGCGGCTTCGCAGTTTACCTTCCGGTTGATCGTATTTCTCATGTCCTTGAGGATGCGCACATTTTCATATTCCATCAGCGCCACATGCGCCCCCATAATATTGAGCAAATCAACAATCTGCTCTCCTTCTTTGATATAAACAACAAAATGGCTCTTTCTTGGAATTACCTTGGCATCCAGCTCAAGGGAACGAAGCGTTTCGCAAAGAAACACACCGGCTTCCTCTTCATTTACCGTAAATTCCAGATGGTAGGCCTTCTTCGGGTCTGTTACAGAGCCAGATACCAGAAATGCCCCTCGAAGAAAACTCCGTTTGCAGCAACTTTTTCCTGTAATGCCTGCCTCTGCTGCCAGTACTGCATATTCTTTCCCCTCTGCCGATATGCTATGCAGCTTACAGGCAGACAGCACATCCGGAACTGCCTCTGCCGGAACAAAAAGTTCATATAATTTTCCTTTCCTTTTACCGGCAAGGGAAAGCGTCGTCAGTTCTGCGCTTACGGAAAACACCTGTTTCAATAAAAGAAATACCTTTTTGGCAAGTATGCTGCTTTCCGTCTGTAATTTTAAGGTATGCTCACTTCTTTTGTCAATGGTCAATTTACCACATAATGCGAAAATTGATGAAATTTCTGCAATTTGGCAATGTCTTGCCGGAGAAATCTGCTCACATAGCTCCTTCTTCACGTTTCCTGAAAACGACATCTGCCCCATCCTTTCCGATGTCCCTATGTTCCGCTTTTACGCCGTATTCCAAACCGCTCAGACGCTTTGCCAGTTCATTTGCAAGCGTTACAGAACGATGCTTTCCTCCTGTGCATCCAATGCTGATAACCAGTTGGTTTTTCCCTTCTTTAATGTAATTTGGAATCAGAAAACGCAGCATATCTTCTAATTTATTCAAAAAAGCCCCTGCTGCCTCTGTTTTCATAACATAGTCCTGTACTTCCGGTTCATTTCCGGTTTTATACTTTAACTCCGGCACATAGTACGGATTCGCCAGAAATCTTACGTCAAATACCAAATCCGAATCTGACGGTATTCCATATTTAAATCCAAACGAAAGAACTGTAATCATAAAATTACGAAAGGCGCCGTTTTTTATAAAAATCGTGTCCATCTGAGCTTTCAGTTCCCGAATAAGCAGCGTGCTTGTATCAAGGATATAATCTGCCGTCTGCTTTAAAAATGCAGTCCTCTCCCGCTCCTCTTCGATCCCATTTTCCACACGTCCCGCAACGGAAAGCGGATGGCTCCTCCTTGTTTCCTTAAAACGCTTGACCAAAACTTCGTCAGACGCATCCAGATAAAGAACCTCATATGGAATATGCTCCTGTTTTAGCTGCAAAAGCAGCGGTTTTGCCTCCTCAAGCGAATGCCCGCTCCGAATATCTAACCCAATTGCTACTTTGTCATATTCGCCGCCGCTCTGCATTGCAAGATCCGCAAACTTAGGAATCAATGGTATTGGCAAATTATCTACACAAAAATACCCTGCATCTTCTAACATCTTCAATGCCGAGGACTTTCCTGCGCCCGACATTCCCGTTACAATCACCAGTCTCATAAAAATTCTCCAAGCAAACGTACTTCCGTCTCCAGTTCTACACCAAAGCGTTCATGAACCGTTTTCTGAATATGCCGTATCAAGGCATAAATATCTGCTGCGGTTGCCTTTTCTTTGTTAATTACAAATCCCGCGTGTTTTGTGCTTACCTGCGCCCCACCAATGGAATATCCAGAAAGCCCTGCATCCTGAATCAGTTTTCCTGCATAATACCCTTTCGGCCGTTTAAATGTGCTTCCTGCACTTGGATATTCCAGCGGCTGCTTCTCCAGGCGTGATTTGCGGTATGATTCCATGATTGCATAAATCTGTATTTTCTGGCGGACATACAGGCAAAATCTTGCTTCGAGTACCAGCTCCCCACTTTCCTGAAGCACACTGTGCCGATAGCCAAGCTCCAGACTTTCTGCACTCCGGACCTCTATTGTCCCTTCCTTCGTCAAAACAACGGCTTCTGTCAGGCAGTCTTTTATCTCCCCTCCATAAGCCCCTGCATTCATCAGCACTGCACCGCCGACTGTTCCCGGAATTCCTCCTGCAAATTCAAGTCCGGTAAATCCTTTTTTGCTCGCTCTGTAAGCAAGCTTGGACAAAGGAAGCGCTGCGCCTGCCGAGACATGCAGAATGCCCTTTGGCACCTCTTCCTTTAATTCCAGTTTTTCAAACGCTCCTGCCAAGCGCAGCACTACTCCTTTGATGCCCTTGTCAGAAATAAGTACGTTGCTGCCATTCCCCAATATCATCCACGGCATTTCATATTCTTTGCAAAGAGCCAGAAGCCCTTTGAGTATTTCCGGAGAATCTGCGAAAACAAACCAGTCTGCCGGACCTCCGACACGAAATGTTGAATGTCTAAAAAGCGGTTCTTGCTCCAATACCCTTGTTTCCCCTGCAATCTCTTTTAGACGCACAGAAAACTGTTCTCTTGTATTCGTCTCTTTCATACCTGTCCCCAATTCCGAGAACGTTTGCATTTCCGCCTATTTGTGACGTTCTCGGCGCAAATAGACAATAGATGTTAGTCTTCTGCCGCTCTGTCTATCATCAGCTTTGCACTTCCGTACATTCCGGCATCATTTCCAAGCGTGGCAAGACAAAATTCCTTACCGCAAAGCGCGTTTAACAGATTTTTCCCATAATGCTTTTTCAGGCCTTCTGTCAGAATTTCTCCTGCCCTTGAGACTCCGCCTCCAATGACAAAAGCCTGTGGGTCTATGGTTGCCGCCACATGCGTAAGCGCTGTAGCCAGAATTTCACATACCTGATCTACCAGAGAAAGGGCAAGTGCATCACCCTCCTTTGCCTGATCAAATACATCCTTTGCCCGAATTTTTTCTATGTTCCGCAGTCCGGATGGCTGCTCGGTTTCGCGCAGCGCCTGTTCTGCTAAATATGCAATCCCAGTAGCAGAAGCATACTGTTCCAGATGCCCATGCCCGCCACAGCCACAGTGTCTGGTTTCTTGTGGATTTACAATCATGTGGCCGATTTCACCTGCACCGCCATTGCTGCCGGCACGTATTTTCCCATTTAAAATGATTCCGCCCCCAACGCCCGTTCCAAGCGTAACCATAACAATATCCTGATAGCCTGCGCCTCCGCCTTTCCACATTTCTCCAAGCGCAGCAACGTTCGCATCATTGGCCGCTACAACCGGCAGCCCAAGAAGCTCGCTCATTTTATCATTTACATTAAAAATTCCCCATCCAAGATTGGCACATTTTAATACTGTGCCGTCCTCCGTCACCGGTCCCGGCACTCCGACACCTGCACCAAGTACCTCGCTTTTGTCAATGCCCTTTTCCTTTAACTTAGCAGTAAGTGACTGCGTAATGTCCCAAGGCACCGATTCCCCGCCATTGGCGCGGTTCGTTGGAATTTCCCATTTATCAAACAGTTCCCCTGCTGTTGTAAACAGACCGCACTTAACGGTCGTTCCTCCAATGTCTATTCCAAATACATAATGTTTCATAATAAGTCCTCGTTTCTCCATAACCAGATTGGAAAATCTTTGGTTTTTCAATCTAATTGCCCTGCTTCCTCATCAGATTGCTTGTAACGCGGTTATACAGCTCCTGCGCCGCATTGTACCCCATCTTCTTCTGGCGGAAGTTGACAGCCGCCGACTCACAGATAATTGCAAGGTTGCGTCCCGGACGAATCGGGATGTCGTGGCATACCACCTTATTCCCAAGGAACTCGGTATAAGTATCCTCTAGTCCCATGCGGTCGTATTCTTTTTCTCTGTCCCATTCCTCCAGACGGATTACTAAATCAATGGACTGTGTATCTTTTACGCTCTCTACGCCAAACAGCGTCTTGACATCTATAATACCTATGCCCCTTAGCTCAATAAAATGTCTTGTAATGTTCGGAGCAGAACCAATCAGCGTATCATCACTGACTTTTTTGATTTCTACAACATCATCAGAAACCAGACGATGTCCGCGCTTAATCAGCTCAAGTGCTGCTTCGCTTTTGCCGATACCGCTTTCTCCGGTAATTAAAATACCTTCTCCGTAAACGTCCACAAGCACACCGTGGATGGAGATGCGTGGCGCCAGTTCTACCTTCAGCCAGCGGATTACCTCAGCCATAAAATCAGAAGTAGACTTTTCTGTCTGGAAAATCGGTACTCCGTTTTCTGTTGCCAGTTCACGGAACTCTTCCATCACTTCAATATTACGGCAGAACACAATACAAGGAACTTTAAAGCTCATCAGCTTTTTCATCATTGCAATGCTATGGTCTTTTCCCATTTTTTCTATATAGGCATATTCCACATTGCCGATAATCTGTACTCTGTCATGATTGAAATAATCAAAAAATCCGGAAAGCTGAAGCGCTGGCCTGTTGACTTCCGGCTGTGTCAGTACCGTCTCAGAAATATCAATTTCAGGGGTACAATTAACAAGTTTCATCTTTTCCACAAGTTCTTCCAACGCTACGGTATACATCTGCACTCTCCTTTTCATTTCTAAAAATTTAAGGTTAATTTTATTGTAGCACCAAGCAGCACTTTGTGCAAGCAAATCCCTGCCTTCGGGACATCGAAGCTGTTCCTGACATGACAGTAATATCAATGTACAAATGCTGCCCATGCATTGTTCTATTCTTTTTTATGGAAAAAGTCATATACCTGATTTGCAACTGCAATATTCATGGACGGCGTTTCGGCAATCTCCTCTATACTTGCTGCCCTCAATGCCTCCAATGAGCCAAATTGCTTCATCAGTGCCCGCCGCCTTGCTGCACCGACACCCGGAATATCATCCAATACGGAACGCGTCTGTGCCTTACTGCGCAAGGAACGGTGGTATTCAATGGCAAAGCGGTGCGTTTCATCCTGAATCCTCGTAATCAGATGGAATCCTTCGCTCCTTGTGTCAATTGGGATTTCTATATTATTATAGTACAGTCCCCTTGTCCTGTGATTATCATCTTTCACCATGCCGCAGACCGGAATCAAAAGACCCTGTTCGGAAAGTACCTGCAGCGCCACGTTGACCTGCCCCTTTCCGCCATCCATCAAAAGCAGGTCCGGGAACCTCGTAAAACTTCCCATATCTGCAAGCTCTTCCGCACTGTCTGTGCCATATTTTTTCTTCAGCTCCTCCAGTTCACGCTTTGCATGTTCAAAACGCCTTGTCAGCACTTCCCGCATGCTGCCATAATCGTCCTGCCCTTGTATCGTTTTGGTGCGGAACTTTCGGTAATCCGCTTTTTTCGGACGGCCGTCCTCAAACACGACCATAGAAGCAACATTTTCAAAGCCGTTTGTGTTGGAAATATCAAACGCCTCCACACGGCTCAGCCGCTCAAGTCCCAGCCATCCGGCAATTTCCTGTAAGGCTCCTTTTGTCTTCTTTTCCTGCTGCACAATTCTCTCGGCATCCTTCTGCAGCACAAACGAAGCGTTTTTTTCCGCCAGCTCTACAAGACGCTCTTTTTCTCCCTTTTTAGGAACACGCAAATATACTTTTTTGCCACGCTTTGCCGACAGCCATCCGGCAATCAGTTCCTCTTCCTCCACCTCTTCGGAAAGCAGCAGTTCCTTTGGGACATATGGGGTTCCGGAATAAAACTGTTTGATAAAGTTTGTCATAATCGCAGGCCTGGTTTCGTTTTCTACGCCGGTCAGGTAAAAATGTTCCCTGCCGACCATTTTTCCTTGCCTCACAAAAAACACCTGTGCCACCGCCTCATTTCCGGCAGTTGCAAAGGCAATAATATCACGGTCCATGTTGTCGGCATCATCTGCCTTCTGCTGTTCAGCAAGACGTTTTACGCTATAAAACAGGTCGCGGAATTCCGCCGCTTTTTCAAACTCCATTGCTTCCGAAGCTTCCATCATCTGCTGCTCTAAACGCTTTGTAATCAAGTCATAATTCCCTTGCAGAAATTCCATGACCTGCTCCATGTTTTTCCCATATTCTTCAGCAGAAATATAGCCCTGGCACGGTCCTTTGCACTGTCCAATATGGTAATACAGGCATGGCCGTTCCTTACCAATATCTTTTGGCAAAGAACGGCTGCAATTGCGGATATAATATGTTTTTCTAAGCAACTCAATCGAATCATGTACCGATGCCGCGCTTGTATAAGGGCCAAAGTACTTTGCTTTGTCCCTTTTGCGCTCTCTGGCCAACATCACCCGCGGAAATGCCTCAGACATTGTCACTTTGATATATGGATAGTGCTTGTCATCTTTGAGCATCGTATTGTACTTTGGCTGATGCTCTTTAATCAGGTTGCATTCCAAAACCAGCGCTTCCATTTCGGTGTCCACAACAATATATTCAAACCATGCAATATTCTGCACCATTCTCTGGATTTTAGGTGACAGGTTCCTGCTGCTTTGAAAGTACTGACGCACCCTGTTTTTTAATACGACTGCCTTTCCGACATAAATAATCGTATCATGCTTATCATGCATCAGATAAACGCCCGGCTTTTCCGGAAGCTTTTTCAATTCTTCCTCAAAATTAAACATTGGTTTCCTGATCCTGTGGCGCTCCTGTTTCAGAAGCTTCTTCGGTTGACAGTCCTGCAGGTGCTGCTTCCGCCTCTTTTACAGGCAGTTCTTCCGGCTCTCCCTTGATTTCATGGAAAATCTTCATAAAATCCTTTCCAGTAATGCTTTCTTTTTCATACAGATAAGCCGCAATTTTATCAAGCACTTCTCTGTTTTCCGAAAGCATTGTTTTTGCTTTCTCATAGCATTCCAGAATAATGCTTCTGACTTCTTTATCAATTTCTGCAGCAGTTGCCTCTGCACAGTTCATAACCGGCCTGCCGTCCAGATACTGATACTCCGTCGTTTCCAATGTCACAAGACCAAACTTTTCAGACATTCCATACTTTGTAATCATCGAGCGGGCAAGCGAAGTCGCACGCTCAATATCATTGGACGCCCCTGTTGTAATGCTGCCAAATACCAGTTCCTCCGCTGCACGTCCGCCGCAGAATGTCACGATTTTTGTCAGCATCTCTTCTTTTGTCATCAAATACTTTTCTTCTTCCGGCGCCTGAAGCACATAGCCGAGCGTCCCCATCACACGCGGCACAATCGTAATTTTCTGCACCGGCTCTGATTTTTTATCCAAAGCACTGATCAAAGCATGGCCAACTTCATGGTAAGCCACAACTTTCTTTTCTTCTTTACTTAAAATACGCTCTTTCTTTTCCTTACCTGCAACGACAACTTCTACCGATTCAAACAAATCTTCTTGCGTCACATAATTTCTGCCTCGCTTTACCGCAAGAATAGCTGCCTCATTAATCATGTTGGCAAGATCGGAACCGACAGCACCCGAAGTTGCAAGCGCAATCGCTTCCAAATCAACAGAATCATCCAGAAGTACATTCTTTGCATGCACTTTCAGAATATCAACACGTCCCTTTAAATCCGGCTTATCTACAATAATGCGGCGGTCAAAACGTCCCGGACGAAGCAGCGCCTTATCAAGTACCTCCGGGCGGTTAGTTGCACCTAATACAACAAGCCCTTTGGACGTATCAAACCCATCCATTTCCGAAAGCAGCTGGTTGAGTGTCTGTTCCTGCTCATCATTGCTGCCGCCGTGCCTTGCTCCTGCCCTGCTCTTGCCGATGGCATCGATTTCATCAATGAAAATAATGCACGGCGCCATCTGCTGCGCCTGCGTAAATAAATCACGCACTCTCGAAGCGCCGACACCGACATACAGTTCCACAAAATCCGAACCCGTCAAAGAAATAAACGGCACTTTTGCTTCCCCTGCCACTGCCTTGGCAAGCAGTGTCTTTCCGGTTCCGGGAGGTCCGACAAGCAATGCACCTTTTGGCAGCTTTGCCCCGATTTTTGTATATTTCCCCGGATTGTGAAGGAAATCTACAAGTTCCGTCAGGGATTCTTTTGCTTCTTCCTGACCTGCCACATCCTGAAATGTGACTCCGGTCTCTTTCTGCATATAGACTTTCGCCTTGCTCTTTCCAAAGCTCATGCCGCTGTTTTTGCTGATCATACGCACCATGAAAAAGGCAAACAGCACAAACGGAACAATGTTCAACAGAATCTGCCAGATAAGGCCTGAACTGTCAGAAATTTTCCGCTGGTAGACGACCCCCGCATCTTCGCAGCGTTTCTGCAGTACATTTCCATCCTCCAAAAGTCCGGTGTAGTAGCTGAGTTCCACATTCCGGTATGGCTGCTCTGCCAGAACTCCGACAATACGGCTTGCATCCGGATATACTTTTACCTCGGAAAACTTTCCGGCTTCTAACATCTCCAAAAATTTATCATAGGTGATTTCCTCTGAAGTACCGTCACTCCACATGCGAGAAAACAGAAAATAGCCAAACAGCATAACCATAACTGCTGTCATGCAGATAATCAAATAAGCCTTATTTTGATTTTTATTGCTGTTTCCGTTATTCCCATTGCCTGCACCATTTCCGCCGGTTCCATTTGTTGGATTATTCCCATTATTCCTATTATTTCCGCTTTGTTTATTCTCGTCCATACTTCCTCGCATTCTGTGGCACCGTTTTCCACTTACATAGTAATACTATTGTATTATAAGGGTAGTCTGTCCTTAAAATCAAGAGAATAGTTTGAAATTTTATCCGAAATTAATAATCGTGAACATTTTGTGTTCTTGTTTGTATAATAGCATCCGCACACAGATGGCAAAAAGCAACGAATTGCTGCATCAAAAATAATTCTGCACAAAAAAATGTCCATTTGCCGGATAAAACCACCTCAGCAATGGACAATAAAAATATCATCAAAAATAATATACTAGGTTTGGAAAATGCTGTCTGCATTGCAATGACCCACAAGCTTACTCCGCATTCTTCCTTTTCAGGGCTAATACATAAAAACTTGGTATGAGGTTTTCTATGTATTAGCCCTGTGTTATGTACTAGTCAAAATTAATCTATTTGAGTAATATCAGTATGAATAGCGGCAGAACCGTTCCCTACTATAACAGAGCATCCAAAGAGATGAGATTCTCCGGACTTTGTTAACTCCACATAGGCGCTTCCTCGTGCAAGCATGCCATCATCATCATTATATATACTTGGTCCAGTCACATTAAAATCCCAACCTCCATTATATATTGCAACATCAATCTCCATACTACACAAATGTACCTAATTTGTTTTATAAAAATAGACTTCACCAGACATACTTATCTTCGCAACATCTACACGTACGCCTAGAACTTTCGCATAAACAATGTAGGAATAGGAATATGCCCTTACATCATATTCTGAATTACTGTCTATTATTAACCTCTCCATATTCTCAGGCGTATCCTCTACTCTTCGTACAATATGTTTTGTTATTGTTTCTGCTTCTTTATTTTCATTTAGTGTATTTAACAATTCTTGAATCTCCTGCTCGGACAACTCAATTTCAAATTCCCCATCAGCTGCATAGATAGTCCCTTCTCCAAAAAGTATACTTCCAACTAATAATATAAATGCACAAAAAATTAAGTTACATTATTTATCCATAAAGACAGCACTGGTGTATTCCTATTTTACTCCGACTCTTCCAAATACCATTTCATCAATTTCTCTCTGCACTGCTCTCTTTCCTCTTCCTTCCCTGTCCAATCTGCCATACTAAGTGCAACTTCTATATCATTTTCTACCCATTCCTGCACCCTCTGTTCTCTTTTTTCCGAATCATCAAAAACGTTGTTTTGCCCTATGCCCCTATGTATTCCTAAGCAGATTCCAGTCATAAAGATTCCGACAAATACTACCGTCAAAAACACATATAATTTTGTTTTTTTCTTTTTTTCCACAGTAAAAACACACTCCTTTCAAATCAAATATGATAGTAATTTCTCATCTTTCTTCTTATGTAAGTTTTATACTAGTAATTATATGGCAATTTTCTTTTTATTTTAATATAAAGTGTTCTCATTTTTCGTAAAAAAGGGGCTGCCGCATTAAGAATACCAGAGACAAGATACTGTAAAATTCAATACAATATTACAACTATATCTTGTATGTCTGGTCTTTAATGCGACAGCCTCTTTTTTTACCTATATTTCATGCTCTCTTTTTCTTTTGTTTTTGGTTCGCACGTCAAATGCATTCCCAGCTTTTTGAATATCCCTTCGTCCACCGCTGAAAGCATAACGCTGGAATGTACTTCGCAGCCTTTGAGCAATGGAAGCGCTGCCCTTGCCTT
>CAJTZB010000014.1 GCA_910583815.1 uncultured Lachnospiraceae bacterium
GGAGACAAAGAAAAATTCATTCCGTAAGCAGATTCGGGCAATTAACCGCAGGGCACAGGTTGTATATGAGGCAGTGGATGGTGAAGACGGCATAGAGGACGAAATTGAGCTTCCTTACAATATAGAGGCTCCAATCATTGAAATAGAAGATGATGATTATGGCATTTTTTATCTGGATGCGCTGGATGCACCCGAAAAGTACGTTGGCAAGACCGTCTGTTTCACTGCAATGGTATACCGCGGCAAAGAAACGCCAAAAGGGGCTTTTGTACCGGGGCGCTTTGCAATGACCTGCTGTGCCGATGATATTGCATTTATTGGTTTTCTCTGCAAAGGGGAACAGGCAAATTATTTTAAAACTCGGGAATGGGTCAAGATTACAGCGCAGGTAAAGTGCGAATACTATAAAGAATATGGCGGGGAGGGTCCGGTGCTTTATCTGAAAAAGATAGAGCCGGCAAAACGCCCGGAAGAACATCTGATTTATATGAACTGATAGATTGAGGAGTGCAATGGGTCAAAGTATACAGCTAAATTTGGATGATATGAAAAAACTGTCCGTACTTGGAAAGGCGCTGTCTTCCGAGGTACGGATTGAATTACTGCGCCTTTTATACCATTGCAGCCTCAATGTAAACGAGATTGCAGAGCGTCTGGAACTGCCTCCTTCTTCTGCTGCCATGCATGTCAAGGTGTTAGAAGAGGCAGGGCTGATTCGGACGGAACTGCTTCCGGCAGTGCGTGGCTCCATGAAGGTGTGCCATAAAGCGGTGGAAGAAGTAAACCTTTTGCTTGGCACATCCATTGGCACGGAGAAAGTAGAGGTTATCAATATGCCGATTGGTTCCTATGTGGACTATCAGGTCGTGCCGACGTGCGGACTGGTAAATGGCAAAGGCCCGATTGGGGAAGAGGACGAGCCGCGCTGTTTTTATCATCCCGACCGTGCAAGCGCAAGCCTGCTCTGGTTTGGCTGTGGTTATGTGGAATACCGTTTTCCGAACCATATGTTAAAGTCGGCAAAGGAAACAAAACTGGAACTTTCTATGGAACTTTGTTCCGAGGACCATGAATATAATTTTGACTGCCCATCCGATATTACAGTGTGGGTCAATGGAATAGAAACCGGCACATGGTGCTGCCCATCTGATTTTGGCGGAAGGCGAGGCATCTGGAACCCGGAATGGTGGCCGGATAAAAATACACAGTATGGCCTGCTAAAAACATGGAAAATCACAGAGGATGGCGCATATATTGATGATGATAAGGTAAGCGGCGTTCCGCTCAGTGAGTACCGGCTCAGTGAAAGAGAATATATTTCCGTAAGAATCGGAATCAAAGAAGCCGCCAAACATAAAGGAGGAGTCAACCTGTTTGGAGAGGGCTTTGGGGACTATGCTCAGGGAATAAGGATGGCGGTTTACTATGAAACAGCGCTTTAAGGATGTCAGGCGGATGCTTTGGGCAAACGGAAAGCAGCTCTTGCTTTTAGAACTGTTTTACAAAGGGATGTTTGCTTTGTTTATGCTTCCGCTGCTTGAATTTTCAATGCGGTATGCAGCTAAATTCTCCGGTTACAGCTATGTGACACCGGAGAATCTTTTTTATGTGCTGAAAAAGCCAACCACGCTCCTGCTTATGGTTGTGCTGCTTGGCATTCTATTTCTGTTTGCTTTTTTTGAGCTTATTTCATTGATGGTATTTTTTAAGATATGTGAAAAAGGGCAGAGGCTTAAAATGGGAAGGATTCTGCTTTTAGGCTGCAAAATGGCCCTTCACATGATAAAAACACATCACCTTGGAGGGCTTCTTGCAGGGACATTGCTGTTTTCCCTGATTTCTGACCTTCCTCTCTGGGTGGCTTTCTATATGAGATTTTCGGTCGTACGTCTGCTGCTCCATGAAGCATGGAAACTGCCGCTGCTTCGGTTTGGTGTGCCCATCTTGGCTGTGCTGCTTTTGCTGCTTAGCTTCCTTGGCCTTTTTTCTATGCATTATTGCTGTTTTAGGAATGCAACGTTTTTAGAAGGAATGAAAAAGAGCATCCAGAAGATGGCGGCGGACCTCAAGCAGTTAGCAGGAAGCATTCTGCTTTGGAATCTGTACTTTTTTCTGATGGAAGCAGTTGTTTATGTTTTAGGGTTGCTGCTTCTTACTTTGGGATGCGTCCTGTTTATTTCAGAACACAGGCTGTTTGCAGTTCTGCTGGTAGTGGAGGATGCCTGGAACTTATATGGAGGAATGCTTGCTGCCGCGGGTCTTTTGATTGCAGAGACTGGAATGCTTTCTCATCTGTTTTTTGCCTATTTAAGAGAAGACGAAGGGCAGGAATTTCTGGAAGAATATAAAAAAAGCGCTTTTGCAGATACAAGCCGGATTTATGGCAGGCTGCTGTGGGGCGTTGCTTTGGCTTTGCTGGCAGGAAATATGGCAAATCTGAGCATTTTAATTTGGAATGGCTCTGTTTTGGAGAGGGAATTGCTGCAGAATACTGCAATTACCGCGCACCGGGGTGATTCTTCCTCCGCACCGGAAAATACGCTTTCTGCACTTGAAGCCGCAATTGAGAACCTGGCGGACTATGCAGAAATTGATGTTCAGGAAACGGCAGACGGAATGGTTGTACTGATGCACGATTACAATATGAAACGGACGACAGGGAAAGAGGGATATGTCTGGAATACCACATATGATGAATTAAGTGAGTATGACTGTGGCAGATGGTTTTCACCAGAATTTGCAGGAGAAAGGATTCCAACATTGGAGCAGGTATTGGAGCTTTGTAAAGGAAAAATTTATCTGAATATTGAATTAAAGGGAGTTGACAGTATAGAAGGGCTTGCAGAGAAGGTGGTACGCATGGTGGAAGAGCATGGATTTGAGCAGCAATGCGTTATTACATCTAAGAACCGCAGGGCGCTTTTGCATGTCAAGGAACTGAATGAAACGATAAAGACCGGATATATTATGTCATTTGCATATGGCAGCTTTTATGAGACAGAGGACTTCGACTTTTTCAGCATGAAATCGGAGTTCATAAACGAAAGCGTAGTAAAAAACGCGCATCTTTTCGGAAAAGAAATCCATGCATGGACTGTAAACAGCCGCAGCGAGATGGAGAGAATGAAGCTGCTTGGCGTGGACAATATCATCACCGACTATCCAATTCTGGCAAGAGAGGTGTTAGAAGGAGAGGGGCTTACCGGGACGCTGTTTGAACTGTTTCAGATGGTGTTTGAGAAATAACATTCTTATAAAATTTAGTTACAAACAAAGCCTTCCGGCATATCTTGATAGTAAAGGATATATCGGAGGCTTTTTTTATGGCAAGAATCGTGATAGATGCCGGACATGGCGGATATGACAATGGCGCTGTCTATCAGGGACGGCAGGAGAAGAATGACAATCTGGACATCGCACTTGCGGTTGGAGAGATTTTGCAGGACAAGGGAGTAGATGTTGTCTATACAAGAGTAGATGATGTGTATGATTCGCCGGTCAGGAAGGCAGAGATTGCCAATCAGCTGGGAGGTGACTATTTTATTTCCTTCCATCGGAATTCCAGTCCGGAACCAAATACGTATTCCGGTGTGCAGACGCTTATCTATGATGAAAGCGGAACAAAGGCAGAGATGGCAGAAAATATCAATGATGAGCTGGAGGATGTGGGCTTCAATGATTTAGGTATCAGCCTGCGAAAAAATCTTGCAGTCCTTCGCCGGACAAATATGCCGGCACTGCTTGTTGAGGTAGGATTTATCAATACGGATGCCGACAATGCACTTTTGGATGCACGCTTTAATGAGACAGTAGAAGCAATTGCAGAGGGGATTTTAGAAACGTTGGAGGACACAGGACAGTTAAACAGACCGTCTTACCGCCCTCCGCAGCAGCCAAAGACGATTTACAGGGTGCAGGTCGGATTATACCGCAATCCGGCAAATGCAGAGCGTCAGCTTGAGGGATTGGCGCAACTGGGCTATCCGGTAGAGATTCAGAGATTTGGAGATCTTCATGCGGTAAGAGTAGGAGCAACCGACAGCCTTCAGGTAGCAACAAATCTGGAGCGCGATTTGAGGAGATATGGTTATAATACGCTGATTGTAACAGACTAAGTTTTTATTTTTAAATACTGAAAAAGTTGTTGCAGAACATGGACTGCCTTGCAAAGTCAGAAGAAAACGCTGGCTTTGCAGGGCAGTTTTTTTAGTCGTTGTTTGACGACCGGCTTTTCTTGTGGTACAATGGCTCAAAAAGTAATACTATAAAGCGAATTGAGTATACTAATAAAATGAAAAGTAAGCGAATACTTCAAGTGAATAAGTTGTATTACCCTTATGTCGGGGGAATCGAGAGAGTCGTCTGTCAGGTGGCAGAAGGACTTGCAGGGCAGACGGAAATGAGTGTTCTGGTCTGTTCCGAGGACAGGCATTATAAAGAAGAGATGATAAACAGCGTGCATATAGTGCGCGTGCCGAGCCTTGCAAAGTGGGGAAACCTGCCGATACCATTTGGCCTTACAGCTGCTTTGCGCAAACTTAGCAGGAAGCAGGACATTATTCACCTGCATATGCCATTTCCGTTTGGGGATTTGGCATGCCTTTTGTCCGGCTTTCATGGGAAAATCGTGCTCTGGTGGCATAGTGATGTCGTACGTCAGAAGAAAATGATGTTTTTTTATAAACCGATTATGATGCGTATGTTAAAGAGGGCAGATGCGATTGTTGTTGCGACAGAAGGGCATATCAAAGGTTCCGCATATTTGAAACCGTTCAGGGAAAAGTGCGTTGTCATACCATTTGGTGTAGATAAAGAAATAGAAGAGCAGGCGGATGCTTATATCGCAGAGAAAGTAAGCAAAAGGGGAGCGGCAGAAGGCAAACTTAAGGCAGAGGGGAGCGTGCGTTTTCTGTTTGTAGGCCGCCTTGTGTATTATAAGGGCTGCGATGTGCTTATTAAGGCATTTGCAAAGACCAAAGATACAGAGCTTGTTGTGGTTGGTTCCGGAAATCTGGAGGGAGAATGCAGGAAGCTGGTAAAGGAGCTTGGAATAGAAAAAAGAGTTACATTTCTGGGAGAAGTTTCAGAGGAAGAACTTTACTTGCAGTTTGCCATGTGTGATGTGTTTGTGCTGCCGTCTGTTGCAAGAAGCGAGGCATTTGGGCTTGTGCAGATTGAAGCGATGGCATTTGGGAAACCGGTAATTAACACAGATCTTCCAAGCGGCGTGCCATATGTAAGCCTTGATAAAATTACCGGGCTTACCGTGCCGCCAGGAAATGTATCGGCGCTTGCAGATGCAATGCGGTGGATGGCAGAACATGAAGAGGAACGTGAGGAAATGGGGGAACAGGCAAGAAAACGGATGAAAGAAGAATACCGGATGGAAACGATGCTGGCAAGAGTTGCAGAACTTTATCGGGCGCTATAATGTGGAAACCCTGTTTAAAATCGTAAAAACGACTTGTAAACGAAATTTTTCGTGCTATAATACAACTATACGATTTAAAATAAGACAAAAGTTTCTTTCAGAACATGAGAAAGAAAAATGTGGAGGGTTACGTGAAAACAACAGCGTTAATTATGGCAGGAGGGCGCGGCGAGCGCTTTTGGCCACGCAGCAGAAAAAGCTTACCAAAGCAGTTCTTATCACTTACCGGCGATGGAAGGACTATGATTCAGCTCACCATAGAGCGCATTTTGCCAATCGTTGCAATGGAAGATATTTTTATTGCTACTAATAGAGACTATAAGGCACTGGTCAAGAAGCAGCTCCCGGAGCTTCCGGAAGAAAACATCCTCTGTGAACCGATTGGCAGAAACACGGCTCCATGTATTGGGCTTGGCGCAGTGCATATTGCGCATAAGTATGAAGATGCTTTGATGATGGTGCTGCCATCCGACCATCTGATTAAGTACAACAGCATGTTTGTCAAAGTATTAAAGGAAGCATGCCGGATTGCAGAAGAGAATATGAATCTTGTAACCATCGGTATTACGCCGGACTATCCGGAAACAGGTTATGGCTATATCAAGTTCAATCCCTCCATCTGTAAAGGACAAGCTTTTGCGGTAGACCGTTTTGTTGAGAAGCCGAGTCTTGAGGTTGCAAAGGAGTATCTGGAAACAGAAGAATACCTTTGGAACAGCGGAATGTTTGTATGGAAAACTTCTTCTATTTTAAAGAATATGGAACTTTTCATGAAGGATACCTATATGGGGCTGCAAAAAATTCAGACAGCAATCGGAACAGAAGAAGAGACACAGGTTCTGGAAACGGAATTTGCCGCATTTCCGTCCCAGTCGGTGGACTACGGAATTATGGAAAAAGCAGAAAGCATCTACACGATTCCGGGGACGTTTGGCTGGGATGACGTCGGCTCGTGGCTTGCCGTGGAGCGTATCCGTAAAACCAACGAGCTTGGCAATGTAGTAAACGGAAATGTGATTACAATAAACTCAAAGAACTGCATTATCGAAGGTTCCAAAAAATTGATTGCAGCAGTCGGGCTGGACGATCTGATTGTGGTTGATTCAGAAGATGCGACGCTGATCTGTGAGAAGCGCTCTGCAGGAGATATTAAAAAGGTATTGGAAAATCTGAAGATTTGTAACAGGGAAGAGTACATTTAGTTGAACTATGAAGAATGGAAACAGGAAAGAATATGAAAATTGCCTTTGATGCCCAACTTTTATTAAAAGGAGAAAAAACAGGAATTGCATGGTGTGCTGAGAATGTTCTGATGGAGTTTGCAAAGGCAAATGAAACAGAGAAATATTTGAACTTCTTTTCTCTTGGATACAAAGAGGAAGATAAGCTCCAAGCCGGGAAGTATAAAGAAAAAGGCTACCGTTTACAGGAATGCAGATGGTTTCATGATGTGCTGTACCGTATGGGATGGAATTTTATTCCTATCCCATACTCATTTTTCTTTGGGAAAAAGGCAGATGTAACAGTATTTTTTAATTATGCCATTCCGCCGGGAGTAAAAGGGAAAAAGGTTGTTTTTATCCACGATATGGCGTATAAGGCATATCCGGAGACGGTGAGGGCGAAGACACGGAATTTCTTAGAGATGACATTGCAAAAATCATGTCAGAGGGCTGATAAGATAGTCACCATTTCAGAGTTCAGCAAAAGTGAGATTATAAAGTATTTGAAAGTAGAAGAAAAGAAGATAGAAGTGGTGCCTCTGGGGGTCGATTTTGGACGCTTCCATACAGGATACACAGAAAAGCAGAAACAGAAAGTGGCAGAAAAATATAAGATTCCTTCTGATTATTTTCTGTATTTAGGAACTATTGAGCCGAGGAAAAATTTGGAACGTTTGATATATGCCTATGCAAAGGTACTGGAAAGAGAGCCGGATGTTCCTGATCTGATATTGGCAGGGAGAAAAGGATGGCTCTGTGAAGCAATTTACCAGGCAGTTGGTGAACTTAAGATTCAAAGAAAGGTACATTTCCTTGGATATGTTTCGGATGAGGATGTGCCAGTGCTTCTAAGCGGTGCAAAGATTTTTTTATTTCCTTCCTTATATGAGGGCTTTGGACTTCCGCCACTGGAGGCAATGGCGTGCGGAGTACCGGTTATTACATCAAAAGCGGCATCTTTGGCAGAAGTAGCTGGAGAGGCAGCCGTGCTGATAAATCCGCATGATAAAGAGTGTATTACCCGAGAACTGTATTCTTTGTGGAAAGATGAGGATAGGCGAAAGGCTTTATCTGCGTGTGGGATTTGCTGGGTTAAAAATTATAGTTGGGCAAAGACAAGCAAGATGCTAGAAGAGATATGCATGAAATTGTAAGCAGATAAAATGAGGCAGGAATAAAGTGATATGAAAATTGCATGTGATGTACAGCTACTGATGGAGCAAAAAAAGACCGGAATCGGGAAGATGACGGAGTATATGCTAGAGAGTTTGGCCAGACATTCAGAAGATGAAATTTATCTGAATTATTTTAAGCCGCGAAAGAAGAATGGCTGTTCTGCAGATGTCCAAAAATTCAGAAGATATTCTAATGTCCATGTGAATTGCTGCCAATGGTTTTATCATTTTATTTATCGGCGGGTGAAAAAAATCTTCCCGCTTCCATACAGTATGTTTTTTGTGAGGAAATGTGATGTGACACAGTTTTTTAATTACTCCGTTCCGTTTGGAGTAGCAGGTAAGAAGGCTGTTTATGTATATGATATGGCTTATAGGGCCTATCCAGAGACAATTCAGAAAGAAACGCTGCAAATGTTGCAGGAAGAGTTAGAGAAAGCGTGCAGGCGTGCAGACAGAGTTATAACAATTTCTGAGTTCAGCAAACAGGAAATTATAAAGTATCTGGGAATAGAAGAGAAGAAAATTGCAGTAGTTCCCTGTGCTGTAGATAGAGAAGTCTTTCATCCGGATTATGACAGTGCAGAAATTAGGCGTGTTGCTGACAAATATGGGATAGAGGGAAGCTATATATTGTATCTTGGGACTTTGGAACCAAGAAAAAATATAACGCGGTTAATAGAAGCGTATAAATTGTTGCAGGAAAGAACAGCAGAGAAGCCTAAGTTAGTTATTGCAGGGAAGAAAGGCTGGAGCTTTGATAATATTTTTGAACTGGTACAGCGCTATCAGTTAAAGGAAGAAGTTATTTTTACGGGATATGTGCCGGATGAGGAGATTCCTTATTTGCTGTCAGGTGCACTGTGCTTTGTATTCCCTTCTTTATATGAAGGGTTTGGAATGCCCCCTTTAGAAGCAATGGCGTGCGGAGTGCCAGTAATATCCTCAAATGCAGCATCTATTCCGGAAGTGGTAGGAGATGCAGGGATACTTGTTCACCCAAAAGAAACGGAGGAACTATATCAAGCAATGTTTGATATAGTTACGGATGATGAGAAACGCAATAGACTAATAGAAAAAGGATTAAAAAGAAGCAGACAGTTTTCATGGGAAGCTTCCGCAATTAAATTACGCAAGGTATATCAGGAAATGGCAGGAGAGAAGAGATGAGGAAAAGAGTAGTTGCATATGTAGCAGGCATGCTTTTTTTTCTATATACAGTTTCCCTTTTTTTAATCAGCAGAAATCAAAATCCGTATCATGTAAAGATGGAATCAACAGAAGCATTTTGCTATGTCAATCGTGCTGAGGCCGGAAATTTACATGAGACATCTATTGTGATAACCAACCATTCCAACAGGACGCTGTCTTCGCAGTTAAATATTAACCTGAGCTATCACTTGTACCGGATTGTGGGAGATACACAGGAATTAGTCAGCATTGAAAATATACGTACAACGATACCAAATATTTATCCAAGAGATAGTAAAGAAGTACGGCTGCAGTTTGAAGTTCCGATAGAGAATGGAACCTATATTCTTTATGCAGATTTGATTGAGGAAAATGTGGTATGGTATTCGGAACGAGGGATGCGGACACCGTACATTACCATTGAGGTACATTGATTATGAAATTGATAAAAGAATTATATCATTACCGTGAAATGATGAACAGCCTTATACGTAGAGATTTAAGAGGAAGATACAAAGGCTCTGTTTTGGGATTTCTGTGGACTTTTTTAAATCCGCTGCTGCAGCTAGGCGTCTATACTTTGGTATTTTCCGTGATTATGCGGAACGGAATCAGCGATTATTATATGTTCCTGTTTGTAGCATTGGTGCCGTGGATGTTTTTCAGTACAGTGCTTACAGGGGGTGCTGCCTGTATATTAAACCAAAAGAATATGGTGCAGAAAATCTATTTTCCGCGGCAGGTATTGCCGATTGCCTTCGTTACTTCACAATTTATAAATATGCTGTTCAGCTTTCTGATTATTTTTTTTGTGCTGCTTATTTCGGGAAAGGGGTTTAATTTTATTGCTTTATATTACCTGCCATTTATTATGGTTGTAGAGTATACGCTTGCTCTTGGCATTACAATGATGATGTCAGCCATAACCGTGTATTTAAGAGATATGGAATATATTTTGGGAATTGTGGCAATGGCATGGCAGTTCCTTTCGCCGGTGATATATTCCATTGAGCAGGTTCCGGAGGAACTGAGGGGGATTTTTATGGCAAATCCTATGGCATCCATACTCACAGCATATAGGGATGTTTTGTATTATAAACAGATTCCGGAAATAGGGACATTGTCAAATGCGTTTTTTATGAGCATGGTTTTGGTTTTGCTTGGATGGTATGTATTTGCCAAGCTTTCAAAACGTTTTGCGGAGGAACTGTAAGATGAATGAAGCAATTGTAGCAGACAGCGTCAAAAAATCATATCGTCTTTATATAGATAAAGGACAGACATTAAAAGAAAAAGTGCTGTTTAAAAAACGAAGAAAGTATGAAGAACGAGAGGTACTGAAAGGGATTTCGTTTGCTGTAGCGAAAGGAGAGGCTGTTGGACTCATTGGCGAAAATGGCTGTGGGAAAAGCACAACATTAAAGCTCCTTACCCGGATTTTGTATCCGGACAGTGGAAAAATTACAGTGCAGGGCAGAGTATCAAGCCTGATTGAGTTAGGAGCAGGATTCCATCCGGACATGACCGGAAAAGAGAATATATATATCAATGCGTCTATTTTTGGTCTGTCTCGCAAGGAAATAGATGAAAGGCTGCAGGAAATCATTGATTTTTCAGAACTTGGAGAATATATCAACAATCCGGTACGGACATATTCTTCCGGGATGTATATGCGTCTTGCATTTTCAGTTGCCGTAAATGTAAGTGCAGATGTATTGCTGATAGATGAGATACTTGGCGTAGGCGATATTTATTTTCAGGAGAAGTGTTTTCAAAAAATCCAAAGCATTAAAGAAACAGGGACTACGATTGTAATTGTTTCTCATTCGCTTTCTCAGATTGAATCAATATGTGAAAGGAGCATTTGGATTAGTGAAGGACTGATTCGGATGCAGGGAGAACCAAGTGATGTACACAAAAATTATATAGAGTATATGAGAGAAAAGCATGAAATGTAAGGCGGAGGACAGAAAAGATGGCACTATGGATGGATATGACAAACAGCCTTAAAGTATGGCAGGGTGGAGTTGTTGGAATTGTACGTGCAGAGCTGGAAATAGCAAAGAATCTGAAAAGGATATATCCTGAATTAAAGATTTGTGCAGATGAACCGGGAAAAGGAATAAAAGAGATACCGGAAGAAAAACTGGAATGGCTGTGGGATGCAGACAGTGTTGTTGATGCATATTTAATCGCAATGGAGCGGACACATCTGATAAAAGAGGAAAGCAACAAAGAAACCGTAAAGGAAACGGAGCAGGATACGGAGATGCCAGCAGGTTTAAGGAATGCATATGCCTATTCTGACAGCCGTCTGCGCCGAATGGAGAGAGGTGCAAATCTGATAAAAGAGCAAACTCCTAAATTATTGCGTCCGTTTGGGTATCTATTGTTTGGGCTGGCTTATATTCCGGTGAAGGGATATTCTTCGGCACGAGTTTTTCTTAGAAACAGAAAGGAAAAGAAAATTCAGCCAAAGGCAGCTTCTGGTGCGGCAGTGGAGAAAGAGGAGTTTTATCATCCGTTTCAAGAGGGAGATACTGCTTTTAGCGTAGGCTGGTATACAAGCAATAAAGAAGAACAGTTTTCAAAGGTCAAAGCCGAATTGAGTAATTTCTATTTGGTCTATTTGGTGTATGACCTTATTATCATCAAGGAAGGAACAACACAGTTTTATCCGGAACGAGAAGAATTTCGCAGATATTTTGAATGGATCACAAATAACTGTGATATGGTTTTATATGGAGGGAAAACAGCGCAGACTGATGCAGAAAATTATCAGAGGAAGAAAGGGCTTAGAGTACCACAAGGGGATTATATTAAGTTTGGTGCAGATGTAAGAGAGCAGCACAGCAAGCTGAGTGCAACAGAAGTATTGAAAAAGTTTGATATTCAAAAACCATATATTTTAACGGTTGGTTCGATTGAACCAAGAAAAAACCATGAGGTTTTATATAAGGCATACTCTGTTTTAGCAAGTGAAAAAAGATTAGAGGGGATGCCGGAGATTATTATTGTTGGAGGAGAATACCGCTGCGAAAACTTTAGGGATGCAGTACGCTTAGACCCTAAGATAAAAGGAAAAATTAAAATTTTGCATCCTAATGATGAAGAACTGGATGTTTTATATCAGAACTGCCTTTTTGTGGTTCTTCCGACTTTATATGAGGGATGGAGCCTCACGCTTCCGGAAGCTTTGGGATATGGAAAGCTTTGTTTGGCTTCGGATGTTCCTCCATTGCGAGAAGTAGGGGAGAATTTTGTGGAATATGTGGATGCATTGAACCCGGTAGCGTGGGCGGAAGTAATATGCAAATATGCAGGTGACAGAGAATTAATCAGGCAGAAAGAAGAATTGATTAAAAGAGAATGGAAAAAGGTAACATGGAGTGACTCTGCAAATAAGATTTTGGATGCGCTTAAGAACTTGGACAGAAGTGACAGAAAAGGGACGCTGTATTATGACCTTTCGTTAGTGTGGAGTCTGAGCTTTTCAGGCGCCCATGTCAGCGGCATTTTAAGGACAACACTTATTTTGGCAAGATATTTGGCACATATATTTCCACAGATGCATTTTTTTGCACTTAGTACAGTCCGAGGTTATATTGAAATTAACCGGAAGATGATTGCAGATATTTTGGGCGTACAGAATATAGAAGAATCGTTTGAACATGTGCGGTATGCTTTGATGAATGCCCAAGGGAACAGGGAAACAGATTCGGACAAAGCTAAGATGGGTGCAGAGATTAAGGAAGCAGCATGGCTTATGTGCAGTATATTGCCACAGAAGATGCAAAAAAGTATTCTGAAAAAAAGATATGGCGGGAATTCTCCGACAGAAGAAAAAGGCTGGCTGGAAGTGCCTTTTCATAAGAATGATATGATTTTCTCGGCGGGAACAGGATATGATATAAAGATATATGATGAGCTGCTGCGGGTGAAAGAGGAAATAGGTTTTCGGTTTGTACAGCTGATTTATGACTTTACACCAGTGTTGTTGCCGCAGGTTCACCGCAAAGAAACGATAGAATACTACCTGCCTTTCTTAGAATATAGCAGCAAACTTTCGGATGTTGTTTTTTATGGCGGAGAAACAGCAATGAGAGACGGAATTGCATATCAGAAAGAAAATAATCTTCCAGTGCGGGAAGGGAGAGCAATACGTTTTGGAAGCAATATCGTAGCAGCAAAGAAAGAAAATAAGCAGGCAGATAAAGATATATTAAAGGGTCTTGGAGTTACTGGTGCATTCATTATTGCAGTAGGCTCTATTGAAGTACGCAAAAACCATGAAACGCTTTATCAGGCATATTTAAGAATGATGGAAACAGAAGAGGAGCTGCCGCAGCTGATATTTGTAGGCTATCCTGGCTGGAAAACAGAAGAGCTTATCAGGACCATATGCAGTGATGAGAGAATATGGGATAAAATACTGATTCGCACGCCTTCTGATGAGCAATTGGACGTTTTATACCGCCATTGTATGTTTACTGTGCTAGCCAGCCATTATGAAGGATGGAGCCTCACTTTACCAGAGAGCTTAAATTACGGAAAGTTTTGTATTGCCTCAAAGGTTGAGCCGCTGATGGAAATTGGTAAAGATTTTATTGATTATGTGCAGCCTTGGGATGTTGCAGGCTGGGCAGAAAAGATACTTTACTATTTTTCTCATCCAGAGGTGCTGAAGGAGCGGGAAGCATATATTGAAAAGGAATGGCATGCCGTTTCATGGGAAGAATGTGCAGAGCAGGTTGCAAAAGAGCTAAGGAATCTGGGGGATGAAGAGAGTTGAAGAAGAAAATAGAAGTGTTATCATCATTAAGGTTTTTTGCAATTATGGCAGTATATTTTCATCACTTTGATGCGTTTGGGCTATCTGCTGAACCTAAAATAGCAAGCATTCTTTTTGAAGGATTTATTGGGGTTACATTCTTTTTTATATTATCAGGTTTTGTGGTTGCATATGCGTATGAAGAGCCAGTTATTCATGGAACCATAACACAGGGAAGGTTTTTGCTTCAAAGAATAGCCAGATTATGGCCGTTGCATATAATAAGTATGATTTTTGCTGCCATTGTATATCATAGCGAATTAATCTCCCTCAATGCGATTCCAACTTTCTTTATGTTCCAGAGTTTTATACCAAATGTGTTATATGCATTTAGTTATAATGGAGCAAGCTGGTGTTTGGCAAATCAGTTGTTTTTTTATTTATTATTTGTAAGAATTGCCTATTTAGACAATAAGAAATTAAGGAATCTGTTTTTGATTGGAATAGGAATTGTTTCATTTTATGGATACTGGATTGGAATAGATTCTGAGTTGTCTAATTGGTTGTTTTATATTAATCCATTTTTCAGAAGTGTTGATTTTATTGCAGGGATGCTTGTATTTCGTATAAGCAAAAATGAAAGGTTTAAAAAGCTTATGGAGGACAGAAACATTGCCACGCTAATGGAAGTGCTTAGTGTCATTCTTCTTACAGTATGTGTGATAATAGGAGTGCGGCAGAAAGTAAGCTTGTTATGGCGTTGGGATCTGTTTTATCTATTCCCGCTTTGTCTGCTTCTGCTGGTATTTCAATACAGCAATGGTATTCTTACAAAAATTCTGTCATTTAAATTATTTGTCAAATTAGGAGATTGTTCATTTGCATTCTTCTTATTTCATCAAATCATTTTAGTGATTATTGCAAAGTATTGTGTGATAACAGATTATAGGTCAGCATTTATATATGGCTGTATTGCATTACCATTTATATGGGGAGGATGTATATTGATTACAAAATTTGTAGAGAAGCCGATTGCCAAAGGAGTTATCTCTATATGTATGAAAATTAAGAAAAGTGTTTCATGAGATTGCTAATGGCAAATGAAAGGAGACAGCTGATGAAAAAAGTATTTATTACAGGTGCAGATGGCTTTATTGGTCAGAATTTAATACGAGAACTCAGGCGCAGAAATGTAGATTATATGGGTGCTGTAATTAAGAAAACAAAGCTGTTGGAGGAGGACAAGCAGGTAGTCACGGATATTACGGACTATTCCAGTATAGAGAGCGTGCTGGATGGGTATCAGCCGGATGTGATTATCCATTTAGCGGCGATAGCATCGGTGACATTTGGAAATTTATCCGAACTGTACCGGGTTAATGTATGCGGTGCAGAAAATGTTCTTCTTGCAGCAAAAAAGGTGTGCAAAAAGGGTATTAGGATTATTATGATCAGTTCTGCCGGAGTATATGGAATACAGAAGGAAGAATACTTATCGGAGTGTCTTCCGTTTAATCCAGTGAATCACTATTCTTATACGAAAATGGTTCTTGAAGTGATTTGCAGGCAGTATAAAGAATACTTTGATGTCAAGATCGTCAGGCCATTTACCATAGTTGGAAAAGAACAGAGTACGAGCTTTTTTGTATCAAAACTTGTTGAGAAATTTGCTAAAAAAGAGCCGGTACTTGAACTGGGAAATATAGAATCGATCAGGGATTATACTGATGTAGAGTTGTGCGGATATACACTGGCCGAACTTGCGACAAGAGAACATGTAGAAGAAGAGGTTCTTAATATTTGCACAGGGATAGGAACAAAAGGGACTGAGGTAGTTGAAATCCTTAAGCGCCTGACTGGGTTTGAACCTCAAATAAACATATCGGATAAATATGTGAGAGATAATGAAATCTGGAGATTAGTCGGAGATAACGCTTCTATTAAGAGATTTTTAAAATCGGACTATCAGTATAAAACGTTGGAAGAAATATTAAAAGAAATGCTAAATAGCTATAAAAATATGTAAAGGAGAAAAAATAATGAAAAATGCATTAATCACCGGAATTACCGGACAGGACGGTTCTTATTTGGCGGAGCTTTTATTGGAGAAAGGGTACAATGTTTATGGACTAATGAGAAGAAAAAGTACGTTGGACTATGGAAATGTGGAACACATTAAGGACAAAATTCAGTTTATTTATGCTGATATGACAGATGTTATTTCCCTTATTAATGCGATGAGGATTTCTAATGCAGATGAAGTATATAACCTTGCGGCGCAGTCTTTTGTTGCGACAAGCTGGGAGCAGCCGATTGCCACGGCAGAAATTGATGCGTTAGGCGTGACAAATATGTTAGAAGCAATTCGTGTGGTAAAGCCAAAAGCGCGTTTCTATCAGGCGTCTACAAGTGAGATGTTTGGTTTGGTTCAGGAGATTCCGCAGAAAGAGACAACGCCTTTTTATCCACGCAGCCCATACGGAGTAGCCAAAGTATATGGGCACTGGATTACAAAAAACTATAGAGAAAGTTACGGTATGTTTGCGTGCAGCGGTATTTTGTTTAATCATGAGAGCGAACGCAGAGGACTGGAGTTTGTGACAAGGAAAATTACAGATGCCGTAGCAAAAATTAAGTTTGGGCTGCAGGATCACATTGAGCTTGGCAATCTGAATTCTAAGCGTGACTGGGGGCATTCGGCAGACTACGTATATGCGATGTGGCTGATGCTTCAGCAGGAATCGCCGGATGACTATGTGATTGCGACAAATGAAACACGTACAGTAAGAGAATTTGTGGAAATTGCATTTGAGCATATCGGCATTACGTTAGAGTGGAGAGGAACCGGTGTAGAAGAAGTGGGTCTGGATGCAGCAATTGGTAAGACGTTGGTTAAAATAAACCCTAAGTTTTTCCGTCCTGCAGAGGTTGATATTTTGCTTGGGGATTGCAGTAAGGCAGAAAAGAGGCTGGGCTGGAAGAGGGAAGTTTCTTTTAAAGAACTGGTACAGCGCATGGTAGACCATGATATTGCGTTGATTGAAAAGACATTGTAGGGATTCAGTAATAGGATTTCTGTGATCATTATCTTTATCACAGGAGTCCTATTATTGATATTCTGTTTTTGTGCAGAAACTTTCAGAGTATCTGATAATCCATCCAAGTCAGGATGTCAGAAATTTTTTTGGTTGTTTAAAGATGTGAAAAAGGCGCGATTATTTCAAGTAAATAAGTTTGTACAAAATTCTTCCAATTACGCCTTGACGATTTGCAAAATTTTCTATATAATAAAGCTGTACAATAAAAATATGTCGAAATTACAATAACGGAAGAAGAAGGTGTCAGATGATGCTGAAAGAGATTCCCAACTTGGCGAATAATATAAAAGCCAAAGAAAAACTGGAACTGCTTTACCAGCTATATGTGACAAGGCTGCTATATACAGCAAAGGGAATTCTGAAAAACTCGTATGATGCCGAAGGAGTTGTACAGTCTGCATTTATAAAAGTAATGTATATTCTGGATGAGATTGAAAATCCAGAGGAAAAAAGAACTTATGCGCTTCTTACCACAATTGTAAAGAACCTGTGTTACGACCATATCAGAAAACGGAAATACGAAGAGCTGGTGGATTTCGATGAAGCGCAGTGGGATATGGCAGATACAAGGTCGCCGGAACAGATTTATGTGGAGAAAGAAGAAGAACTGGAGTTTAGGGACTTTATTCAGGCAATGCCTGAAAAATACAGGGCGCCGATGCTGCTTCATTATGTCCATGAACTGTCAGTCAAAGAAGTTGCAGAGGTTCTTGGAATCACACAGAATCTTGCAAGTGTGCGGCTGTCTCGCGGAAGAAAATATATGCTTGACGTAATAGAAAAATCAGGAAACATGATAAATGAAATAAGCTGAAGAGGCTGTTGCAAAGTATAGAAGCTATGTAAAATGCAGTGTTCCGAACATTTGGAGATACTGTATTTGGCATAAAGCGGATGTTTTGCAGCAGTCCTTTCTTATTTTGCAGAATTTGGGCAAAAGTAAAACCAGAGTATTGTTTGTAGTATTATTAGGAGGGCTAAAATGGAAACTGCTATATTTGTGTGCTGTATTATAATGCTTATTCTGCTTCTCATTTTGCTGCTGAAAACAGGCAAAGCAGAGGGGAAGAAAGAAATGGAGGAACTAAGACGGCAGCTTGATTTCTTGGGCCAGGATAATGCCAATGCAGCAAAATCCCTGATGGACCAGATGGTTCGGCAGAATGAAAGCATTATCAACCAAATAGTCCGGCAGAATGAAATTATAGTCAACCAGATTCTGAATCTGGGGAACAGCCTGAGAGATTCGCAGAATATGCAGCAAGAGCAGCAGCAAAGAAATATCGCAGAGAAGCTTGCAAAGCTGGAGAATGATTTCAGTGGCATCCGGGCAGAGATTTTAACGACATTGGATAAGATTCGAAGTACAAATGTGGAAAGCATGGAGAGGCTTAGGAAGGATAATCAGGACAGTCTTGATAAAATCAACAACACAGTAAATGAGAAGCTGCAAAAAACGTTGGATGATAAGATTTCTCAGTCCTTTGAGGCGGTCAACAGGCGGCTTGCCGAGGTATATGAGGGGCTTGGGGAAATGAAAAAAGTAGCTTCTGGTGTTTCGGACCTGAAAAATGTCCTTTCCAATGTCAAGACCCGCGGCATTATGGGAGAAATTCAGCTGGCAGCGATTCTGGATGAGATTCTTGCGCCGGAACAGTACGGAGAGCAGGTCTGCGTAGTTTCCGGCAGTAGCGAGAAGGTGGATTTTGCAGTGAAGCTTCCGGGTATGGAGGACGGAGAATGTGTCTATCTTCCGATTGATGCGAAGTTTCCGGGTGATACGTATGCAAATCTTCTTGCGGCATATGAGTCAGGCGACCCGAACGAACTGAAACTAAAGAGGGCAGCATTGGAAAACGAAATCAAGCGCTGTGCGAAAGGAATCCAGAGCAAGTACATTGTTCCGCCGCATACGACGGACTTTGCAATTATGTTCCTTCCGTTTGAAGGGCTGTATGCAGAGGTTGTAAATATGGGGCTTGTGGAAGTCCTGCAAAGAAACTATAAGGTGAATATTGCGGGGCCGTCAACAATGGCAGCGATGCTAAACAGCCTGCAGATGGGATTCCGGACGCTTGCGATTCAGAAAAAGAGCGGAGAAGTCTGGAAGATACTAGAGGCAGCCAAGAAAGAATTTGTTACATTTGAAACGGTACTGAATAATACAAGAAACCGTTTGCGGCAGGCGGATGAGGAACTGGACAAGCTGATTGGCACCCGCACAAGGGCAATCAACCGAAAACTGAGGACAGTGTCGGAACTGGATGCCGAAGAGGATTCGGCGGAAGTGTTAGAGATAGAGTAGGAAGTATACTTTTATAGAATGACGGCAGGATAGATGCTTGAAAGCCGGGAAACGCGATTTCTGCGCTTTCCGGCTTTTTGCATATACTTATTTCTTAAAAAACGCTACTGCAATTGCACCCGGCCCAATATGTGTGCCGATAGTGCTGCCAATAGGAAAAGAAGGAATATCCTCTGTCTGTCCGTTCCAAAGGACTTCGCTGTCAGAAATATATTTTTTCAGCATAAAGTCATCAAGACCGGAATAAGCGGTTGTGTAAGGCATGGAAAAATCAATGCCTCCCGCCTCCTGTACCATTTTCATCAGAAGATTGTTTCCAACTTTGGAACCTCGTGCTTTTCCAAGCAGTTTGACTTCGCCGTCCACAACGCTGATGACTGGCTTAATGCCGAGCTTTTCACCGGCAAAAGCGACGAGTGGGGAGATTCTTCCGCCTTTTTTTAAGTATTCCAGTGTTCCAAGCAGGGCAAGCAGGCAGATATTTTCCTTGTTTGATTCAAGGGCATCTGCAATTTCTGCGGCGCCAAGGCCCTGTTCCCTTAAGCGGACTGCGTACTCAATTAAAAGCCGCTCTCCGATGCAGGCATTTTTACTGTCTACGACAAATACCCGGTCAGAGTAGTCGGCAGCTGCCTGAACCGCACTGAAGTATGTACCGGAGAGTTTGGAAGAAATCGTAATAATCAAAAGGTCATCCCCTTGTTCCAGTACCTCCGTAATGACCTCTTCAAAGCGATAAGGGGTGATTTGGCTTGTTTTTGGCAAAACATCGGACTCAATCAGCTTTTGGAAAAATTCTTTTGCTGTCAGGTCCACGCCATCAAGGTAGTGTTCTTTGCCCCATTGGATTTCCATTGGGAGAAATATCAGGTTTTTCTGTTCTGCTTCCTTCTTTGTAATATCCGAAGCGGAATCAATTGCTATTCTTACAGACATAGATACCTCCATTTTCACTGTTAGTTGTTTCTTCTGAATCAAGATAATGTTTTAAGTTGCCTGCTATCAGGCGCAGGCAAGAGTAGAACCGTTCACGTTCTTCCTCTGTCAGCCCTGCGCCTCCAATCGCAAGGAATTCCGAGATTTTTTCGTTGATATAGCAGGCTGTCGCTTTTCCTTTCTCCGTCAGAAGAAGTTTAGCACGATATTCCCTTTTGCCGCTGCCACCGGCGCTCCGGATAAGTAAAAGTGCCTCAAGTTCTGCAATGGAACGAGAGATAGCTGCTTTGTCTTCATGGCATAGTGAAGAGAGTTCAGCACCAGTCAGGCCGTCAGGATGTTTTCCCAGATAGTAAAGGCACATAGTATGTGTTCCCTTTAAGCCGATTTCCTGCATCTCTGAGGATTTTATTTTTTGGATGGCGCGGTTTAGCTGCGCAACAGTATGGGCAAAAGTTTCAAAGCGGTCTTCCATAAGCAGCTCCTGTTTTGGTCCTGTAGCAGTTTTTTATAAATAAGAGATGTTGATTCATCAACAATGGCAGTTTATCAAAAAGATGTTGATTTGTCAACAATATCTTTTGTTGACGAGCAGGAAAAAATCATCTATAATAAATTAGGAAAGTGCCGATTCAATCAGCATTTCCTTAAGTGTACATAAAGAGAGACTGCTTTTGCAGTTTTTCTGAGCGAGAGAGGTGCCGCGATGATGAAAAGTATGACTGGCTTTGGAAGATTTGAATTCTCCAATGCAGAACGCAAGATTACGATAGAAATGAAATCAGTAAATCACAGATATAGTGAGATTTCTATCCGTATGCCAAAGAAGCTGAATTATTTTGAAGCAGGCATCCGCAACCTGTTAAAGCAGTATATCAGCAGGGGAAAGGTGGACGTGTTTCTTACCTATGAGGATATGTCCGAAGGAAAGACATGTGTTAAGTATAACGAGGACATTGCGCGGGAATACCTTCAATATATGCGGCAGATGAGCGAGAGTTTTGGATTGGAGAATGATGTCCGCGTATCAACGCTGGCAAGGTTTCCGGAGGTGCTTATATTAGAAGAGCAGACAGAGGATGAGCAGGACATCTGGAATGATGTAGAAACCGCAGTCCGTGGCTGCGCAGAGCGTTTTGTAGAGACAAGGGTAGCAGAGGGTGAGAAATTAAAGAACGACTTGCTGATGAAACTGGACGGCATACTGGATATGGTTGCCCAAATCGAAGAACGTTCTCCCCAAATTGTTGCCGAATACCGCAAAAAGCTGGAGGGCAAGGTGGCAGAATTGCTTGGTGACACAAAGATAGACGAAGCCGTGCTGGCAACGGAGCTGACGATTTTTGCAGATAAAATCTGTGTGGATGAGGAAACCGTGCGTCTGCGCGCCCATGTGCAGAATATGCAGGAGACGCTGAATGCAGGGGAAAATATCGGCAGGAAGTTAGACTTCATTGCGCAGGAGATGAACCGAGAAGCCAATACTACATTGTCCAAAGCGAATGACATGGATGTTTCCAACATTGCCATCAACTTGAAAACCGAAATTGAGAAAATCCGTGAGCAGATACAAAATATTGAATAAAGGAGCTTATATGAAATGGAATATTTTGTAAATATCGGCTTTGGGAATATGGTCAATATAAAAAAAGTGCAGAGTATTGTAAGTCCGGATGCGGCACCGATAAAGCGCATGGTGCAGTCGGCAAAAGACGCAGGAAGCTGCACAGATGCCACTTGTGGAAGAAGATGCAAATCTGTACTTGTCATGGACGGCCAAGGTGTGGTATTATCTGCTTTGCTGCCGGAAACAATTGCAGTGCGTGTCAATCAGAACGGATAAAAATTTTTTCATTATAAAAAGAAAGAAGGAGAACAGTTATGTTACATCCATCGTATGCAGAATTGATTCAGTCATTAAACAGTGATGTTGTAGAGGGGGAGGCTCCGGTTGTAAACAGCAGATATTCTGTTGTTCTGGCTGCTGCAAAAAGGGCAAGGCAGATTATCAATGGTTCCAAGCCTTTGTGCGAAAGCGTCTGCAATAAGCCGTTATCGGTTGCGGTGCAGGAAATTTATGAAGGCAAGGTAAAAATCGTAGGTGATGAAGAAGAGGAAGCATAAGAAACTGCCGGCTTTTTTTGAGTATGGCCTGTATACGCTGATTCTTCTGGCTGTGCTGTTCCTTGTGCCGAAGTTTGTTTTGGAAAAAGTCTTGGTTGACGGCGAATCTATGGAAAATTCGCTGTTTGACGGAGAGAGCATCCTGATTGAAAAGGTAAGCCGCTATTTTGGCGGACCAGGCCGGTTTGATATTGTTGTATTCCACAAACAGGCAGGGGCACAGAAGCGGACTTATGTAAAACGTGTGATTGGGCTGCCCGGAGAGACTGTGCAGATTATCGGAGATACAATTTATATCAATGGAGAGGTGCTGAAAGAGGAGTTCGGAAAGGAACCAATGGTCTATTCCGGACTTGCTGCCTCACCGCTTACGCTTGGCGAAGACGAATATTTTGTCCTTGGGGACAATCGTACAGTCAGCGCAGACAGCAGGAGTGAAAGCGTTGGGGTTGTAAAATATTCGGAGCTGGACGGTGTTGCATTCTTCCGGATTTATCCGCTTGGACGCTTTGGAGGAATTAAGTAGCACTTCTGCATTATTTTTTATTTTCCACTTGATATTTTTGGATAGTTTGGTTAAAATACAAATAGGTTCGTTTGTTGGAGAAGTGTCAATTGATAAATTTTTGACAATTCAAAAGACGGACAAGAATGTAAACATAATTTAGGAGGACACAAAAATGGCAGTAAGAGTTGCAATCAATGGTTTTGGTCGTATCGGCCGTCTTGCATTCAGACAGATGTTTGGCGCAGAAGGATACGAAATTGTAGCAATCAATGATTTAACAAGCCCTGCAATGCTGGCAGATTTATTAAAGTATGATACTGCACAGGGCGGCTACTGTGGCAGAATCGGTGAGAACAAGCACACCGTAGCTTCCAAAGAGCCTGTATTTGAAGAGGATGGCAAGACCGTTAAGGTTCCTGGCTCCATCACTGTAGATGGCAAGGAAATCACAATCTATGCTATGCCAAAGGCACAGGATCTTCCTTGGGGAGAAATCGGCGTTGATGTAGTTCTTGAGTGTACTGGCTTCTACTGCTCTAAGGCTAAGTCCCAGGCACATATTGATGCAGGCGCTAAGAAGGTTGTTATCTCTGCTCCGGCAGGCAATGACCTCCCAACAGTTGTATTCTCCGTAAATGAGAACACTCTGACAAAGGAAGACACCATTATCTCTGCTGCTTCCTGTACAACAAACTGCTTGGCTCCTATGGCTAAGGTATTAAATGACTATGCTGAGATCCAGAGCGGTATCATGAGCACAATCCATGCTTATACCGGTGACCAGATGATTCTGGATGGCCCACACAGAAAGGGCGACATGAGAAGAGCACGTGCAGGCGCAGCTAATATTGTTCCAAACTCCACAGGTGCAGCTAAGGCAATTGGCCTTGTTATCCCGGCATTAAACGGCAAGCTGATCGGCTCTGCACAGAGAGTTCCGGTTCCGACCGGTTCCACCACAATCCTGACTGCAGTTGTTAAGGGTAAGGACGTTACAAAGGACGGCATTAATGCAGCAATGAAGGCAGCTTCTTCCGCTTCCTTCGGCTACAATGAGGATCCAATCGTTTCCTCCGATGTAATCGGCATGACATACGGCTCCCTGTTTGATGCTACTCAGACAATGGTAAGCAAGATTGACGAGGATACTTATCAGGTACAGGTTGTTTCTTGGTATGACAACGAGAACTCCTACACAAGCCAGATGGTTAGGACAATTAAGTACTTTGCAGAATTAGCATAAAAAATTGTTACAAAGCGCTATAATACAGCGCTCGTAACAATTGCAAATCTGCTCTGCAGATTTGGGAATACATGCGCTTCGCGGATTCGGGAACGAGCCTATAGCGCAGTTTCCCAATAAGAATTGACTCACACAAAGGGTCCGGTCGGTTTGGACCGGGCCCTTTTTAGTCTATGCGGATTCGGGTTTTAAAAGAGCGCGAAGCACCGCCTGGTATGATTTTTCCCTGTAAATATTTTGGGCCGTGACAAACGGCAGAAGGAGAACACAAATATGTTAAACAAGAAATCGGTAGACGATATTAACGTAAGCGGCAAGAGAGTTCTGGTAAGATGTGACTTTAACGTTCCGCTTCAGGACGGCAAAATCACAGACGATACTCGTCTTGTGGCAGCGCTTCCTACGATCCAGAAGTTAATCAAGGACGGCGGCAAGGTTATTCTTTGCTCCCACCTTGGTAAGCCGAAGGGAGAGCCAAAGCCGGAGCTGTCTTTGGCGCCGGTTGCAGAGGCACTTGCAAAACTGCTTGGCCAGCCTGTGACATTTGCAGCAGATGCAACGGTTGTTGGCGAGAACGCAAAGGCAGCTGTAGCGGCAATGAAGGACGGCGATGTTGTGCTGCTTGAGAACACACGTTACCGTGCAGAAGAAACTAAGAACGGTGAAGCTTTCTCCAAGGAACTTGCTTCCCTTTGCGACGTGTTTGTAGACGATGCATTTGGTACTGCACATAGAGCACATTGCTCCAATGTCGGAGTGACCCAGTACGTAGATACCGCAGTTGTCGGTTACTTAATGCAGAAGGAAATTGATTTCCTTGGCAATGCAGTAAATGATCCGGTTAGGCCATTTGTGGCAATCCTTGGCGGTTCCAAAGTTTCCTCCAAGATTTCCGTAATCAACAACCTTCTGGATAAGGTAGATACTCTGATTATCGGTGGCGGCATGGCGTACACCTTTATGAAGGCACAGGGCGAAGAAGTCGGC
>CAJTZB010000015.1:0-10129 GCA_910583815.1 uncultured Lachnospiraceae bacterium
AACGCACCCCACGGATCGATATGGTGATGCTGTGCCGAAACAGAAGTTCCTCCCAATGTCCGGTATCCATATTGGGCAAAATCACTGCCAGCAAGAGGAAGCGTATCATGATGAAACATCCATGAGCTGAAATACCACCCTGCTTTCTTGGCGCAGTCTAACCATTCTTCTATAGGCTCAATCTCATACAGCATCAGGCTTCCTGCAAGCAATGGACCACTGGATTCCTTGTCAATACAATAGGTATCCAATGCCCCTGCTGTACACTGAAATTGGTTCAAGTCCCTGTCGCGGTAAAAGCGGCAGGATTTTTTCGCTGCTTCCAGATATACCTGTTCCCCTGTTGCATGATACAGTTCTGCCAGACCAGGGATAAGATATGCGCCAATCGTTCCTTGTGGATCCCTGCATTCCCCTGTTTTTACGTTCCATGCCTTTCCAAATCCATATTCATCCGACCAATGCGCTATCAAAAAATCAGCAACGCCGCACGCGGCACGCAGCCAGTCGGGTTTATCAGTTCCTTGTTGATGCATATACCGCCATGCCTGTGCAAGTTCCATGACCGCAAAGCCAAAATTGCAGGTATCCTCCACATCAGAATGCCCATCCAGCATCCAGTTGTAATTTGCATGCAGCAGCCCACACGCCGTAACAGCTTCATGGGAAAATGCATCCAGACAGCTCATTCCGATTTGCAGCAACGCGTCATCAGATGTCTCTATGCCTCTCTGCAATATCAGGCGGGCATACATGCCATTCTGCCCACACCATCCTATCGCATGCCCAAGCCGGTTCTCAAATATACCTTCCTTCGTTGGAAGCTGCCCGATACTGAACAACTTCCGGCCATTTGTATCCATCACCAGCTGCTTTGCAAACTGATACGCCAGTTCTGCCACTTCGTTATTAGAATAAGCAGGCGCAAACGGTCTTCCAATCAGTTCCAGCGCAGCATCACTGACATTTCCGGCAGCAAAATTTTCTGCATAAGGGGTACCTGTCAGAATATACGCGGTTGTCGTAAATACTTCGTCAGGACGCAGTGTAATAAAATCCTCGTGTGCATCAGAGTAACCATCACGAGTGCAATACGTCTTAGGCCGCTCCACCTCCGGATATAACAGCCTGTGAAGCATACGCCCATCTTCCATAGGTTCCATAGAGCAGGAGGCAGTTAAAGATGCTTCATCCTGATCTGACGCCATCAGCGCCAAATAATATTCCTTATTTTCACTGATGGTACATGCAGGCAGCGACGTACGGCGATAATCAAAAATCCACGGACTTCCATCCAGCGTAAGTCCTTTTGGTTCTTTCCCACGTCCCCAGTGGTTTCCGTTATAGGACACTCCAGGAATTAAATAGTGCGTATATTCAAATGTACTGCATATCCGCACTTCCGGCTGACAATCAAGAGAGTCTTTCGTTAGATTTTTCCAATGGCACACCAGTTTCTCTTGTCCGGAAACAATTGTTTCCAACGAAACCTCAACTTGAACATCCGAACCTGCATAAACACCATCTCCAAGCGGCATTAACTCATGTGGCTTGCCATCGTATGTACAAACCGGGTTCATAAACAGATAATTCATGGTTCTACCTCCTATTATTCCCCATTTATTTGAATCGCATTCGGATAAATCCTCTTCATTCGCGCGTCACCAAACCGTTCATCCATTGTCTTCTGCCAGCCGCTCTCTGCCGGAACTCCCTGACTGCGTTCGTTGTAACGCAGCATCGCCATGCAAGATACGGCAACATTGCAGACCATAAAAACAATCAGGCCCCAAGTAACCACTTTTCCAAATACAACAGGTATCTTCTCAATCCATGCCGAAAGCTTTGGGTAAAGCTTCTTAAACCAGACAACTGCCGCAATGCCCCAGAAAAAGCAGAACAGGAGGTTAATCCTGCCGCCTAAGTTAAACGGCATATGGCTGTAGTCCCAGAATACCGTGTCAAACACAATTTCCGTGAACACGCTGCAAATATATTCATATGCACCGCCCAGAAATGTCCCCATCCAGAACAAAAACATATCCGAATGGCTGCGGTAGCTGTATAAAAGCGCCGTAACAACCGCGATGGCAAGCCCCCAGACGATGCTGAACGGTCCCCAGACAACACTGCTCCGGCTCATCCACACACCTGCCGTAATCCGGCAGAATACCGTCTCTGTCAGGTCTCCCAAGAAAGCTCCGATAACAAATAACAATACTATTTTATAAAAGCTGCATCCATAAGCAAAAAGTTCCGGATGTTTTTCTGCTGCTTCTTTTGGCTTTGCTTCCGGATATGCTTTATGGATACGCTTGTCCACCTGCCTGAAAATAAAACGCCCAAGTCTTTTGCTGACCTTATCTAACTGCCCATCCACCGCAGCCCAGCTGCTGGCATTTTTACTTCTTCCAGAAAGCAGTATCAGTGTTGCAGCCGCATCAATTGACATTATCGCAAGCAGCACCCACAACACAATCTGTACAAGCAGCAATGGACATGCCTGAAAGAAGGCAAGAAAAACCGAATTGCCCCAACAGACAACCATCACTCCAAGCACACCCCAGAATAAAGAAACCGGCAAGCAGATATATCCGTCCATATTCCATTTTATATTGGAGTAGTCCCACCACCGTTCGTGATAAAGGCGTTCAATCAGATGCCCTGCAGCCCATTCTATTACGGTTGCAAGCAGCGTACTTCCGACAAAAACCCAGAACACCGGAAGACCGGTCAAAACAATGCTCATTGCTACGCCCGCAATTCCGTAGATAATACAAAACGGACCATTAATCAGTCCTCTGTTTGCAAAATGTTTCTGCTTTACAGCTGCAAAAACCGTCTCCAGAATCCATCCCAAAAAAGAATAGAGAAAAAACAGCCACAGCAGCTCATATCCTATGTATTCCATTATAAATGCTCCCCTCCTTTATCTTCTTACGCTTTTATGCCTGCTAGACAATTCCAAAAGCTATCTTTTTCTATATACAGAAGAAGCTATACCATCACTTCTTCTGTGATGGTATAGCAATCCAATAACGTTCCAGCCATACATTTTCCCTTGGCTCATATACTGTTGTCTCATAGATGCCGCCGTTTGCAAGAATCGTACGCCTGCTTCCTTCATTCTCCCGCAGGCAGGACACAAGAATCCTGTCCAGCCCGATTTCTCTGCAGAAAGCAAGCGATTCATGCAGCATCCGCTTGGCATATCCTCTCCGGCGCTCCGTGGGACGGACGGAATATCCGATATGCCCTGCATACTTTTCCAAATATTCATTAAAATAATGACGCACCTGAATCATTCCGAGAATACGCTTTTCTTCTTCCCTTGTCAATACAAACTGCGTACTTTGTACACGGTCTTTTGGCACGGTCTCCGGATTTGCATAAGTTTCATTCTCTTTCAGCCACTCATGTGGATTTTCCATCCGCCGCAGAGAGCCACAGCCATCCATCGAACTGTCTGCTAACAGCATTTCCCGCCGGTAAGAAATAATTTCCTCCGCATAAGAGGCATCCGGCTTTACCAAAATCAGCTTTTCTTCCAAATGCATCTCTGACACCTCGCATCATTATCCTCTGTTTGCATTTGCCGGTTCTACATTGATGCTCTTTCCCTTGATTTTTGCATTCTTCATCACATTAATGACTTCGGCAGCATACTCTCTTGGAACTTCCACAAACGTGTACTTATCATACATATCAATGCTTCCAATCAGCTTACCCGGCATACCGGTTTCACCGGCAATCGCGCCAAGAATATCGCCCGGACGCACTTTCTGCTTTTTCCCAAGATTGATAAACAGACGCACCATACCTGCCTCTGCTCCGGTATCGCCAAACTCCATTCCCTTATCCTGCTCGGAAATCTCATCTCCGCCGCCCATTTCAAGCTTTAAAAAGGCTGCAGCAACTTCAAGGGAAGTAAATTCTTCGTTGTTGATGCGGTCTTCTAACAGACGAATCATATCAGTCAGATTTTCTTCTGCAATCACGTTGCTGATGCGGTCCAGAATCTTCTCTGCCTTAATTGCGGTTACATCATTTAAAGAAGGAATCGGCTGCAGCTGAATCTTTGCCTTGCAGTAACGCATGATGTCCCTGAGCTTATAAAGTTCCTTTCCAATCACAAGGCTGAATGCGCGGCCTGTCCTTCCTGCTCGGCCCGTCCTTCCGATACGGTGTACATAATATTCTTCATCCTGCGGCACATCATAGTTAAATACTGCCTCTATGTCATCTACGTCGATACCGCGCGCTGCCACATCTGTAGCTACGAGAATATCGGTCTTTCCGTTCCGGAATGTTTCCATGACACGGTCACGCTGTACCTGCTTTAAGTCGCCATGCAGTCCTTCTGCAAAGTAGCCGCGCAGCTGCAGTGCAGAAACAAGCTCATCCACCTGTCTCTTTGTATTGCAGAACACAAGAGAAAGCTTCGGGTCATACATATCAAGCAAGCGGCAAAGCACCTCTAACTTGTTCTTTGGACGCACTTCATAATAATACTGTTCAATTTTTGGAACGGTCAGCTCTTTCTTTATAACCTTTACAAATTCTGCATCTTTCTGATACTGTTTTGTAATGTCTAAAATCGGCTTTGGCATCGTTGCAGAAAACAACAGTGTCTGGCGCTCTTCCGGCAGCTCCTCAAGGATAGTCTCGATGTCCTCGCGGAAGCCCATGTTAAGCATTTCATCTGCCTCATCCAACGTAATCATACGCACGGTATCTGTCTTTAATGTATGACGGCGCATATGGTCCATCACTCTGCCCGGTGTGCCGATTACAATCTGTACGCCGCCCTTAAGGGAGCGAATCTGTTTGGAAATATCCTGCCCACCGTAAATTGGCAGTACCTTTACACTATGCATAAACTTTGCAAGTTTTCTGATTTCTTCTGCAACCTGAATCGCAAGTTCCCTTGTCGGACAAAGCACAAGTGCCTGAAGCGCATGGTCTTTCGGGTCAATCAGCTGCAGCAGCGGAATGCCGAATGCCGCCGTCTTTCCGGTTCCGGTCTGGGCCTGTCCGATAATATCACGCCCTTCCATTACAATCGGAATTGCCCCCGCCTGAATCGGTGTCATTTCCTCAAATCCCATTTCCTCCACTGCACGTAAAATTGGTGCCTGTAATTCCATTTCGTCAAATCTCATAAATTAATTATCCCCATTTCTGCGCTGCTTTCCTTAGCTTATTGTATTATTTCCAAATCATGGCGCATTAGCCTTGTTTTCAGAACCTTTATATAAAAACGGCTTTGTGGCACACAGCGCACAGACACAAGCCGTAACCGGAAGCATAAAATAGAAAAAGAGCGCATTTGTGGAGCATTTTTTGTTTCATAGGACGCATTCTCCCATGAAACAAAAAAGCCATGTCCGTGTCCGGCATGACATTTACAGTATCTTCATGTATTACCTTTTCATTTCATACTTCTGCTTTTCAGAGTGTAGCACACTTTCTCCGGAACGTCAAGGAATTTTCATGCTTATTGCAACAACTGTTTCAATAGTATAAAGTAAGAAATAAAGAATTTATTGACAATTGAAGAATATCCTGTATAATAAAGTTGTAACACTATAATATTTACAGTTTGCCCCTGTATGCTTTTGTCAGTTCAGAAAGACACCCGGCAAACTCCCCTGCACAACCTTGTGCAAGAAACGAGGTAAAATATGAAGAAAAAGATTATTGTATTTGTGGCAGGATTGGCAGTATGTTCCTTTTTAGCACTTACCAGACATACCACTGCCACCGCAGAAACGGATTGGGTATATGCACCACTCCCAACAGCCACACCAGCACAAGAATCTCCTCAAAGCAAAAACACTCCATCAGAATCTGTCTATATCAGCAGTTCAAATGCCTATTCCGGAATATCTCTTCGCAGAATAGACGTTCCGGAAAATGATGCAATTGTTACCCCGACTCCAATGCCGGAATTCCAGACACAAGAAGCAGAAACGTCCCCAAAAGAAAGAATAGCTTATTATGAAAGCGAAGACGGAATTATCTGGAAGTTTGTTTCTGTTTCGGAATGGGTAACACCAGAAACACTTTCTTCAGAAGCAGAAAAGACTGAGGCAGCAGAAAACGATTATGAGTCAAAGATACTGAGCAACAAAATTTCCATATGGTATCGGCTTGGTACCTCAGAAACCAAAATTGCTACTGTAGAATCTCTCTATAACGTATGGTATTACCTCAATGACAACAAGGTACATCTCTGCGGAAGATCTCATACATACCAACTGTTTGATTCCGAGCATAGTGCACAAATTATTTACGGAAATATTATCAATACAGATGGAAGCGTAAGTTTTACATCCGGAGATAAATTCAAACTGACCAAAAACGGAGAGGATTATATCACAAATCTAAATTTTTATGTCTCCCCAACAACCTATAGCTTTGAGTAGGAGAACACATATGCAAAAGAAAATGATTATATTTGTTGCTGTGCTGACCGTATGTTTGTCATTTATGGCTGCCGGACATATCACAGCTGTTGCAGGAACGGTTTCACCTGAAGATACAGCATCTGTTCAGCAAAATGAAAATGTTTCTGTTCCAAAATTCTGGACAGATGAGATAGTGACAGGGGAAACTATTGAATATTTCGAGGCAGAGGACGGAAGTGTCTGGAAAGTTATCTCAACTATAGAATGGGTGACGCCAAAGGCAGGCAGTGCTATGAAAACTGCTGGCGATTATGAAGAAAAGGTATTAAGTTTTGGACATATTTATAAGCACCAAATCAATCCGTTTGTAGAACATACTGTTGCTACCGTGCATTCCAGCTACACCGTACGGTATTATACAAACGAAAACAAAGTGTCCTTGTATGACAGAACACATACAAGCACGCTCTGTGACAACAGTTATTCTATACAATTAGTTTATGGCCGTATCGTCAATACTGACGGAAGCATGAGCTATACTACCGGCGACAAACTTGATGCTACCAGAAACGGCAAAGAGATTTCGTTTGATATTAATTTTTTTGTTACCCCAACAACCTATGGTTTTGATTAAAAAACCGGCAAATTTTTTATATAGTACTGTAAAAATTCAGGGCTGCTGCATGAGATACCATGCGGCAGCCCCTTTTAGTTCAAAGCCTGTGCTTTTTCCCTTTCTGCTATTCTACTCTAGCCGCAAGCTCTCCGTTTACGGCATCCAGCACGATTGTCTGTCCCGGTCCGACTGCATCCGATAAAATCAGCCTTGCACTGATGGTTTCTGCATTCTTTTGCAGATACCTTTTTAACGGCCTTGCGCCATATGCCGGATCGTATGCCTTCAGGACTGCAAGGTCCTTTGCTTCTTCTGTCATGCGGATGCGGATTTCTTTTTCTGCAAGACGTCGGTTTAAATCAGCAAGCAGCAGTTCCATAATTCCACCGATATTTTCCTTAGACAGCGGACGGAACTGAATAATTTCATCCAGACGGTTTAAAAATTCCGGCCGGAAATGCCCACGAAGTTCCTGCATCACAAGCTCTTCACTCTCGGCGCGAACCGTTCCGTCTGACTGAATGCCATCCAGCAAAAACTGCGAACCGATATTAGAAGTCATAATCAAAATGGTGTTCTTAAAGTCCACGGTTCTGCCCTGCGAGTCGGTCACACGCCCATCGTCTAAAATCTGCAGCATCACATTAAACACATCCGGATGCGCCTTTTCGATTTCATCAAACAGCACAACCGAATACGGTTTCCTGCGGACTGCCTCTGTCAGCTGCCCGCCTTCCTCATAACCGACATATCCAGGAGGCGCTCCAATCAGCCTGGATACGGAAAACTTCTCCATATATTCGCTCATATCAATACGCACCATATTCTGCTCATTGTCAAACAGCGCCGCTGCAAGCGACTTGGCAAGCTCAGTCTTTCCGACACCGGTCGGACCAAGGAATAGGAACGAACCAATTGGTTTTGTTGGATCTTTGATGCCTGCTTTAGAACGAAGAATCGCATCTGCTACTTTCTGCACCGCCTCGTCCTGCCCGATTACCCTTCGGTGAAGCTCTGCGTCCAAATGAAGTGTTTTATTGCGTTCGCTCTCAGTCAGTTTGGCTACCGGAATTCCGGTCCAACGAGAGACGATTTTTGCAATCTCTTCTTCGTCCACACTCTCATGCACAAGCGTATGCCCTTCCTTTGCAACCTTTTCTTCTTCCTCGGCAAGCTGCTTTTTCACTTCCGGCAATCTGCCGTATTTCAGTTCTGCCGCTTTATTTAAATCGTAATCCCGCTCGGCAAGTGCAATCTGGTTGTTCAGTTCTTCCAGCTGCTCCCGCAATTTCTGTACACGCTCTACAGATGCCTTTTCATTGTCCCACTTTGCCTTAGCCCCTGCAAACTCTTCACGAAGCCCAGCCAGTTCTTTTTCAAGTGCTGCAAGACGCTCTTTGCTCAAGCGGTCCTCTTCTTTTTTCAACGCGGCCTCTTCAATTTCCATCTGCATAATGCGGCGCTGCACATCATCCAGTTCCGTCGGCATCGAATCCAGCTCTGTCTTAATCAGCGCACAAGCCTCATCTACAAGGTCAATCGCTTTATCCGGAAGAAAACGGTCAGAAATATAACGGTTGGAAAGAACCGCCGCTGATACAAGCGCACTGTCAGTAATCTTAACGCCGTGGTACACCTCATAGCGTTCCTTTAATCCACGCAAGATAGAAATCGTGTCCTCCACCGTCGGCTCATCCACATGAACCGGCTGGAACCTTCTCTCCAATGCTGCGTCTTTCTCAACATACATACGGTACTCATTCAAGGTCGTGGCACCAATGCAATGAAGCTCGCCGCGTGCCAACATCGGCTTCAGCATATTGCCTGCATCCATTGCCCCTTCTGTCTTACCTGCACCGACAATCGTATGCAGTTCATCAATAAAGAGGATAATTTTTCCTTCACTTGCCTTCACTTCTTCCAGAACTGCTTTCAGACGTTCTTCAAACTCGCCGCGGTACTTTGCGCCTGCAACCAGCGCTCCCATATCCAGTGCAAACAATGTCTTGTCTTTTAAACCTCCCGGCACGTCACCACGCACAATACGCTGCGCCAGCCCTTCCACAACTGCTGTCTTTCCTACACCCGGCTCACCGATTAACACTGGATTGTTCTTTGTCTTTCTTGAAAGAATCCGGATTACATTTCGGATTTCCGAGTCCCTGCCAATAACCGGGTCAAGCTTTTGCGCCCTTGCACGTTCGACCAAATCGTAACCGTACTTTTCAAGCGTGTCATACGTTGCTTCCGGATTGTCATTTGTCACTCTCTGGTTGCCACGTACTTCAGAAAGGACCTGAAGAAAACGTTCCTTGTCAATACGGAATGTCTGGAACAATGTCTTTAGTTCTTTGGATGGATATTTTAACAGGCTCAAAAACAAATGCTCTACTGATACATAAGCATCTCCCATCGCCTTGGCTTCATCTTCTGCATAAATCAGTACTTTATTTAAATCATTTCCTACATATACCTGTCCTCCGGAAACCTTTGGCCGTTTTGCTAACAGCCCGGACAGCTGTGCCAGAAATACTTCCGGCGAAATCTCCATTTTTTCAAACAGTTTGGCAATCAGGCTGTCTTCCAGCGTCATTAAACTGTAAAGCAGATGTTCCGGCACCAGTTCCTGATGCCCATACTCATACGCCAGCTTTTCACAATCCTGCACTGCCTGAATGGATTTTTGAGTAAATTTGTTGATATTCATAACAACCACCTCTCATTCTAATGATGATCCACCAGCTTGCTTATGTTATAACACACGTTGTTAGCACTGTCAATAGGTGAGTGCTAAAATTTTTAAACAATTTAACGAATTGGAGAAATGGTTTTGTAATATGCCTGATTTGTAGGAAGATATATGGATTTTTTCATATAAGGATGGTTGTAGGGCTACATAATTTCCCAATATCCATTTTTCGGAGAGCCATGCCGGATTAAAATCCCCTTTTCTTTCAGCTTCTTGATATTAGATTCAAGATTTCTGCTTGTTATACCTATCTGCTCTGCCATCTTCGCAGCAGAAAGATGTGCATCTTCTGACAACAACCCAAGAATTTTTCTTTGAGTATCATTCAGATTTTCTTTATCGCTTCTTCGATGT
>CAJTZB010000015.1:10229-24881 GCA_910583815.1 uncultured Lachnospiraceae bacterium
TTCTCCGATGTTTCTCCGATGTTTCTCCGATGTTTCTCCGATGTTTCTCCGATGTTTCTCCGATGTCCTTCCATTCCCCTTCTGGTAAAGCTTTGCGATATAAATTTACTCGAAACATCTCATCAAAAACCTGAAATTCCGGAAACGGAAGTCTATACTGTTTGGCTGCATCTATAATCCTCCGGACACCAGTTCCCCATGCTTCTACAAGCCCCATCTGATTGAATACATTTGCAATCGTTCTGTTCCTTTAAATACTGCACACTGCGTTTTGGAAAATGGAAAATAATCCGATGTCAGCAACACAAATGCATTTGATGCAAGTACGCCATCTCCGCCATTCTTTATCAAGTTCCAATTAATAAGCTGCGCTGTCGTTATCTCACGCCTTGGCAATCCAGCTTCCTCGCGATATTTCACAATATCTTGGCAAAGTTTCTTGATTGACCTTTCTGTTACTTTATAATCGATACATATAAGTTCATCCCACGAAATACGTGTACCCTCCATTTCCAATTCTTTGATTTTCTCTGGATGAGCCGGCCTGGATGTCCCTGCCACACGGATATAAGTTCCTGCATCTTTTCCTTTTGATTTTAAATAATATGGCCGATTTGGTCCCGGCAATATAGTAACAACAATCACGGTTTTCCCATTTATTGTCTGTGGCTCAACATTCGGAACAATCTGTGGTTCGCAAGAATCAGATACCGCATTGGAAATACTATCCATCATCTTCTTGACCTCCTGATTCCTCTGCTTTATGACCTCTGCTAAGGTTTTGTTACACCTCATATAAGGCAGGAACTTCTTCTGTCATTTTCCTCTTTTTCTATTCCATTTTTCCGAAAAACATTCTTTATATGCATTTTTCTTTCTCTCAATAATATATCCGCGTGCCAAGTTACATAATTGTGGAATTTCATTTTGATTGTAGCCATTAATTTCATTCAGTGCAGCACATATTTTATCTTGTCTAAATTTAACATCTACAATTTCATTTTCACATTCTTTGATCATTTCTTCACTATATTGTGGAGGCTGACCAAGCTTTTGACATTTTTCATTTTCTATCTTGTAAGCATCAATCAGAGTATTGCGTAAATTATTGTTTCTAATATCATTAATATAGCAATCTATTTCCTTTAAAACATCAAAAATTCGTTGTCCAATCATCTCATATATCCTTTGAAATTCTGGCAAAATATTTTGTATCTTACATGGATTTTTACAAACAGAACACCCTGCAGTCATGTAATAAGCATCCGTAAAAAACATTACCTCCAATTTTAGTTTATTGATTTTTCCCATTTCTTCCATGATAGAACGGCGTACAGAAGCAACTTCTATAGAATCATATCCCTTCTCTTTAATTGGTAAGCTGTTAAACCATTGAAAAACAGTGTTAGGAACAAGCACATTCAACTCACATATTGCTTTCCCCAACTTTTCTTTTTCTTTATCAATTTCTTCTAACACCTTCCCATGCTGATAAATTTTCCGTCCATCCTTCAGCGTAATCATAACTCCTGCAAGCGTCACGATACTACCAAAATAGTTGCCCGAAAAAACGAACCATACAGAAGCATCCACATTTGGCACATTAATATTAATACCAAAATACTCACCCAATGCAATTCCAATATGTAAAAAAAACATAAGAATAAACGGAACAACTATCACAATCAAAATCCATATTTTAGGGAATTTATTATTCATTTCTCTACCTTCCATTTCTTTGATTTTCTACCTTCCCTTATATTGTACCATAATACAATTCCTAATAAAACTTATCTTTTGTAATATATTAGAAAACAGCTTATCAGTCTGCTCGTAAATAGCATAAAGCCGCTTGTCCACCTCTCTATAGGAAAGCAAAAACATCTTGCTTGCTTCCTGCCCCCCAAATGTGCTATATTAAACATTAGAAAAGGGAAAACCATAGAAGCGGTTCTACCCTTTAACAGTTAAAAGCTAACTTTTACATCAGCCGTCACTATTGCGAGTAGTGGCGGCTATTTTCTTTTGCCCTTGAAGATTCTGTAACACAATCCTACAAGGGCTGCAATGAATATTCCAATTTGGATTAAATCCGCATATGTAACATACATCACCATCGCCCTCCTTTCTTTCGTCTGGAGGGCAATTTGAACCCTCCCAAAATAAGAAGGGCAAAGCCGCCTTTGGCTCTATGGTTTTCCCATATTGACACTATAGCATATTTTTTCCCTGTCAGGCAATATTATTCCTAACGGACGTCCAAGAGAACACTGATTTCATCAGCGCTTCCTTAGATAGTCCGTAATATCCTTTGTCGCCCTTGCAGGCTTATCGCTCATGATTTCCCATACAGGCTCTGGGGTTTGTTCACCGGCAAAATATCTCCGGGCGCAGGCGAGGACATGCTGTACATCCTGAGCATCAGACATGGCGTTGTATCCTTCATCATAGATGCTTCCATCTCGCTGCTGTGGAGCCACATCGTCCACCTCTACTTCAAACAAGTGTACTTTCTGCTGCTCTTCTTCGCTTTCTTCGCCCCAGTCATAGTCATAGAACCTTTTGCAATTTAAAAGATTGTCGCAGAAATAGTTGCTTTGCATACGTCCATAGCTATCTGGGAATTCCGTTTTCCGAACAAACTCAAACGCACCTTCTGTCGCCCACTTTGCATAGTCAGACCATTCCCTAAGCCTAAATTTGTTTAATACTGCATACATATATTTTGCATTCAGTACCATTCCATAAAAGCAGTCCACGCTTTGCTCCAGTGCCTGGATAAAAGGGGCAGCAAGTTCTGTATTCTTTTGATAATCCGGTATCAACTCATCCCCAAGCCGTAATGTTTGGCTCATGTGATATAATATCATGCCATTTTACCTTTCCCAATTTTGTTTTCTGCTTTCTCTGCTGTATTCAAACCAATTTCCACCTGACCAACAACAAACCATCATTATTTTACAGAGTATGTATAGTTTTTACCATCCACCTTAAAAGAAATTGTCAATTCTTCATCATTGGTTGCCATCTCTTCAGGAATCTGGAAAATCCAGTGGACATATTTTGTACATAACGGAAGGATATTTACAAGGCTCGGAGAATCGAACATGCTCCGATTGTTATCTTCCGCTGTATAGACATGCGCTTCTGCCTGTTTCAGTTTGGCGGAAACCAGTTTACTTGCTGTTGTCTTTTGAGGCCTCCTATTTGTATAAGCGATGCAGAAATCCAGAAGTATCTTTCCATCTTCTGCAGGATAGTGGTTATATCCTAGTCCTGAATTTTGAGGCAGCACATCCTTTGTAAACTCTGAATATTCTACACAGAATTCTGCATCCTCCGTTACTACTATTTCTCCGTCTGCAATGTCTCTGGAATCCTTGCCAGATGCTCTGCTGTCTTCTCTGCCTGGAACAACTCCCTTGTCTCCGTCCCTCACAATGACCCGGTAATCGTTTCCACGTATGTTTATATTAAGCTCTACCTTACGGCCGCTGTCCTGCAATTCTTTCGGAACAGCAAAAAAGTAGTATACCTGCCTCGTATCTGATTGCCCTATTTTTACTCTATATGCGAGATCCCAAGAGGTCAGTCCTTCTTCTTCCTTTACTATATCATCAAATCCATATTCGTACAGACCGGAATAAATCAGTTTTCCTTTCATGATATTGTCTGCACTAATAGTACTGTCCGCAAGGTGCTGATAGGTAATACCAAGCTCCACATAGGTTTCACCATCGCGCGCTTCATAATAATTTTCCGGATTGTCTGTTATTTCAACCTGATTGACCTGAAATTCACAGACACCATCAATCGTGACCGTTTCCCCCACGGTAAGTATCGGAGCAGTGCTTTCCTCCGGCAGCTGTATCTCCGGTTCTCCTTCCGCAGCAGGAGATTTTGCACAGCCTGCAAAAGAAATAAGCAGAATGAATATAGCCGCCAAGCTTAAATATCTTTTCATTGCCTCTGATTTCCTTTCTGAAATTCTTTAAAATCCTCAGCGTCGGTGTCCTCATCCTATATGATTTCCGGCACTTTCTTGGATACCAGAAAAATTATAGCATATGCTCTGATTTGTGGCAATGCAAAATATAAGTTTATCATTTTGAAGCAGAAAGCTGCTCATCTTTTGACAACAAAACAAGAATTATTAATAGCATTGCCAGACAGATGCTAGCGTCGGTGTACAGATGCTAGTATTCCCTTTTATCTCTTCTACTCCCTCTCCTTTACCGTCACCCACACTTTATCCCCCGGCTGTTTTCCAATCTTTGAGCGGATGTCTTTTCTTATTCCAATAATGTAGCAGATACTTCCGTCTGCATTCTTCACTCCCATATTTACAACACTGCCGTCATATGGTTCACCATCGAATGTAACATGCACTTTTGCCCTTCCTTTGCCAAACTCTGTCCTGACGTCATAAGGGAAAATCACATATGCACCGCCTTTTTTATCTGCCTCATAAACCAGAGATTCATATTCATATAGTTTTTCATTCATTGTCTGCACCTCCTAAAATTGTTCCATACAGAATAAAGCCACCTGATAAGGGCATAACCTTTACCAAGTGGCAATCATCATTGCTTCTATCTTCTGTGCTGTTTCCTCATCCTTTTTCAGCCTTGAATCCTTCAAAGATAAACAGGTCAAAATCCGGCTTGCTGTTTTCAAGCTCCTCTTTGGAACGAATTGTCCACGCCACGCTCAATGCCCTATAGAGATACCGGCAAAGCCGTCTGGAAATATTGTTTTTATGATGATGGTCATACGCAATAAAATCCGGTTTCCCTACAAAATTATAGAGCAGATAGTGCAGCAGAGCCTCATAAAAACGCTCTCTGCGCTCTTCTGTATGAAAGCAGGCAGAAAGCTGCCCACGAACCACATTTTGGCGGTGTTTCCTGTACCAGAGCAATGCAAGCGGATGGAAGGATTCGATGCAATAAACGCCTTTATATTCCCGAATCAGGCGGTCTGTCATCTCACATACCACACCTGCTTTTTCATGGATTTTGATTTCGATAATCAGCGGCACTTTGCCGTCTACCAACTGAAGGACATCCTCAAGCAGAGGAATCTTCTCTTCCGACTTGCACAACCGGAAGCCCTGCAGCTCTTTATAGGTATAATCTCTTACTTTGCCATCCACACCGCAGACTCTGTTCAGTGTCTCATCATGAAATACAACCGGCATACGGTCTTTACTGAGCTGGACATCAAACTCAATGCCATAGCCTGCGTCCACCGCCTTGCGAAAGGCGGCCATAGAATTTTCCGGTGCTGCCCCTTTATTGTCATGCAGCCCACGATGCGCATAGTGCCAGCCCAAAAGCTGCGAAGCATCTGGCCTGCGAAACATTCTTGGCATAATTGCCAACAGATACAATATAAAAATAACTACAATCGCTATGAGCAGTCCCATTGCTTTCTCCCTCGTTTTCAGTCGTCAATATCAAAATTCTCTAGTACCTTTTTCTTCTGTTCCGGTCTGGAATCTCCATGCCTTACCTGACTCATCGTGAGCATCGCACATATCACGAAAAAGATCGCATATGGAAACAATGTATGATAAGAAACATATTGAAGCAGCAGCCCTGATATAATCGGAGTAAAAATCTGCGCTGTCATGGAAAAGGTATAGTAAAGCCCGGTATATTTGCCGATTTCACTGCCTTTACTCATTTCCACTACCATTGGAAGTGAATTCACGCTGACTGCCGCCCATCCCATGCCAATAATGGCAAAGAAAATATTTGCCGATGCATGATAAGTCGGGAAAAAGAACACAGCGCCATAGCTGATTAACATCAGGCACAGACCAAGCAGAATCGTCTTTTTCCTTCCGACTTTGGAAGAAATAGCACCAATCGGAAGATAACTGATAATTGCTGCTACAGTTGCCACCATCAGACAGCTTGCAAATCCACCGCCTTCCATCCCCCATATGGTAACGGCATATCTTGAAAATGCAGTTGTGACCGCATTATATGCCATAAACCAAAGAAAAATAGAAAGTAAAATGAAGATTAAACTTTTTCTCACTGGCTTTGGAAGCCCTATTTCTGCCTCTTTTATCTGCTCTTCTTCTGCTTCTTCCGGATATTCCGATGCTATCTGTGCGGCAATCTTTTTTTCATTAATTGTACACACGAGCAGAACCACTGCCAAAAGCATAAGGGCTGCTACTCCCAGAAATACCGGAAAATAGTTTGGCTTCTCCTCTGCTTTCACCAAAAAGCGAATCAGCCCCAATGCATAAACGCCGCCAACCGCCCCCATTAAATTAATAATGGCATTGGCACTGGAACGGAGAGGTTTTGGCGTCAAGTCAGGCATCAGTGCAACCGCCGGAGAACGGTACATTGCCATTGCAAGCAAAGTCATTCCAAGTGCTATGATAAACAGCCACAAAAGGCCGTTCTTGTCTGCATACGGCAGTAAAAGCATAAAGAGTATTGCCGCAATTGTTCCCCCAACAACAAATGGCGTCCGCTTGCCAAACCTTGTATCTACCTTGTCCGAAAATGTGCCAACGACCGGAAGCAGAAATACTGCAAGCACATTGTCAATCGCCATAACCGCACCGATTACCGCCTCATTTAAATGGAACGTGTTCTGCAGGATAAGCAGCATCTTAATCAGAAGGAACTTTGAGACGCACAGCGTCACAAATTCCAAACTTACACCCTAAGTAATCTAATACCCAAGGAAAACGCTAGCCAAACCAACATTTTCCTTTACTAAGTATAACATATCATGATTCGGGTGTCAAAAGGGACACTTATCATCTAATTGATATTAGCGTCGGTGTACAAACGCTATGGAAAAAAAGAAAAGAAAGATACCCATACGTACCTTTCTTTTCCTGCAATACTCGTTTTACTGAACCGAAATTACTTTGTAATCCTGCTCCTCAACTGCTGCTTTCAATGTATCATCGGAAATTTCCGCAGAAAGCGTTACTATGGCTGTTCCTGCCTCATGGCTGACTTCTGCTTCGGAAACTTCCGGAAGAGCTTCTAAACATTTCTTTACTCTTGCCTCGCAATGTCCGCACATCATACCTTCAATTTTCATTGTTTTTTTCATTGTCTTTTCCTCCATTTTTTCCTTTTTTCTTTTCTTTCTATCCCTACGCGCATCATATACGCGGAACAGATTCAGTCTTAGGGCATTCGTCACAACGCAGAAGCTTGACAGGCTCATTGCCGCCGCCCCAAACATCGGATTTAATTTCCAGCCAAACGCCGCAATCCAGACACCTGCCGCAAGCGGAATTCCAATCACATTATAAAAGAATGCCCAAAACAGGTTTTCGTGAATGTTCTGGATCGTTGCGCGGCTTAGGCGGATTGCCGCAGACACATCGCTTAATCTGCTTTTCATCAGCACAATATCCGCTGCATCAATTGCAATATCCGTTCCTGCGCCAATTGCAATGCCGACATCAGCCCTTGTCAGCGCAGGTGCATCATTAATGCCGTCACCAACCATCGCAACCTGCCCTTTTTCTTTCAGCCTGCGAATCACTGCTTCCTTTCCGTCCGGCAGCACGCCTGCAATCACCTCATCTACACCTGCCTGCTCTCCAACCGTCTTTGCAGTGCGCTCATTGTCTCCAGTCAGCATAACAACCCGAATACCCATACCGTGCAGCTCTTTTACTGCCTGTGGGCTGTCTTCTTTTATCACATCTGCAACAGCAATAATACCTAGCAGCTTGCCATCGCGTGCAAAGAACAGCGGCGTTTTTCCCTCTTCCGACAGTTTCTCCGACTGCCGCTTTCCTTCTTCCAGAACGACAGCCTGGCTACTGATAAATTTATAATTCCCTCCAAATAAAAGAACACCATCACAACGTGCAGATAAACCATTGCCCGGCATTGCCTGAAATTCAGAAATTTCCGGATTCTTTTGTTTGCTGATTTTTCCTTCACCGTACTCCGTAATCGCCCGCGCAAGCGGATGTTCACTTCTCTGCTCCAAAATATAGGCGTAATACAAAAGCTCCTCTTCTGTCACTCCATCCACCGGAAGCAGATCCGTTACCTTCGGCTCTCCGCTTGTAATCGTTCCGGTCTTATCAAGCACAACAATATCTGTTTTTCCCGCTTCTTCCAAGGATGCTGCGGTTTTAAACAGAATTCCGTTTCTTGCTCCCATGCCGTTCCCAACCATAATCGCTACCGGAGTTGCAAGCCCAAGCGCACATGGGCAGCTGATGACAAGCACGGAAATTCCCCTTGCCAGAGCAAACCCAATGTTCTCGCCTGCAAGAAGCCAGGCAGCAATCGTCACCAGAGCGATTACAATCACTACAGGAACAAATACTCCTGATACCTTGTCAGCAACTTTAGCAATTGGCGCTTTCGTTGCCGCCGCATCGCTTACCATCTGAATAATTTTAGAAAGTGTTGTGTCTTCTCCAACATGTACCGCCTCGCACCTCAAAAAACCGGACTGGTTGAGGGTAGCCGCCGAAACACGTTCGCCCACTGCCTTATCTACAGGAATACTTTCTCCGGTCAGTGCCGATTCGTTGACCGCACTGCTTCCTTCTATTACAATACCATCCACCGGAATATTTTCACCGGGGCGCACAACAAAAATATCCCCTTTCATAACCTGTTCTATTGGTATCTCGGTTTCTGCCCCATCCCGCACGACAACTGCTGTCTTTGGCGCAAGTTTCATCAAACTCTTTAATGCATCTGTTGTCTTTCCTTTGGAACGCGCTTCCAACATCTTTCCGACTGTAATCAATGTCAGAATCATTGCAGCGGACTCAAAATAAAACTCATGCATATAGTGCATGACACTTTCCATGTCATTATGAATCTGTGCATCCGTCATTGCAAACAACGCATAAGTGCTATAAACAAATGCTGCGCCGGAACCAAGTGCAACAAGAGTATCCATGTTGGGTGCCCTGTGCCAAAGACTTTTAAACCCACTTACAAAAAATTTCTGGTTGATTATCATAACTGCCGCAGTAAGCAGAAGCTGTGCCAGCCCCATTGCCACATGGTTTTCTGCTATCCGCTCCGGCAAAGGCCAGCCCCACATCATATTTCCCATCGAAATATACATGAGGACAACCAGAAATCCAAGAGAAAGCAGCAGCCTGCGCTTTAGGGCAGGTGTTTCCCTGTCCTTTAACATATCCTCATAGGCAGATGTCGTATTGCCAGAATCAGGACTTCCTTCCGCTGTATTTGCAGAATTCCCTGCTGCTCCATTTATGGCATTTCCCCTGTTTCCTGAAGCACCCTTTTTAGCTGCTCCATATCCTGCATTTTCTACTGCTTTTATAATTTCTGTCACATCCGCATTTCCCTCAACGCCCATAGAATTCGTCAAAAGGCTGACCGAGCAGGAGGTTACACCTGATACCTTAGAAACCGCCTTTTCTACCCTGGCGCTGCAGGCGGCGCAGCTCATGCCTGTTACCGTATATTGTTCCACTTCAATATCCTTTCTCAAAACAGCAGCCTAAATCCATATCTTCATGGTTTCAGGCCGCTGTGCTTTGCTTTCCTACCTCTTAATATCATAATTCATATTCATCAGGTTCCGGATGCTGTCAACATCATCCGTAATATTAGCATCCCCACGGATAGTATGCTTAATCACGCTGCTTGCCACAGCAAAATTTACCATATCCATTGGCTTATAATTATGCATCATTGCATAAATCAACCCGCTGGCAAATGCATCACCGCCGCCGACCCGGTCCAAAATATTAAAGGTAAACAGTTTGCTCTCAAACGTATGCGATTCATACCAAAGATATGCTTTTAAGCTGTTTTCGCTTCCGCTGTGTGCATAGCGTACATGTCTGGCAATGCATTGCAGATTCGGATACCGCTCAACAAACGCCTGAAATATTTCATCCTCCTGTTCATAGCTTGGCTGCAAAGGAACCCCATCCTTTACGTCTCCTTTGCTGTGGTCATTCTCATCCTTCCAAAGATGATAAGGCTCGATTCCAAGCAGCACATCTACATAAGGCAGACAATCCGTGCAAAAATCTCTTGCCTCTTCCCAGGTCCAGAGTTTGCTGCGGAAATTTCCGTCAAAGCTGATTGTAAGCCCTTTTTCTTTGGCCACTTTCATAGCATCCATTACCAAATTCCGGCAGTTCTTTGAAAGCGCCGGTGTAATTCCGCTTAAATGCAGCCATGTAAAACCATCTAACAGCTCTTCCAAATCCAGTTTCTTGTAGTTATATTCTGCAAAGGCACTGTTCTTCCGGTCATAAATTACTTTACTTGGGCGGATTCCGTATCCGGCCTCTAAGTAATAACTTCCCAGACGGTGTGTTGGTGTCTCTTCCGGCGTGCTTAAAATCATCGGCGTGCAATGCACATCATTGCTCCGCAGCATACGCACAGCACTCTTTCCCAAGCTGTTGTTTGGGACAACACTGAAAAACGTACTGTCCACACCAAGATTGGCAAGTGCCAAAGCGATATTTGCCTCGCTTCCGCCATAGCTTGCTTCAAAATTGCTTGCCATGCGAATTTTTTCATAGCTTGGAGGCGTTAAACGCAGCATAATTTCCCCAATTGTAATAAACTTATGCCCATTTGCCGACTCCGCAAGCAGTGGGTTGTGATGTTCCATAAACTTCCCTCCTATTATTAGTTCCGCAGCACTTCCTTCAAGTGCTCTCTCTACTAGCAGAATTTCTGTAGCTTTCAGCTCCAGAGATTCTGCTGTGCACTTTTCGGACTGCTGCTGTTTCTTAGTTCCGCAGCAAACCCTACAAGCGCACTCTCCACTAGCTCAATTTCCAGCGCCAAAAGCTCCGGAAATTGAGCTGTGCGTTCTTCGGGTTGCTGCTGTCTTGATTAGTTCCGCAGCACTTCCTTCAAGTGCTCTCTCCGCTGGTACATGCTGCTATTTTATGTTTTATTTCATCAGCTTCTGAATAATTGCAAGAAGTTCTTCAACCGTTTCTTCTTTGCCTTCTTTTATATCCTGAACTACACAGGTTTTGATATGATTGGACAAAAGCATCTTTGCAAAACCATCCAGTGCCGCCTTGACCGCTGCGACCTGCATCAGAATATCAGTGCAATAAGCATCCTTTTCTACCATCCCTTTAATGCCACGTATCTGACCTTCCATTCGGTTCAGGCGATGAATCAGATCCGTGTATTCGGCTTCGGAACGGTTTTTTGTTTTATGACAGCATTCCTTGCAAGACTCTGTTTCCGGTTCTTTTGTTTCAACAGATTCGTATAATACCATTATCATTGCCTCCTGCCGTTTAGTTTGTTTATATTATATACCCATAGGGGGTATATTGCAAGAACTTTTTAAAAAACAAAGACAAAGGAGAATCTTCCCCTCTGTCTTTGCTGGTATTGTACATATTATTTTCTTACATATCAAATTTATTCCCCAATGGTAAGGACTGGTTCTAAAAACAGCCGCCAGCTACGGTAGCTGGCGGCTATAAGCTATAAGCATCAATAAGTCTTGCTGACTGCCGTAGCATCTGTATGATTATCCAACAGTTCCAACAGCTTATTAAAGCTCTCTTCAGAAACCTGTACACAGACTTTCAGCATCCCTTGAAATCTGACGTAGCCGTTTTCATGCAGACGGAGATGGACTGTTGTGCCATCTTCCATCTGAAAATACAAATGATACAACTCTGTATCTACTATGGAAGTCTTCCCTTCTTCCAGCGGCACCAAATCACACGGAATAAACAATGCCAAATCCATATCCTTGATAAAATCAAGGATAATATCGTGGATCCTGTTCATCTGATAACGTTCTCTTTGGCTGAAATACCATGAAGAACGGCTCTCATACTGCACCGACTGAAAATTACCGGAAAGATGAAGCCGATCCTCATATAATTCTGACCCATACTTTAACGTAATCCCATTATTGCAAATATAAGTAGAAACGGTTCCATCTGCATCCGTCATGCAAAGCATAAAAGATGGATCATATCCTTGAACCGAATAAAAATCACCGCTTATGCTTCCCGCAAGCTCCACATATCCTTCCTTCGTCGTCCATTCATCAATCAGCCCGGTTGCCGTTCCAAGATATTCACCAACTATATCCGTATTATCATAAACCCATTCATACTGAACGTAACATCTTCCTTGATAAATGAAGAAGGCAAACATGTCGGCTGCTTCATTAGCAGACAGAGAAACATCCATTTTGGGGATTGTTACACCGTATTCTGAAACAGTAAGCTCAGTGTTCTTGTTGTAATGCGGCGCAGAAGCAACAGATTGCCTCCAAATAACAGTCCCTATAATCACAAGGCACAAACAGGCAGCTACAGCGCAGTATTTCAGCCAACCGTTCTTCTTTTTATATTCACCGGCAGCCTCGCTTCGTTCAAGAACATCATCATCCAGTTCACTCATAGCATGATACAGGTCTTTGCTATTCATAGATATCCCTCCTCTATAAGTTTAAGTCTAAGCTTTTTTCGTGTTCGGCTTAGAATCACCATAACATTATTTTCAGTCAAGCCGTACCTTTCTGCAATAGCAGTTATCGGATCAGTAAAAAAATACCGACGTATAAACACGTTGCCATCCCTCTCAGAAAGTCCACGGACAAAATGCCTGATGCACTGGCTCAGTTCCTTGCCCTCATATGCAGTCTCTACATCTGCCCTGCCAGCAACGCATTCTTCCAGCTCATCCAGCACAAGCACAATCTCGCCTCCTCCTCGTTTTTTTGCATTCCGTTCATGGAAACGGTCAAAAGAAAGGTTCCTGGTAATCTTTGCAAGGAACATCCGAAGCACATTAGGCCGCCCAGGCGGCATCGCATCCCAAGCACGAAGCCACGTATCATTGAGACATTCTTCCGAATCTTCGGTGTCATGCAGGATATTGTCGGCTATCCGAAAGCAATAAGCAGCATATTTGCTTGCCGTTTCAGATATGGCATCTGCATTCCTCTTCCAATACAGTTCTATAATTTGGCTATCTTCCAAAGCGATACCTCCTCTCTGTGTTCTAACCTATAAGACGGGAAACAATATGAAAACCTTACAAAAAGCCAAAAATATTCTTTCGGGATAACCACAAAAAAACAGCTTTGGCACCAAAATGCCAAAGCTGCCTGCACTATTTTATAGACTTTTATAATGCCTGAAAAATTAATCCAAAAAACACTTGTCTCAAAATTATCAATTCATCCACCTCAAAATCCAATCAAGCAGCCACTCCGGAATCCTTCTGCACTGCTCTTCCACCGCAATACGCACTGCATTCCAATCCACATTGCTAAAACCAGAATTCGACTTAAAAACAGTTGTACCATCTACGTACTGTCCAACCGCGACCGTCCCGGCGGCGGCTCCGCCGATTGCAAGCTGGTTTGCGGCAGCACAGCCTCCAATTGCAATACTTGTCCCGGCAGCAACTCCGCCAACTGCAAAATAGCAAGACACCGCCACACCTCCTGCCGCAAATAATCCTCCGATTGCTACTCCTCCTGCCGAAGCAAGCAATCCCAGACACGTTAAGCCATAAGCAAGCAAACCAAGGCTTGCTACTCCGACAGAAATCAGCCCAACAGAAGCAACTCCGATCGACAGAAAACCGACTGCACAGTTCCCGATTGCAATAATACCTTTTGCCGTGCAATTTCCTCTGCCAAAATGAATATGCACAAGCGGCATCCCCAGAAAACGTTTTTTGCTCTTATATTCATAGGTAGTCTGATAGAAATGCCTGAATTCTCTTTCATCATAATAGTCAGGTCGCCCCTGTAAAGAAGAATTTGGAATGCTTTCCTTCTCACGTCCTACCAACTCATCAATTGAAATCTGAAACAATTCACTAAGCTCTATCAATTTTGCAAGCTCTGGTGTTGTCTGGCCAAGCTCCCATTTCGACACGGTCTGCCTTGTTACCGATACCTTATCCCCAAGTTCCTCCTGTGACCATCCATGTTCTTTGCGCAAATACATCAGCTTTTCCTGAAACTCCATAGAAATCCTCCCTCTAAAACCAAGACCAGTCAGATGATTATGAAACTTGCACTCATTGCACAAAGCCTTTGGTTTTCCATTGTTCTGCCGTCACTCGACAAAGGAGACGACAGCGTTAGTGTAGCACAAAACCCTCTGTCCCTTCTACCAATTCCCACTGGAAATCTGTCAACTAAACTTAACATGCCCCAAAAAACCGCTGTTTTTGCGGCTTTGCAACGGCATCTTAATTTTTTCTTGTCAAGTAGCAGCAACTACGTTATAGTAATATAAAAAGAAGTTTTAACTACTTAGACTAGCGTCGGTGTACAGACGCTTTCCTTTCCAGAAAGGAGCTTTCCATGTCTTCTGCCCAAGAATACGAAAAACTCGGCTATCTAAATGAAGAATTCCGTTTCTTCTATTTAAAGGATGAGACTATGCGCTCCTTTTCCTATCATTACCATGAATTTGACAAGCTGCTGATTTTCCTTTCTGGCAATGCATCATATCATATTGAAGGAAAAACCTACCATTTATCTCCATTTGATATTGTCTGCATACCACATGGTGATATCCACTGTCCGGAAATCGACTTTTCTTCGCCATATGAACGCTATATTTTATATATTTCGCCGGAATTCTATCAAAAATCAGGAAGGGATTCTTTCCTGCTTACC
>CAJTZB010000016.1 GCA_910583815.1 uncultured Lachnospiraceae bacterium
AAAGCTGTGAGATGCTCTCCACAATCTTATCATTTGAAGCCAGCAATTTATTAATTTCTTCCATCAGATTCTGTGCCTTTCCGGAGGAAGCAACCGCACGGCCATAAATCTGTTCCGTCACTGCTACGCTCTGGACAATCAATTCTTTTTGTTCACTTGTCGCATCTACTGATTTTGAAATTAAGTCTGACGCAACATCAGCGTCATCGTTAAGCTGTTTTGCAATCTGTGCAATCTGCTCGGTAGACTGTTTTGTCTGCTCTGCAAGCTGACGAATCTGTTCTGCCACTACAGAAAATCCTCTCCCGGCTTCTCCTGCGCGGGCGCTCTCAATTGAAGCATTGAGTGCAAGCAGGTTAGTCTGGCTTGAAATCTGGAAAATAACCTGCGTAATTCCAGAAACAGCTTCCGCCTTCTCCTTCAGGCGTTTCATGGCTTCAACGACATCGCCTGCAGAAACCTCTATCATTTCTGCATGGTTCTGCATAGTCTTCATCCTTGCTGTACTTTCTTCCAATGCCTTTGCTGCACCATTGGAATCCTCCGCCATAGATACTGCACCTTCATCTACCCTCTTCACAGCGGCACGTATGTTTTCGGTCATTACTGTCTGTTCCTGCATACTTTCTGCAGTGCTTTGTGTTCCAATGGTAATCTCCTGCAATGAACGGTTTACAAGTTCTGTTGAGTTATCAAGGTTTTCCATCAGAGCTGCAACATCCTGCACCTGATTTTTAGTAGACTCTACAATTTCAAGAATGTCTTCTATCATTATCTGCTGCAGCTTCTGTTCATCGCGCATAGTATGTATCATATCATGGTCAAAACGCTTGTATGCAGAAGTTGCAAGCTGGAAACAAACTAAAGAAATCAAGACAATCATTGTTATAGCAAAGTCTGTAAGGTCATTGCTGTTTTTATAAACAACGATTCCAAGCAGAAAGCGCAGCAGCACGATTGCCCCTGAGGCAAAACAGAAAATCCTGTTGCATCTGTTATCACAATATAAGATATAGCAAAATAGCGGGGGAATAATATATAGAATCACATATACGGCTCCGCCGGAAAGATTCAGCCATGCATAGGCCAGCAAAAACGAAACCAGCATAATATAACGAAGCCTTAAAGAATCTTTGTTTTTCAGATAAAATACCCAGTTTGTCGCAATACCTGCCACTAACAGGATAAGCGGCGCCAACACTATGACCATTTTCGTGTTCTCTACCACTGCAATCTGCATTATAAAAGCAAACACCAAAAACAGTTCCAATATTGTCATGCAAAGCAGCGACAGAAAATTCACTTTACGGATACGCGCACTTCTCTCACTGAATTTCATTCGTTTTACCTGAAAACTATGTTTTAGTTCATTTACTCGTTTTCCCATTTTTTCTTCCAAGTCCTTATGGACTTTTTCATTGAATGCCTTTACGCTATGACCATCCATTTTAATTGCTGTCCCCTTTCTATAAGCACAAAAAATACATTCGTATACCAAATACTATGATATAACAAATTTTATTATATACAAAAAATCAGATTTTTTCAATATCCGCCTTCTTATTTTTCCTCTATTTCATTTTTTGCAAGAATTTCCTTAACTTCCAATTGATATTTTGGATATTTTAGTGCAAATGTATGAATTGTCCTTCTTGCCTGCTCTTCCTGCCCATTATTAAAATCAATACGCTGACGCAGCTTCTGACGGCGGACATTTAGGCGATGCCGGACCTCTACCATTTCTTTTGCATCCAAAAGAGCTTCCGGCTGATACATCCAGATTGCCGCATCAACCACTCCCTTTTGCTTTAATTTGCTCACAAGTTCCTGATTATAATAGTCAATCAAATCATTTGTTTTCTGAAAGCGGCGCTCTTCTTCTACCAGACGCATATATTCCTGCCAGTGATAATGCAGTTCTTTGGAATTGGAAACATGAAACTTTTCGTAACTGTAGTCCAACAGGTTTGTGCAGTTGACATATTTGATCTTTACTTTATTTAACAGGTAAATGGCACGACCCTTCATTTTTTCTGCTACACGCAAGTCATAGAGATTTTTACGAATCGTGTAAAAGAAATATGCCGCTGCCAGAATCCCAAATGCCACCGTCAATAAAAACGGAATCTGTACATCTCTTTTGGCATATTCCTGCAGAAAAAACAAAAGCCCCAAAAATGCTGCAATAAAAACACAAACTGCTGCCATCAGCTTTTTCAACATTGCACTTTTTTCCACAATGTCTTCAATTTCATAATTCAGTGATGCTTTTTCGCCTTCCAGCTGACGCAGGTCGGAACTGACCGTCTGTTGATAATTCTCTGTTTCTTCCATGCGGCGGATTTCTTCTGTCATCGTCTCCTCATATGGTTCCAGCGCCATACGCTGTGCTATTGTGATTTTCGCAGGAACCCGCTGCATTTTCTCACGTTCTTCATTGAGATTTATAATTTTTTTTGCTAGTTCTTCGATTTCTTTTTTTCCTTCCGGCGGCAACATGTCAAGCCGCTGTATATCCGCAAGATAGGAGGTCACTACCTCATATTCTTTTTTTGCCTCCAGATTCTGACGCCTTGCCTCTGTAATTGTTTCACAGCTCGCCTGAATATAAGCTTTTCGCAGTTCCTGGTTTTCATGAACGTCTTCCGGCAGCCCTTGCCTTTCTTCTGCCTCTCTGCCTTCTGACGCTGCAGTATCCGTTTTCTTTTTAAACAGCTTCTTCCACAATCCCATACAGTTTCCCATTCCGTTTATTCATTATACTTTCGATACTGTTCCTTCATCTGCTCCGTCAGCCGTTCTACAGCCTGATAAAATTCGTTTACTTTACCTGCCTCAAACAGCAGACGGACTGCCGTAAGCTCTGCAAGCTCAGGTACTTCCTGTGCTTCCAGCTCCGTCTGGAAAAATGCTGCATTAAGCCACTGCACTACATCCTCCGGCACTCTGTAAATATCAAGCGCCGACAGATACATCGCATCCTCCCCTGCAAAACGGAGCGCCAGCAGATATTGCTTTAAAGACTCCGGCCTATGGTTTCTTTCATAGGCTTCCCTGAAATAATCCGCTGCATTCTGAAACCCTTCTGTATGTAACAAGGCAACTGCCAGATTGTGATAAATGTCACCGAGCGTTTCTGAAGTCACTCCATTTTTTTCTTTTTCTTTTAACAGCATCCGATAATTCAAAACCGCATCTCTGTAGTTTTCATGCCTCAAATAGCTGTCCGCCTTACTTTTTGTCCTTACCCACTCTTCGCTTAAGTCAACACGAGACTGTTCCTTCAAAAATTCCTCAATTTCTTCTTTTGTAAAATAGTCACAGCTGCAAAAACAGACTGTGACTAAATCCTTTAATGGTGCATCCCTTTCTATCAGATCCGCAAGCAGGCTGCCACGTTCCTTTAAACCAAGCTTTTCTTTGATAAACACTGCAAGCTCTTCATCATACAGATAGTCTTCGCACAGCTCTGGATTTTTCATAATGCAGTAACAAAGCTCCTCCATAGAATGGATTTTCAGTTTTGTGTTCCGCAGTATATATGGAGTTTTTACATAATTCCCTGTTGCAATAATTACCTTTCCCATACTACCCCTTTCATCTGCTGCCCACAAGAGCGCTAGGCCTGCCCTCTGCCAAGCTGCACTATCTGTTCCCATACCCGAAATGTTGGAGGATGGATGCTTCCAAAGCCAATATCTCTTAATTTAATGACAAGTGTACTATAATCCAGAAACTGCAAAGCTACTTCCAAGCGGATTGTCCGATTTTCACGCTCACTCAGATCATCCGGTCTGAAAGCACAAGTTATGCTCTTCCTTATCCTCATATCTTCTATCTGAAATTTCAGTTCTAATGTATCATCCAGCAGTACCTGAACGCTGCCTTCTGCTTCAGCAAGTGTCATTCCTGCCAATGCAAGCGGTACCAAACCATTTCTTGCATCCTTATACGCAAACAATGACACATTATGGAAAATCTGTCCGTCACCAATTACCTTTTTAGTAAAGCGCTCCTTCACTGCGTGATAACATGCCCCAAGCGCATACAGACTGCGCCCACAAAAAATTCTTCGGTCGGCTCTGGAAAATTGCTGCAATACCTCTGCTGCCTGTGGTGTTTCTACATGGAGGCCTGTCACATAAAGTCTTGCTGCATCTTTGCGGCCCAAGGCAAGTTCTGTCATTCTGGAAAAGCATCCATATCGTTCTTCTTCCTGCCAGATGCTTGCTAAACCACCAGACATCAATTCCGAATAATCTGCCGTCTCCAAATAATACGGAATTCCTCTGTCCTCTTCTGCTGGATGCAGCAAATAGCAGAGCAGCCCTTTGCTGTCATAGTCAAGTGCCATTGCCGCCTGATTCTTTACTGTATCGCTTCCGGCTACTCCTTCACATAGTTCATACCATAAAAACGCATCTGCATGGGTAGAAAAATAAAGCTTTTCTTTTGAATATCCAATCCTTTCAAATACCTTGGTCAGTCTCTCCTTTTCTGATTCCGAAAGACGCTCTCCGGTAATTCCGATCCTTGCAATCAAAGCACCGCCATAGCGTCTGCGGATAACAGAAAAAACAGAGTCTAAATAAGCAGAAAGCAGCTCTTCTACGGTTTTTTTCATTCCGTTCAGCTCTACTTCCTCTCCTTCTTTCTGCCCATAGAGCGCAGTAATACCGCTTGTCTGTGTTTTTAGGCTGTATTCTACGGCTTCCTTACCAATCAGCAGCCTTCCGTCCTCTGAATAAATTACCATAGACGGAACAGCTTCATCGCCTTTAGTTCCGAAAATATTATAAATTTCTGCACAAGTGCTCTCTTCGTTCCATAAGCTGATCAGCAAATCTGTCTTTCCGAAATCCAGCCCTAACATCAACGCCGCCATGCTGCCCATCCTTTCTATACCGATGAAAAATGACGATCCACCGCATACTCTGCTTTATAATACTGTTCCAAGAGACCTAACAATGTTTTTTCATCCTTCATATCCCTTGTCATCAGAATTTCATTGATTCTGTCATATTTTAGGCTTCCTGCCTCTTGCTGTGTATCGACACAGCGGACGGAACAGCTTTCTGTAATCTCAGTACGCTCCCCATCTGACTCCTCAATAAAATATTGAAGCATCTCTCCGTAAAACAAGATGACTTCTTTCACAAAGATGCCATACCCAACATCTTCCATCTGTTCCTCCACAAAGCGACCGGAACTGCCTCCGCATATATAATGCAAGAATACTTTCTTTTTTGGGCTTGTTCGGTATTCAATGTAATATTTATCCAACATACTTGCCGGCAGAGGAATACGCCCTTCAAACTCTTTAAAAAATGCAAATATCAGCTTTTTTTGCTCTAATTTCTGGATATGATAATCAGAAAATGCCTTTTCTGCCTCTGAAAGCGATGGTTTTCCTGAATAATATTTCAGTAAAGCAAGGATGCATATCTGGCTGCTTTCTAAAAATGGCTCTTTTTTCAAAGTTTCAAACAGCTGTTCGCTTCCCATTACCCTGTCTTTCACAAAATACTTGTACGCACTGTAAGAAAGATACGCACGAATCAGTTTTCTGTTTAAGCCACTACGGTAATAGCTAGAAAATACCGCATAGGAATCCTCTACATAGCTCTCCGCAAACAGCATCTGTCCAAGCAGCCTTTCTTCCAGAGAAAGTGTATCTAATTCTCGTGCTTTTGCCGCCTGCCACAGTTCATACATTTCTGCAGTCGTGCCATTATATTGCTCTGCAAGATATTGCAGCAACCTTTCGTCTACACGGCCTTGACGAAACGCCGAAAATGCCAGCATCAGCAAAATATCTCTGTCCTCTTCCTCTTTCGCGGAACGGATTCCATGAAGGCAGACTTTCTGCAGGCGCTTTCCAGGAATATGCTCACAGCCAAATTCCCTGACAGCGGCAATGACCTGCTCATACATATCTCGTATCATCATCAGATCCAATAGCTTTTCCCTCTGTTTTACAGGGAACAGATGCAGATTTACCTCACTCAAATAAGCCTCCAGCAATTCGCCTTCATAATTTTCATAGTAATATTCCGCAAGCGACGCTGTGTAGCCGTTTCGTATCTCCTCCCGAAGCCCTTCCATATGGGAAAGCTGCTTCTGTAGTTCCAGTATCGTATTGTCATATTTATTATACTGCTTACTTTTTTCACCAATATGGAGCAGCAGGTTGCGGTTATCGCTTCCAATTTCATAACAGGCATCCAGAAAATTCTCTCCGTGCATCAGGTGATACAGCTTATCCTCTTCTGACATCAGATAACGGTTCCCTTCCTCATCCAAAAGGAACACCTCTGCATGGTCAGTATAAATCGGCACAAGGGCAAACCTGGCGTTATTCTTTAACCCCATAAATGGGGCCGCCTTAAGAAGCGGAACAATACGCGCTTCCTTTTCCTCCTTATGTGCTATGCAAACTGCCCTCATATTCGTCCTTTCAGTTACAAGCTGATAAGCAAACATAATATCCGGCAGTGTCTGCGCTATTTCACGGTCAATAATGGATTTCCTAAGTACGTCTGCATAAATCACCACAAGATGGCCGCTTACGCTCCCTGCCTTCATTTCATTGACAGCAAACTGCTCCATCCGTTTTAAGTAAGTCCTGTAAATTGCAGGATTGCTGTCCTTGTTTCGCACAACATAGAAATATAAGAAAGCCATATAATCACGCGACAGCGTATTGTTATAGCTGAAATATAAAAGCACTGGTTGGTCAATAACTGGATTGTTCTCCCATTCTAAGGTATATAGGTAGTAATCATAAATCTTAGGAATCTTTAGCTGTTCTTTGACTGCCTGTTTAAAATAAAGATGATACTTTAATGCCTTTCTATCAAGTTGAATTGCAAGCTTACAAATTGCCCCTAAAATATCTTTATGCGCAAATCTTTCATAGATGCTGCAAAGCAAGTTAAGCACCAAATCAAGCAGGCTTCGTTCCGTGTCGGAAAAATTTTCGTCTTTTATAGCATGTTCTGAGAGATAGGCAAAACGTATTGCTGTTTCCTTATGAAGCTTTCCGCCCTTTAACATCTGCCGCATTACCATACACTCAAAGCGTGTAAGTTCATGGGCGATTGCCGGTTCCATATCCCACGCAGCGGCAGCCTCATAATAAAAAATCGGACTGTTGCAGCCGGACAGCCAAAGTTTTTTTAAGCTTTCATAGCGATATGCCCTGCTTTCCTCCAGACGTTTATCCATATAGAGCAAAAACCACAGAAGCATTGCTTTTGATGGTTCTCTTTCATACCGTTCCTTGATAATTGCCGCATATTCCTCCACCATTGCACGGTCTCTTGTTTTCATGGCTTCCAGATAAAGGAGTGCGCAGTAAAATACCGAATGGTCTCTTTCATACTCTGATTTTCTGCGAAACAGCACCTGCAGGCGCTCACTATCCATGCGGTTCTTTCCGTCTACAATGCCCATGTAAGCACGGTACAGTTCATAAGAATCCCTTTTTTCCCTTAGTTTCTCTGCTGTTTTAACATCACAGGTTCCCTCGGAAAGTTCTTTGTCTGCCAGAATAAGCATTGCTTCCAACAGCTTTCCGGACTCTGCCAAAAATGCCCCGCTCCCAATGAAATCATTGCGAAATGCAAGATATTGTTTGGTCAGCCTTGCCTCATAACGTTTTAACGTATGCAGCTGATGCGCAATCTGTTTCTCCCCTCTGCTGCAACGGCAGGTGACAGGAATATGTACTGTTTTATCAATAGAAGAAAACACCAGCTCTGAATAGTAAATGCCCTCTTTCATCTGAGCAGCTTCTACCACAAGCTCCAGTTCTGCCCTGCCTCCTACAAAATCCAATGCCGTAAAATGTGTTTTAGAAAGTCGCAGATAGGATGCATCTGTAGTTACTGTGAAATCCAAGAATCCCCAATTCTCTTTTGTAATTATAAGGCGTTCCATAAAGCTTTCATTTTCTGCCTGTAGCTGCAGTTCCTTTATATCAACCGAAAAGCTGCAGCGTTTCTTTTTATGTATCATCACAAGGAACTGCTCCAATGCCTGCTCCTTTGACGGGCTTTCAAACAGCTGCTCGTAAGCAGTACGCCATTTTGGCTCATTTTTCAAAATTGCCTCAAAACTTTTAGGAGAGGAAAACAGCACAACTGCTTCCTGCCAGTTCATACGTGCCAGGTTTGCAAACTGAAACAGGTCCTGTACTGAGCCAATCGTGCTTTCACAGCACGGCTGTACCGCAGCAACAGAAAATGGAATCTGCTTTTCCCCACAGTCACTGACAATGCTGATAGCTCCATTGTAATGCTCGCCTGCCTGCAAAAGGGCAGCATCCACCGTATAGGAAATTGTACATTCTGTTCCGACAAAACGATCCGTTTCCAATGTCAGAACCCTTCCTGTCACATACAGAATACCCTTCATTTTTGCTGCCGCACTATTGCTGATGCAAATATTTCCCTGCAGTCTGCCACCTGCATTCACTTTCAGCACCAGTTCCTCTTCTGAAACAAGAAGGTTTGGCATTTCATACTCAAATATTCCCTTTGAAAGTCTGTCTATTTTCTCCTTCACGTTGCTAACTCCCCTGCTGCAGTTTTCCTTATATCTATGGAATTGGTACAAACTCTCCTAAATCATTGTCAATGCAAAAGCACTGTTTTCCATCTGTAGAAATATAAAACTCTCCTCTGTTTCTGTCCTTGCCGCCCGAAAATTCCATCAGTGTAATGCGGTAACAATTGACGCCTTTTACTAAAGTCAACGTATCATCATACTCAGGTGTATATTCTTTTACTTCTTTTGACAGTCCAAGCTTCTCTTTTGGATAGGTACACAGTACTTCATATGCTTTTTTTGCACTGATTGTACCATCTGATGCCTCCTGTCCGTCTGCATTCCCAACATCATCCAATGGAAACTTGCGGCATTCTGAAAGCTTACCCGAAGCGTCATAGCACCAGACACTTCCGCTGCTCTTGTCTACAACCAAAAACGGCTCAATTGCACGACCGTTTTCAGAAACACAGAATTGATAATATTCTCTGTTTTCAATGCCAAGATGATCATTTAACAATTCTATTTTATAGCGGGATGTATTTACAATCTGCTCAATAGACGCCCTTGCATCTTCTGGAGTAATCGCTACCGGCGTTGGTGTCGGAAGCTGTTCTGTCGGTTCTGGTGTGGGTTCCGGTGTTGCCTCTGGTTCCCTTGTAACTTCTGGTGTAGGTGTAGGCCAAAGCGTAGGCTCCGGTGTTGCCTCTGGCTTTGTTGGTGCCGGGCTTCCTGTCGGTCCCCCCGGCACGGTTGGCGCAGGTGTTCCCTGATTCCCGGTCTGTCCCACATTTTCTCCGTCTTTCTGGTTTAAAACTATGACAGCAATTGCAATGCCTGCAACCACAAGTACAAGCAGCAGCTTCATCATGTCATCCGAAGAATTTTTCTTTTTTCCACGGCTTTTTGTATTTTTCTCACTGCTGCGAGAGGTACTTCTGCTTCCTGAACGCGCAGTTCCTTTGTTTGTCTTTCTACCTTTTGTTGTACCTGCCATATTAATAACCTGCCTTTCCAAATCCCTGCTATAGCTATTATAGTACAAAATCTTGTGGTTTGCAAAATATCTTTCAAAAAATATAGGGAAATACCTTTATCAGTGCTTCCTTGGAGCTCTACACAAACACTTGTGCAATCTGTGTCGCTATCTTTTCTGAAAATATCCTGTCATGCTCCACCAACAGCATTGTAGGTTTCATTTTCAGAATCAGTTCTTCCAGCTGCATCCTGGAAAACACATCAATATAGTTCAACGGCTCATCCCAAAGATAAAGATGCGCCTGTGTCAGCAGGCTTCCTGCAATCAGCACTTTTTTCTTCTGTCCTTCAGAATAGCATTCCAGCGGCTTCTCAAACTGTTCCCGCCCAAAATCCAGCTGGCGCAGCACTGCTTTCATCAGGCTTTCCTCTACACCCATCTGGTTAATGTAATCCTCCAGACTGCCATGTAAAAAAGAGGTATCCTGGCTGACATAGGAAATTTTCAGGCCGCTTGCCACCTCAAGGCTTCCGGAAGACGTTACTGTACCCGCCAAAGATCCTGCTTCCATCCCTGCTGCCGCAAGCACTGCATGCAGCAAAGTCGATTTGCCGCAGCCATTTTTCCCCCACAGGACAATACGTTCCCCTTGTTTTACTTCTAACCGCAGTTTATGAAGCACTTCTCTTTTTCCATCATAGGAATAGCTAAAATCATTTATCCTAAGATATGTCTCTTTATGGTGTACAAGCGGCATCAGCTTGAGGGTCGGCGGTACTTCCAAATCTTTCAAAAGCCCTCTTTTTTCCTCTGCCGCGCCTTGCTGCCTACGTTCTAAATTTTTGCGGCGCTGCTGCATTCTTCTTGACTTTTCTCCAATATATGCCCTTGAACCCATAGAACGGTCATGCTCTTTGATCGGGTCAAATCCGATTTTTGTACTCTCTGCTTTATCCGCCCATTTTGCCGCTCGCCTTGCCGATTCCTCTAACGCCGAAATTTCTTTTTTCAGCTTCTGGTTCTGTGCCAGTTCAAATGCATCCTGTCTCTGCTTATTTTCCCACCAAGAGTCAAAATTTCCTTTTTCCACTGTTATCGTCTTTCTGTTTAAGACAAGCACGTGGTCAATGCACTGATTCAAAAACCAACGGTCATGGGAAATCAAAATAAAACCCTTTTTTTTCTTTAAATATCCTGCAAGCAGTTCTCTTGTCGGCATATCCAGATGATTCGTTGGCTCATCCAGCAGCAAGAAAGAATGCTCCTTAGAAAAAAGCAGTGCCAGCATCAGCTTCGTGCGCTCTCCGTAGCTTAATGTCTCATATGGACGCATCAGCATTTCCGAATCGCTCTGCATCAGTTCAAGCTCCCTGCAAAGCTTCCAGAACTCATATTCCGGCCAGATATGCTCTGCCACTTCTATCGCTGTCAGTGTTTTCCATTCTTCTCGTACCGGAAAAGGAATATAATCAAACTCCATTTTGGTAAGAATACTCCCTTTGTACTCCTCCTGCCCTAAAAGCAGCTTTAAGAATGTTGTCTTTCCTTTTCCGTTCCTGCCAATAAAGCCAAGTCTCCAATCCGTATCAATCCGAAAAGAAACGTCCTCAAATATGTTATCCGAACTGCCCTCATAACAAAAGGTCAATCCACTTACCTGAATTTCTGCCATAAAATACTTCACTCCTTTCCATGCATACCATAGATACCAGTGATGTACCACAGACTTGTGTTTTACAGCTTTGCCTATAGGAAAGTGAACATCTTTGTTAGGTGACAGCAGTTCATAAGGCAAAAAAAGTGCATCGCATTGCGAAGCACTCCTCTAAAACAATAGGGGGTCCCGCGAGATTACATCTACTTTCTGGCATCAGAAAAAAGGTACGCAAAAGCACGTACAAAACTATTTTTTCTTTCCGCATCCTGTAGATTATAATCTCATCGGTACACCTCTTTTCCTTCTTTTTTCTGTATCATATCAAAATACAGCTGTTTTTTCAAGTCTTCTGCTGCTTTTTTCGCTCATTATTAGAAATCTGGTCTAATTCCTTTAACTGTCGTTTCTTTTCTTTCTTTTGTTCTTCTATATTTTCTTTGGCATTTTTTACGGCACGCCTGCGAAAAAGTTCATCTCTTTTTTCAAAAAGTGTTGTTACACTGCCACTGAACATATCTCCTTCTGCATCTAAGTGAGATGTAAAACGTTCCAGACGTCCACCCTGAGCAATTGCCATAGAATCTGACATCTTAAACATGGCTTCAATAGAAGAAAGCTTGCCGATATATTTTTTATAAAGTTCCTCCTTCATTGCAAGTTCTGCCAGAACATCGGAATGTATTGTCACATGGTTCTTTTTATTCTTTGCTTTCCAGTCCAGCTTTTCTCCTCCCGCTATGGACATGCTTGGAAAACGCTTCTGAAGTGCTGCCAGTGCCTTCTTAGCTTCCTTTTGCAGTTCTTCCTTACGTTTTTTCTTTGCCTTCTCCCGAAGCTTTTTATTCCGCTCCGAAAGCGTTGCCAAAAAGCCCTTTTTCTTTTTTATTGTCCGCGTAATTGTCCAGCAGCTGATGTTGCCGTCTTTATCAACAATATATCCGCTGGAAACCACTTCATAACCTGCACGGCGGTACTGCTGCTTCCGCCGTTCTGCCATCCTGTCCAGTTCCTCGAAATAATCTTCATATTCTTTCTTCAGTTCCGGGTCATTCCACATCCTCTGCATAAACCGAGGGTCAACTATAATTTTACTGCGGTGGGGTCTGGAATAGGATGTATTCGTACGCAGTTCTAACGTTGCCGCAGGGTCCTGCCTTGCTGCCTCCGTACTTGGCTTCATTTCCTGTTCTGAACCTGCCTCACCTTTTTGTGGCCTCCCTGCCTGCTGCATCTGCTCTGCCTGCCCAGGCTGTTTGGTTTGCTGCGTCCTCTGATAGATGCTTTTACGCAGCTGCGCCTGCCGTTCCGCGCGTTCCCTTCTGTAAGATTCCCATTGTGCAAATTCTGATGTCAGCATATTCTCCCCATTTCTGCGCTGCCTAAGGCAAACTTGTTTGCTTTAGCATGGCGGATTTGTGGCAGGCAGCGCGCAGACACAAATCCCATGATTAAAAATTTTAATTTTCAATCTTCTCTCTTTTCTGAAACAATTTGCTTTGCAACCATTAGTGCCAGTACAACTGTATTATATATCGGCAGAATGGTATTACTTGACAAGGGGGCAGCCATTTTGTTTACTTCTTTTGTTTTTAAGATAACGTTCAAAATCCAGCTTCATATGCAGATAATTCCTTTTTTGATCAGAACTGTCACATCCATGCTTTCTGCGCTCATAGTCAGGAAACCAGCTTTTTAACTCATCCTCTGTCTCCTCCTTCATAGCATAGCCTGTCAAAGCGACAAAGGATGCTCTGTTTTCCTTGGAAAGCCATACAGAATGAACTCCTTCCATTGCCTCTGACACATCATCTGCAACCATCTCAAACAGCTCTATGTCTTCATCCTCCACTTCTGCATCCACATATTCTTTGAAGATATCCTTCGCTGTGACTTCGTAATCCAAAGGCAGTGCAGTCTTTGTCTTTTTTGCTTTCTTCCGCAGGAAAGACCGCATCATGTTTTCCAGCATGGTCAGTTTAGAGATAACAACTGCTTTGTCTTTTGTTCCCTTTCCTTTGTCAATTTCATCAAACAAAATTCCTCCTATCTTTTTCCAACGTAAGTTTATCTTAAACTCCTCCAAAAACTCTATGAACTGATGGTCGTCCGCCGCAAGTTTTGTAAACCTGTCAAACAGCGTCAGAAACAAAAAGGAATTTTTGCTGTTAAACAGCTCCTTTGTCTCTTCTGTTATCACCTGCTCCAACCGCCGCAAGTTGTCTGACAGCCTCTGAAATTCTTCCTTTGATGAATGCTCATTGAGATAAACCCCCAGCTGCTTCGCCTGTTTTTTCCAGTCGTCCAGATGAAACATGCCCATTACTGTCTCCAAAACCACTCGCTCTGTAACTCCTTTTATTTTTTCTTTTTCTGAATAATTGCTGCAATCAACAAAAAATCTGCTTTCTAAAATTTCCCGCACAGTTCTTGCAAAATTGCTTACATACGTAAATGCTTTCTGCGTCGTATTCATTGGCGCATGGTTGTTATAGACCTGAATCAGTTCTGACATTTTTTCCATTGTGCATTCTTCAAAAACAATAGCATCTATCTGGAAGCTGTCAAATTGCTTTTTTAGTTCATCAGGAAGCTCTTCATATGTTTTGTTTTTTATGTCAAAGACAGCATCCTCCCAGACAATATCACCATTTTCATCTTTTGTCTTTGCTCGGTATGTAATGATAGAATTTCGGACGGCGGATGAGATTCTGTAGTTTCCATGCCGATAGAGCTTGAGTGAACTGCTCCGCTGAAGACCGTCAAGCAGCCATTTCTGCCGGTTTGCATCCTCACCGATAAAAACAGGTGGAATATAGCCGTCTGTCAGCACTGTCATAATCAATTCGTTTTTCTGTTCGCTGCTCCATTGCCCGCTGGCCCTTTGGACGTCTGCATCATCTCGGATATCCCTATCTTTTATATATTCCATGAACATACTCATGGTATATGTCTGCTTTCTTATCTTTGGCATTTTTGTCCCTCCGTTCAGTGAAGCAGCACCGATACGTTCCGGTAAGAACGGATTGCGGCACTGCAATTTGCGTATTGCTTTTCGTTCAGATGCAGTTTTTGTTTGATTTCATTTGGAAGATAACCTGCGGACATAAGTTTCAGCACTTCTCTTTGAATGCCGGAAAGCCTGTCCAAATAGGAAAGCATTCTGTTGCTGTAACCTGCTTCGTTTTTCTCAAAAACAATTTCTTCTACATCAAAGCGGTCCGCAAGCAGTTCACCCAAGGTGACATTTTCTTCTTCATCTACCAATGCATCAATGGAAACAGAAAGCCGGTCTGCTCTGCGTTTCTCTCTGTTTCTTTTTGTAATTTCTGTTTTTATCCTGTTCAGCAGGCAGGAATACAGCAGGCCGTCAAAAGACTGTGAGCCATCGTACCGCTTCATTACATCTACAAATACTTCATTTGCAAGTGAGTAGAAATCGTCCATATCTTTCTCTGACAGCCCCCCAAACTTTGCAATAAGTTTATCTACCATGTTATGAAGCTTTTTTGCGTTGTCGGCATAGTAAAGCGCCAATATCTGTTCCATAGTATATTTCATCTCCCAATAAATCGTACGTTTGTTCTGGTATTTATTAGTATAGAACAAATGTTCTGTTTTGTCAATACCTTTTTCTTTGTTTACAAATTTAAAGGAACGTGTGTTCGGAAAACAGAAGTATATGGTAGAAGCAATTGGGCAAACCACAAGGGAGGGAACTGTATTGTATAGGAAACTTAACAGTGATAAAGAAATGACATTAGAAGAACTGAGAGAACTGAAACTTATTTCAAACACAGATGGCAGGCCATCTTCTGTTCTTACAGACGAAAGATGGCAGAAAGAATTTGAATTAAGAAAACTGTTTGTTACGCCATATGGAAAAAAAGTGAAACGGCTTGGCGGAAAGCATTCCAAAGAGTCCGGCGTATGGACGGAAGAAACCAATGGGCAGTATGACGGTCAGACAAACTGGCAGTCTTACTGTTCTTATATCAACGACATTTTAAGGCGCATACGAAAGGGACGGACAGACTACTGCTACTATATTTATCAGATTATGGATCTGGCAAAATTCCATCCAGATAACCTAAAGACCAAGTACTGCGATGGCTATTGGGAAGTTTGGCTGAAAGTCTGAAAAAATGGAGGGTAGATTGAAAAATCAAGCTAATGCGTTGATTTTTCCTGCGATTCCTCGAACGTAAACGTTCTCGAAACGGAGGCTATTATGCAATATACACTTATAAAACTGCCGCTGAAAGAACTGATCAGCCAGAATTTTAATGTTACGCTAAGCAAAGCAGACGCCATCAGCAAGGAATACATGATCGCGCAGGACAATTCTCTTTTATTTGATCAGATTGAACGGCTGCGCGGCAAACCTTCTGCACATATCAACGAGCTTATCTTAATTGTCGCTAAAAGGAACCCAAAACAGGAAACGGCTCTGCGCCATGTTTTAAGCAACGGATTTATCTATAACGGAATCCATTACCGGCGTTTTGGAAAATCAGCATCACAGGCAAAAGATGGTATTACTGCTTTTGTATGTGACAGCATATTTGAAGAACTGTACCAGATTACACAGATGGACATTGAAGTAAGCGAATGCGTTATTTCAAAATACGAAGCCCAGCGGTGTCTGCCGTTCAGTTCCTGCACCCTGATTTATGACTATATGCCGAACATTGTAATTATTGGTGAATATGAAAAAACATTGCAAAACCAGCTGATTAAATATGTCACTGAACGGAAAAAGGAATTTACAGACAAAGAAACAGGCGAAAAAAAGACCTATCTGGCAAAAGAAATAGAGGAAGGTTACCGTGACGTAACACTTTCCCCTTTTGATGGCTGTGGCTGCCATGAACATGAATTTATGGAAACCATAAGCACACAGCTCGGACTTGACTACCATGCCATCGGCGCGCAGATTCGTTTGCCGTTTATCAAAGGCTACTCTGTTTATATGCCTTTCCGGGCCATCTTAAAGGATTGGGGGGTAGAATCCATTATGGATATTTACGGAACAAAACACCCAATTGATACGATTGACTGCATTTGGAACACTTCCATGTTCAAAGGCCATAAGCTGTTCCTCAAAAAATACGGAAACCGTGCATGGACAGAATACAACAACACGCTCCGCAAATACAAATACAAACTTGGAATCAGCAAATACAGCCATCATACCAAGAACCTGAACAGATATACCCGCATGAACTTCCAGTATTTGCAGTGCCTTGATTTATGGAATCCGAACTACATCGCTTCTTATGAAAAAAGAGAACTTGACAGCTATGACATACTGGATAAGCGCAATGACGGAAAAATCGTCACTTTGGCACGCTACACAACCGACCTCTTGGAACACATTATCAAAGGAGAAAAATTTTATGCCTATAAATTTCTGGGGGTTGCTGACACAGAAAGATATGAGCCTGAAAGCTGTTACTTAGAGGCCGCTTTACTAAACGATACGATGCTGCACGATCCGGCAGTAAAACAATTTCTTTACCGTAAACTGAAAAAATCTATTGACGAAGCAAAGGTGGGCAAAATTTACTGTTCCGGATTTTATCATACCGGCGTCGGGGACATGATTGGATACTTACAGTATGCCGCCGGAAAGGAGCCGTCAGGCTGCCTGAAGGCACACGAACTATATAGCGGAAACTTCCCATGCGGAGATATTGTATCATTCCGTTCCCCGCTTGTAGACCCTTCCGAAGTGAACAAAGCAAGCATTGTGCAAAATGACATAACAAAGAAATGGCTCCGCCATTTTAGGGAGCAGGATGTTGTGATGTTCAATCTGCACGACTTGTCCGCACCACAGCAAGGAGGTGCAGATTTTGACGGAGACATTTTCTTTTTATGTGATGACCCTATTATCATCGGCTCAAAAATCGAAAAAAACATTGTCCTTGATATTGATGATAAAGCCACTGCCCTTCCGAAACCTTACACAAAAGAAAATATCGTGGAATATGAAGTCATGACCAGAGACAGCCGCATTGGAGAAATCACAAATGCTGCAACAAGCATTGAAAACAGATATACGACAAAGAAAGACATACAGGACTTATATTCCGACTATGCTTCCCTGCTCCGGATCTTCCAAGGAAAGGAAATTGACTTTTTAAAAACCGGATTCCGCTGGCATATGGGCAAAGCGCTGCAAAACCAGTTAAAGCAACTGCCCTATTTCCTGCTCTGGCACTATCCGGATAAACGGAACACCTATGAACGGCTAAAGACATCAAACAAACGTGCAGAATGCGAAGAAGATAAGCTCGTTCTCAATGCCTACCACTCTCCTTCTCCAATGAATGAGCTGTGTGATTATATCTGTTCCTGGGAAAAGAAACATATTCTTTGGAACAGGGAAAAAGAACTGCTTGCGGACACAAGGCATCTGATTCTGCGTTCTGGGGCAGATGTATCAGATAAAGAAGCCCTCCGGATTGTGAGGAGAACTATCAACGCATATGCAGACGAAATCCGCAGGCATCTTTCTTTACAAGAAGATCCTAAAAATGCAGCACATTCATTCTGTAAGGAAGAAATTGTTGAACATTTCCGGCAGCAACTATCAAAAAGTCTTGGTTTTGAAGAGGAAGCCATCGCGAACTATGTGATTCATGTTTCCTATAGCAGCCTGTCCATCAGCAAAGCATTTGCATGGGCAGGTTATGGGGACTATATTATCATGAATTTAAAACGCAACACAAAATCCGTACAAACTGCTTCTATTACGGAAGTTCCTGATAAAACTGACAATTCCTATGAATATTTAGGAAAATACTATCAATTTACGGAGGGTATAGATGACAGATAAATATTTATATGAAATCATGGACGACTATAAACATGCTGCACTGGCCAAAGAAAAAGACGCCCTGTTTCAGACGTTCTGTTCTTCCATCTGGGAAAACTGCTGCAAACAGAGACTCTGCCTAAAAGAAATCCGTTTCAAAGTAAAAAAAGAACTGCTGCAGACCCCCATCGGACAAGTATTTCAGGCGTATTCCAAGATAGAATACATGGGATATCAGGCAATGTCAGAGGAAACCGACTGGCGCAGCCTGCTGTGCCAAAAGCTGAGCAACCTCTATACAAAATATTTTGATAAGGAAGTCATCTTAAACCGCGAATATCTGTATCTTCTGCATACTCCAAAAAGGCTCTATTGTAACTGGCTGAAAGGAAATGCTTTTACACCAGAAGAAGCTTTGGCTCTTATTAAAGAAGCGATGGAGAAAGCAGAACAGAAAAAAGCTGTTTTCCAGAACCAGAAAATGGAGCTGTCTTGGCAGGAATACAAGCAAGTCGCAGAAGGCTTTCTGCGAAAGCTGTTTGATTGCTGCAAACTGCTTGACCACTATGAAAAAGCCTCCGATTTCTATAATATCTATGATTTTATGAATGAGGATAATTTTTATGTCCGTTACTTCTGCAAAAGCCTTGAGGCCTATATGAAAAATTATACGAAAGAATATTATGGCCTAAAGCGCGGCAGAAACAAGAAATACATAAGATGCAGCCTGTGCGGTAGTTTGATTGAACGTACCGGCCCGAATACACGGTACTGTACAGAATGCAGACGAAACCGCAGGCTGCAAACAAAGAGAGCATGGCTGAAACGTGCCTGCTAGACTTTTTTAAATCTTATAAAAAGCCTTGATTCTTCTGCGTTTTCCCGGCATTTTCTGTTGTTATATATACATTAGTGAGTAATAAGGAATTATTTCTCATGCGACAGGCGGCACTGCCGTTCTGACGGTGCTGCCTGCTGCCTTCTAAATCTCACCGGAAAGGAAACCAGCTAACCTATGAGCCTGAAATTCAGCAAAGCATTTTTAATGTCAGGAAAAGATTTTGCACTTACCCCCTCTATTACACTGCACCACCCTACAATAGAAGAAATCCTCTCCATCAATGGTTCTTCCTTTCCGGATTATTTTTATTGGGGCTATGTACAGACACTGCTTGCCGACCCTTATGCAAACATGGTGATGTTAGACGATATGGGCAGGAACTATCTGGATGTCTCGCCCTATGAAGTATTTGCTCTGCAATGGGACCATTGTAACACTGCTTTCAGTGTTCATGACGCCCATCCATTGCGGCATATTACAGAAGCTATCTCCTTTTTTATCAAAGAAGAACATTGTTTTGAAAAAGGAGTATATGAAGACGGCTCTGTCTGTTTTTATGACAGAAATAACCCTGCCTGCCAGATTAACGAAGAAATATTTGGCTGCCTCCACGAATGGGTCAAGGCAGTCAATAAAATAGAGAATTCCGATAACATCAGGCCTGCAGATGAAAATGCACGGCGCATTTTAATTGAAGACATGCGCGATACGCAGAAAAAAGCAGGAAAACGGAAGAAAAAGCAGGAAGAAGGGTTTGATTATCTTGGCAGTCTGATGTCTGCAGTCAGTTTTTGCGGCAATGGCTCCCTGACACCACATGAGCTTGGCAGCTGCAAACTGTACTGGCTGAACGAAGCACTCTCTATCCGTAATAAAAAGGACTATGCCGACCACTTGCTGGATGGCATTTATCACGGAACCATCAATTCCAAAGAGATACATAAGAAAGAAATGGACTGGATCACATAATCCGGTTTTTTTCTATAAAAAATTTCCGCAAGCGAAAAAAATTTCTGCTTGCGGAAATTGCAAATCTGCTTTGCAGATTTGGGGATGAGTGCACCTTATGGCAGTGCAAACTTACCCTTTTACACAACGGCATGGCCTGTGTCCGCACGGTACCCGCAGCCTGCCGTACAAAAAAGCCGTGCAGAAAAGAGGAAAAAACATGAAATACGCTTTCAAAAAGGTAAGACGAATCATTATCAACGATTTGGCTACAAAGCAGCACAGAGTCACCTTAAATGACTTAAAGAATTTTAAGATCAATGGCTCTCAGGAAACCGTATATGCAGAAGGCAGAGACGGCAAAAAGCTTGCGGCCTTTGACATCAACAAAGTTGCAAGCATCACTGCAGAAAACGGCTCTGTTGACGAAGGATACCTTGCCCTGCAGGTAGGCTCCGAAGTTGTCAAAGTAACAAACGGCTCTGCTGTCTTAATCAGAGAAGAATTTGAAGTGTCCGATGGTGCAGCAAGCGTTGTATTGTCTTACAAAGCCGCCGGTGACGATGTCAGATACATCTACAAAGCAGACGTCAATGGCCTTCCAGGTGATGTCTATACTCTAGGCACCACGGCATCCGATACAGAGTTTGCCTATGCAGCAGAGACAAAAACCATTACGCTGCCAACAGATGCATTCAAGGCCGGCGACACTGTTATCATCGACTACCATCCAATCTTCAAAGAGTATGAGGAAATCACGAACGATGCCAACAAATTCTCCATGAGCGGTGAAATCATTGTAGATGCATGGTTTACTGACCTTTGTTCCGAAGCAGACGTACCGCTTCAGCTCTATCTGCCAAAGGGCAAAATCTCCGGTACGATTGACTTATCTGCCGGTGATCAGGCTGCCGTACAGGGAATTGAAATTGAGTCCATGACAAGGGCATGCAGCGGCGAAACAGGAAACCTCTGGACACTCAGAAAGTACGACTTGTCAAACGCTGAAAAGTAAAAAATTCCTATCAAAATTTTAGGCCATGCCGGTGTGCAGGTAATCTCACACCGGCAAAACCAAATCCAAAAGTGAGGTGCAAAAACCATAAACGACACTTTATTTCAAATAATTCTTGGTGCTATCTCCGTTATCGGCGCAGTGATTACCTATGTGGCAATTCCTTATATCAAAGCTACCGCAGACTCTTCCAAACTTGCCCAGTACAAAGAATGGGCGTCTCTTGCAGTAAATACGGCAGAAATGCTTTGGAGTGAGGGCGGACAAGGCAAAGACAAAAAGGCTTATGTTACAGAGTTTTTGAACCACCTTTTCAACCACAAAAAAACGGTTATTACGCCAGAACAGATCAATATCCTGATCGAGTCTGCCGTAAAAGAGATGAAGGAGGCGTTGTCATGAAACCTGTCAGCTATCTTCAGACTGACCCTCGTTGGAAAAGCCATGATTATTCTGCCAAAGGCGAGAAAAAGACCATTGGCAGCTCCGGGTGCGGCCCGACTGCTGCCGCTATGGTAATCGCAACATTAAAGGACAAGCACGTAACCCCTGTGACAACCGCCGACTGGTCCGTTGCCCACGGATATAAAGCGCTGAACCAAGGGACATTTTACAGTTATTTTATTCCGCAGTTTTCTGCGTATGGAATTTTATGCAAACGCCTGAATACATCAAACCTTTATGGCAAGAAAACCTCTTCTGCCCATACCGAGGCACTGGATGCCCTCAAAAACGGCAACTGGGTCATCGCCTGCATGGGCAAAGGAAACTGGACCAAATCCGGACATTTTATTCTGCTGTACGCTTTTGAAAACGGATATGTGTGGATTAATGACCCTGCTTCCACGGCTGCAGTCCGAACAAAAAACACATGGGATCTGTTCTCCGGACAAGTCAAATATCTATGGATTGTCACAGTTCCGGAGCAGTTTAAAACCGGAAATACCACAGCTTCCTCCGCTGTCATCGGCAAAGTATCCAACTGCTTCCAACTGAATATGCGGAAAACACCCAAGGTAGAAAACGGAAATATTATCTCTGTTTTGAACGTAAATGAAGAGCTCACTCTTTTAGATACGGCAAACAGCTGGTACAAGGCAGAAACAAAGCAGCATATCATCGGATACGTATCCAGCAAATACATTACCATACAATAGCGTCAGCGCATACTGACGCCAGGAAAGGCCTTTATGGAAGCAATTACTGAACTAATAAACGTTGATTTCTCCTCCGTTTTTGCTGCCGTTTTTATCATTCTGGTTGGTCTGAAAGCAATCGTGCCTCTGCTTGAATGGGCGGTCGAAAAGCTTGGCCTGGAAACAAAATGGATGCGCAGGCGGCGGGAAGAACACACGCTGCTCGTCCGCACATCACAGAACCTTGACGCCTTGCAGAAAACACATGCACAGGATATGCAAAAATCAGACCTGCACGACAAAGCACTGCAAGCCGATGTGAAAAAGCTTACCGCAATGTTTATAGACAAGCAGATTGATGATATGCGGTATGAGATACTGAATTTCTCTGCTTCCCTCTCCGCCGGGCATACGTATCACAGAGAAGCTTTTGACCATATTATGAAACTATACCATAAGTATGAAAAGATACTGTCGGAACATAATCTGGAAAACGGCCTTGTAGAAGAAAGCATAAAGTATATTCAGGAAAAATACCGCGAAAGTTTAAATAGCAGCCCGAAAAAGGAAGCAATTTGACAAACTCTGTCGAGCGATTATCCTTGTAAAGTTTGCCCGCGTATTTTACCATATTTTATAATATGCTTATGAATAAGGAAGGAACATTATGCCAACAGAAAGCGAAATCAAAAGCACATTACGCAGGCTTGGAGTAAAAACGACAAACCACGGATACTCCTATGTCACATATGGCATATTGCTGACGTTAAAGGATAAAAACTATCTCGAATACATCACAAAAAATCTCTATGTAGATATTGCGCACAACTTTAACACTTCCGATCTCTGTGTAGAACGTGACATCCGGACTACTGTGGAAGCTATCTGGAATACCGATGATACCGAACTGCTGATGGAAATCTGCGATGGTGTTTCTATTCCAAAGAGGCCTGCCAACAAAAGATTCTTTGAACTGATGCACGACTATTTCACAAGAATTACAGACAAAAACAGCAAAAAATCCTGTTCTGAATGCACCGAAGAGCAATGCCCTCAGTTAAAGCGCCTGCATAAACGCATTTCAGAACTGGAAAAGGAAAATGCACATCTGACCCATATGTTAGGGGAGCTGCGCGGGCAGCAATAAGCCCTTATTCTTCCTGCTCTTGCTAATTTCGTCGAATCCTGTCGCCTTATTATTCTTGTAATGCTTACTTTCTCATTCTACCATATTTTCAGACACACATCAAAATAAGGAATGGTATACTATGCCGACTGAGTATGAAATCAAAAAAATGCTGCGCAGATTGGGAGTAAAAACGACAAACCGTGGATACTCTTTTATTTCCTATGGTGTATCTCTGACATTAAAGGACAAAAGCTACCTCGAATACATCACAAAAACTCTCTATGTAGATATTGCCAGCAACTTTAATACATCCGGCAGCTGTGTGGAGCGCGATATTAGGACTACGGTAGAAGCCATCTGGAATACAGACGATACGGAACTGCTGCTCGAACTTTGTGACGGCGTCTCCATGCCAAGACGACCCGCCAACAAAAAATTCTTTGAAATGATGTATGACTATTTCACAAGAATTCCGGACAACAGCACGGACAGGCTCTATGCCGAACTGCCTGCCGGATTTTCCTGCAGCAAGCTTGGAGAACCATGTTCACAGCTTCAGACCGTATATGACGAGCTGCTCCGCCTAAGAAAAGAAAACGAGCGCCTGACAAAACTGGTGCAGGATTTGCAGAATAAGAAATAAATAACCCCAAAAGACAGCTGATTGCAGACTGTCTTTTTTTATGTAAATTTTTTTCAAAAGGAGGCTGCACTATGATTACACTACTCCGCTGGTGCTTACTAAAAGCAAAAAAAATCAAATGGGAACTTGCTCTCTGGCAGTACCTTGACAGACATCTGACAGAGCTTCTTAAGAATCCGGAAGAACTGGAACAAAAACTGATGTCCTATTTGAGTGAGCTCATCCATAATGCCAACCAGACAGAAGCGTAAAAAGGAGAAACATACTTATGAATAATCTCATCACTAATCTCACACGCGAAGCAAATGAGCTGATTGCTTCTGTCAAAAAACAGTTCTCAAAAGCAATGCAGGAACTCTCTCAAAGCTTCTCTCTGCATTCTGCAATGGTTCTTCTGATTTCCAAAACCAAAGCCGCTGTCTCTGAGCTGAAAGAAGCGGATACCCTTTTAACTAAAATCAGCAAAATCAATGACAAGCTATCAAAATCTGATTTAAAAGACATCGGAAGCAATTCTTTTGCTATTGCAGGGAGATATGGAAAAAAGGCTACGGACTATCTGAAAAGTGTCAAGGAAGCCTCTCAGGCCAGATATAGAAATGCCGCAGATATTGCAGAGCTGTCCCTTGCTGTCCAATCCGCCGGCGATATAGATACCGAACTGGCAAATCAGATGATTTTTACAATAGATAAAGCGTACAAAATGGAAGGTTCTATCTCAAAGCTGACCACAGCATTAGACGGAATGAACCATATAGCAAGCCGCAATGCCGTCAGCATGAGCGAATTGTCTGAGGGCATGTCTATTGTCAGCTCTACTGCTGCCGCTTTAAATGTAACTTCAAATGAAGCCACTGCTGCGCTTGGAACCATTATGTCAGCTACACAGCAAAGTGCTTCCGAAGCAGCTCTGGCATTTCAGTCCATCTTGCTGGACATCAGCAAAATATCCAATACAGATCTGACCCCTATGGAAATATTAAGGGATT
>CAJTZB010000017.1 GCA_910583815.1 uncultured Lachnospiraceae bacterium
AAAGTATGGAGGGATATGCAAAAAAAGGATATACATTTAAATTTATTTCTATAGCAGAGGGTGCTGCTCAGCTTCGTCAACAAAAATATGACAATTTATATCATATTAAATTTAATCCTATAATGGATATTTTTGATATTCAAAGCTTAGAAAAAGATGTTTTCAATTTGGAAGCAGAGGAATTAGAGAAAGTTTATCAATTTATTAAGGATGAACTTGGAAATATGCCAGATTGTTTACGCTTTAATTCTGATTTGACAACAATCATTAATATTCTGGCAGAGGTGAGGTTGGATGAGAATGAGCCTTTGGGGAATATCAATATGTTTGAAATTGATAAGAAAATTGAATTTAATAAGTTAGATATTGCCGCATTGATAATAGATGATTATAAAATATTTTATAATCAGATTGAGAAAAAGTATAAAGAATTTGATAAAATGGGATTGAACAAAAGCATACTTGTGCTACAGTCTTTAAAAAAGATGTATGTGGATGCGTTGCTAAAGAATAAATATGATAATAGTGATTTGTTGTTTGTTGGATTAATAGACGAGGTAAAGGAAATTGTAATCAATAGTAGTAATTATTCTGAAATTAGTAAAGAAACTTTGGAAGCCTGTGCATCTTTACTTGTAGTAGATGCTTTTATGCGTTGTAAAATATTTAAGAATCCGGAGGGCTATGTGTATGTTATTGCCTGAGAATATGCAGCCAGAAGTAAGTATATATTATAATGGTGCAATGTTATTGAAAGAGTTACAAAATGGTATTTCAAATTCGGTTATTGACATTTATCAAGCAGTAAAAGAAAAATATGAAATGTCATTTCCTGTTTTTCTTCTGTCACTTGATTGGCTATATCTTATAGATGCTGCAGTCATGGATGAGAAAGGGGATATTAAGTTATGTTCCTAAAATTACTTAAGATAGAAACAGAAGATGAGGTATTAAGAGAGCTGCATTTTCATAAAGGAATAAATTTGATTGTTGATGATACTCCGATATCCATAAATAATTCCAATGAACTAAAAACAGGAAATAATGTTGGAAAGACGACCGTTTTAAAGTTAATTGATTTCTGTTTTGGAGCAAAAGGAAAGAATATATATACAGATCCAGAAAACAAAAATCAAGATTATGAATTAGTCAAAAATTTCTTGATTGATTATAAAGTAGTAATAACTCTTGTGCTAAAGGAAAATATGGATAATAGCGACTCGGAAGAAATAGTAATTAAAAGAAATTTTTTGAGTAGAAATAAGGTTTTGAGGCAAGTGAATGATAAGAATTGCACAGAAGACGAGTTTGAAGAACAAATTAGAATGATTCTGTTTCCGGATATTACAGAAGGAAAGCCAACATTGAGACAGTTGCTTTCCCATAATATAAGATATTCGGATGAAAGCATTGGTCATACATTGAAAGTATTGAATCGTTATACAAAAGATGTAGAATATGAAACATTGTACTTATATCTTTTTGGGTGCAAGTTTGAAGGCGGGCAAAAAAAGCAGGAGTTATTAACAAAAATAGGGCAGGAATTTAGCTTTAAAGAGAGGTTAGAAAAGAAGCAAACTAAAAATGCATATGAAGCAGCATTGGCGTTGGTCGAAAGAGAAATTCAGAATTTAAATGAAAAAAAGACCAATTTGAATATTAATGAAGGCTATGAGGAAGATTTAGCCCATTATACCCAAACAAAGTATGAAAAAAATAAGACGGCAGAATTAATTAGTAATTTAGAAATCCGAAGGAACATAATTCTGGAAACTCAAAGAGATATGGACCAGGAAATATCAAATATAGATTTGCAGCAGCTTAAGCAAATTTATTTCCAAGCAGGAACTCAGTTTGAGAAGATACAGCATACATTTGAAGAATTAGTGACCTATCATAACAAGATGGTTGCAGAAAAAATTCACTTTATTTCCAAAGAATTGCCAGAATTAGATAGAAAGATTTCCGATGAAAAGAGGCATCTGGATATACTATGCGAAGAAGAAAAAAAATATGCCATGATAGTTTCGCAGGGTGATACATTTGCAGAATTGGAAAAGCTGATAGAAGAACTAAATGAAAAATATCGCCAGAAAGGTGAGTATGAAAGCATTATTGTTCAAATGGAAGAAGTAGATGCGAGTATCAAGCAATACTGTAAGGAATTAGAGGAAATTAATCAAAAGATTTTTGCGGATGATTTTGAAGATGTCGTAAAACGTCAGATCAATAAATTTAATGTTTTTTTCTCAGAAGTTTCAAAAAAATTGTATGGTGAAACATATGCTATTAAGTATGAGACGGAAATCAATAAAAAACAGCAGAAGCTTTATAAATTTTCTACATTTAATGCAAATATGAGTTCAGGAAAAAAGCAGGGAGAAATCTTATGCTTTGATCTTGCATATATTCAGTTTGCTGATAGTGAAAAGATGCCCTGTGTCCATTTTTTGTTAAATGATAAAAAAGAGCTGGTTCACGACAATCAACTTGTTAATGTAATGGATTATGTGTCGGATAAAAATGTACAGTTTGTTGCATCTATTTTGAAAGATAAATTGCCCGACCAACTTAAGAAAGAGGAATTTTATGTAATTGAGCTTTCTCAGGATAATAAGTTGTTGAGAATAGAAGAAATTATGAGTAGATAAGAAAAGATGAATCGTGTATCTTGGGGGCAAAATACTTTTTGCCCCCAACTGTTATTTTAAAGCTCTCATAGAGTTTAGGATGGCAAGCACACAGACGCCCACGTCTGCAAATACTGCCCACCACATTGTGGAAAGCCCAAGTGCGCTTAGTATCAGCACAAGTATCTTAATACCAATAGCGAATATGACATTTTGCTGCACAATCGTAAGTGTACGTTTTGCTATGCGGATGGCAGCAGGGAGTTTGGATGGTTCGTCAGTCATAATTACAATGTCTGCGGCTTCAATTGCAGCATCCGATCCAAGTCCGCCCATAGCAATGCCGACATCTGCCCTGGCAAGCACGGGAGCATCATTAATGCCGTCGCCGACGAATGCGAGGTTTTTTCCGCCTGTTTTAGCAGCAAGCAGCTTTTCGAGCCACTCCACTTTGTCAGCAGGAAGCAGTTCTGCATGAACCTCTCGCAGACCAAGTTCGGAAGCAATTTTTTCACCAGTTTCTTTTTTGTCGCCGGTCAGCATTACGGTGTTTCGTATGCCAACTGCGGAAAGCTCCTTGATTGTGGCTTTTGCATCCGGTTTTAGTTCATCTTCTATGCCGATCCATCCTGCAAATATACCATTAATTGCAGTATAGACCACTGTGCCGGTAAAATCGGCAGCAGAGAAAGAAATCCCATTTTGCTCTAAAAGGCGCGCGTTTCCAACAAGCAGTTCTTTTCCGGAAACAAGCGCTTTTACGCCGAATCCGGCGATTTCTTTTACATCGCTTACAGTGCCTTCAGAAGAAAGCTTTTTTCCGGAAGAGGATTCATAGGCTTCTATGACAGAAAGCGCGATTGGATGCGAAGAGTCTGCCTCGGCATGGGCGGTAAGAAACAGCAGTTCTTCTTTGCTGCAGTTTATAGCTGCAGTTTTTGTTACTTTGAAATTACCTTTTGTCAAGGTTCCGGTTTTGTCAAATACAAAGGTGTCTACTTTGGCAAGCGCTTCCAGATAATTGCTGCCTTTCATCAGGATGCCCTGCTTTGCCGCGCCGCCAATGCCGCCAAAGAAACCAAGAGGAATGGAAATAACAAGGGCACAAGGGCAGGAGACAACAAGGAAATTGAGTGCACGGTAAATCCAGTCTGAAAATGGTTCGTGCAATGCAAGCGGCGGAATAACTGCAAGAAGCACTGCGAGAATTACGACAATTGGCGTATAGTACCGTGCAAATTTTGTAATGAAGTTTTCTGCCTTTGCTTTTTGGGACGAAGCATTTTCTACCATGTCAAGGATGCGGGAAACGGTAGATTCACCAAATTCTTTTGTGACACGGATATGCAGTGTGCCTTGCAAATTGATGCATCCGCTGATGGCATCATCGCCTGCTGTAACTTCGCGCGGCATGGATTCTCCGGTTAAAGCTGCAGTATCAAGAGAAGAGGAGCCTTCTGTAATGATGCCATCAAGCGGAATCCGTTCGCCTGGTTTTACGACAATAATATCATCTACAGATACAAGCTCAGGGTCAACTTCCGTAACGGTACCATCCTTTAACAGATTTGCAGAATCAGGGCGAATCTGCATCAGGGAAGTGATGGATTTGCGAGATTTGCCGACCGCATACGACTGGAACAGCTCACCGACCTGATAGAACAGCATAACCGCAACGCCTTCCGGATATTCGCCGACAAAAAAAGCTCCTATGGTTGCAAGCGACATTAAAAAGTTTTCATCAAATACCTGCCCATGCAGGATATTGCGTACCGCCTTGTATACAACATCGCCGCCTGCAAGCACATAGGCAAGCAGAAACGCGGCAAGCACCACAAGATTTTCTACATGGAAGAGGTTCAGCAGACAGGCGAAGATAAACGCGGCAAGCGCAGCACAGAGCCGCCAGAGTGCTTTTTTTTGTTTTTTAGTCATAATTCCTCCATTTCCAAGAAACCTTACTTTGCAGTTACAGTAACATCAGGCTCATGCTTTTTGACAATTTTCCTGACAGTTTCTTCAATGCTGTCTACAGCACTGTCCTCAACATCTACGACAAGCTTCTGTGCCATAAAGTTTAAGCTTGCAGAAAGCACGCCTGCAGATTCCTTTACATCTGCTTCAATTTTACCTGCACAGTGTGCACAGTCCAAATCTTCAAGAATAAATATTTTTTTCATAATACCCTCCACATATGTTTTGTATTTAACAATTAAATGATTGCTTAATTGTTAAATACATTATACCATAGGATATGCATTTGTCAATGGGAAAATACAGAAGTTTGAACAAAATTACGCTCTCCTTGGAGGATTGCGGTTTGATAGGAACTATGATAGAATAAACAAGTTATTATTTTGGAAGGTACTGTAACTCATAGGATAATGATTTTTATTTCAAAGGAGGAGCAATGAAGACATTTCTGAAGGCAATCATGCTATTTGGAGAAAAAATAAAAGAACTGGTTCCGCTTTATTTAAAAGTCTGCTTTGTGCCGTCTTTGCTTTGTTATATTTTTGTGGAGTTATGTTCCAGAAAATCAGTAATAGATTTGTTCCTTTATTTTTTCAGAGACCCGTTTGTATTTTTTTATAACGCTTTTCTTATTTCTGCAACAGCATCCGTTTGCCTGCTGTTCCGGCGCAGAAACTTTGTTTTGAGTGTTGTGTTGTTTTTATGGGCGATTATTGGTGTGACGGATATGGTGCTGCTTTCTTTTAGAACAACGCCGTTTACGGCAGTGGACCTTCTGATGCTTCAGAATGCATTTCAGATAATGAACCATTACCTGACACCGTTTCAGGTAGTTCTGATCGTAGTGGCGCTTGTGTTTGTAGCTGCTGTATGCATCTGGCTTTTCCGGAACTGCAAAAAGAGTGAGGGAAGCATGGATTACCTGTTTCGGATTCCGTTCTGTGCAGCGTTGTTTGGGCTGTGTGTCCTGTTTACGCAGCTTGGGCTGGCAACTAAAATTTTAGACCGTAATTTTGGAAATATTGCAAATGCGTTTCATGAAAATGGACTGCCATATTGCTTTATGAACAGCCTGCTTAATACAGGGGTTGCAAAGCCGGATGGTTATTCTCCGGAACAGGTCACAGTCATTGTAGAAGGGATGGGCGAGTTTCAGGGGAAAATTACGCCAATTCCGTCGCAGGGTCTGTCGGTGAAAGTGGACGGAGAGACACCAGAACAGGAACAACAGGGAAATGAGATAAAGCAGGAGGTTTTGCCTGCAAAGGAAAATCCATATCCCAATATTCTGTTTCTGCAGCTGGAGTCATTTTTTGATCCCAAATTGATAGAAAACAGTTCTTATACAGAGGATCCCATTCCTTTTTTTACTTATCTAAAAGAAAATTTCAGCAGCGGATTTTTGTCAGTGCCATCGGTTGGCGCGGGTACGGCAAATACGGAATTTGAGTTGATTACCGGTATGAATCTGGATTTTTTCGGACCGGGGGAATATCCGTATAAGACCATATTAAAGTCAAGGACCTGTGAGAGCATTGCCTATAATTTAAGAAAGCTTGGTTTTGCGGCAAGTGCAGTGCACAATAATGACGGAACATTTTATGAACGTAATAAGGTTTTTTCTAATCTTGGCTTTGAACGCTTTGATTCTTTGGAATATATGCGGAAGGTAGAGTTTACTCCGCTTGACTGGGCAAAGGACAGTATTCTGATTGGCGAAATCATGGATATTATGAAAGCAACCGAGGAAAAGGACTATATCTATGCAATTTCTGTACAGGGGCATGGGGCATATCCAAACGAACCGGTTCTGTCGGCCCCGGCAATTGACATCCGGCTTCCGGAGGAGCTTTCTGAAAAATATTATCCGTTTCTATACTATGTGAACCAGCTGCGTGAGATGGATGAATTTATAAGGGAACTGACACTGTCCTTGGCAGCTTATCCGGAAGACGTTGTGCTGGTGATGTACGGTGACCATCTGCCCGGACTTGGGCTGACAGAAGGGATGCTAAAGAATGGAAGCCTGTATGAGACAGAGTATGTAATCTGGAGCAATTTTAAACTAGAGCAGATAAATCAAGATATGGAGGCATATCAGCTTCCGGCTTATGTGCTTGGCCGTCTTGGAATTGAAGAGGGACTCTTGACAAAGTATCATCAGACAGAGCAAGAGGAAGAGGAGTATCTGGAACATATGCAGGTTCTGATTTATGATATGCTGTATGGTGATATGGAAGTGTATGGTGGGGAAAATCCTTATCAGCCGACCGAGCTTGTGATGGGAATACGCCCGATTACTCTTTTGGATGCATTCGTCAGAAAGAGCGTTGCAAGAGAGGAAGACAGTGTTGTCTATGTGCAAGGCGAAGGGTTTACGGAGTGGAGCATCATTGCAATCGACGGCAAACAGGTGAAGACGATTTTCTTAAGCGAAAATCTGCTGGCTACGACGGAGGTGCCGAAAGGGGCATTTTATGTGACCGTGCGCCAGCAGGGCAATGATGGGGTGGCGCTGAGTGAGACGGCGCCGGTTTATGTGGAATGAGGATTGGCTGATTATTGATTACATGGCATCAGTGGATACATCTGTTCACTGATGCCGTATATCTTTAATATACATAAGTATGCAGATGACCATTAGAATTGTTTCAACAATAGGCTGTGTTGCAATGACACCATTCAGTTTCCAAAAGTAATTTAAAATGATTACTCCAGGAATAAATAGTGCCGCATTTCTTAGAACTGTAATAGTAAGCGATTTTACTGCTTTTCCCAATGCTTGAAAATAACTTGTCATCATGTTGATGACACCTAGCATGGGAGCAGATAAACAAAGAATTTTTAAAAAGTATCCTGTTTGTTCAATCAAAATGTCATCTTGCAGGAATATAGCAGCAAGTGGCTTTCCAAAACATATAAAAACAGCAGTAAGTACTGCGCCCATAAAAATTCCATATAGCACGGTGTATTTCACAATATCAGACATCCGTTTTTTCTCATTTCTTCCATAGCAGCACCCCACTAAGGGAGCAACGCCCTGCGCTAATCCTACTGACAGCAGAATCGGAACCATATTAAGTTTATATGCAATCCCATAAGAGGCTACTGCATTAGACTCATAAATACCGATATACGTATTAAGGATAATATTGGAAAAACTCATGAGTACTGTAATAAGGGAGCCGGGAATACCAATACTTACGACATTACGAACCATTGCTGTATTTGGAAGAAAATTTTTAGGTGCTAATGGCACTAATTGATTTCCTTTGTATTCTTCAAGGATTATGCAGACAATATAATAAATTGTTGCGCACATAAATCCTAAAGATGTTGCAAGTGCGGCTCCTGCGGTTCCCCATTTTAGAATAGCTATGAAAATATAATCTAATACCATATTGATTATATTCCCAAGTACCAATCCAATCGTACCTTCTTTGATCAGGCCAACAGAACGGAACAAGTGGACAAATCCATTTGCCAGTATAATAAAGGGAGTGCCTATAAAAATCCATTTCAGATAATCACAAGTATAGGATAAATTCTCTGCATCTGCACCAGATATTTTTGCCAATGGCTGCAAAAATGCCAGTCCCAAGGCCAGTGTAATAATACCAAAAAATACCATTGCATATATACAAAAATTCATTGTCGTGCCGGCTTCTTTTTTCTTTTCTTCCCCTAGCAATCTGGCAATTACGCTGCTGCCTCCCATGCCGAAAATGCTGGCAATAGACATAATAATAAGCAGTATTGGTGCGCACAGCGTTACCGCAGCAATCATTGTGGGTTCTTTTGTCAGAGAGACAAAAAAGGTGTCGGCAAGATTATAAATCAGTGTTGTGAGCTGTCCTAGCATAGCAGGTAATCCAACTCTCATAATTGCTTTGGAAATATTTTTTTCTTCATAAACTGATACCATATTTTCATTTCCTCCTTGAATTTTTTTTCATTGTAATGTAAAATAAATTTCAAAAATGAGACATATGTCTTGCTGCAGGGAAGATTTATGGAAAGAATATATGATAAGAAGAAAATAGCAGCCTGCGTTGGTAACAGCAAATATCATGAGGTGCTTGGTTCATTGGATGTGGATTTTTGCCTGATGCAATATGAAAAGGGAGAATTAGTAAGTTCTCCTTTTCAAAATGAAAATTTATTTCAAATTGTAGAAGAAGGGTCTATAAACATCTATTTTATTCGTGATGATGGTACATGTTATTCGCTGTCAAGCGGAACGGTTGATTACTTTCTTGGCGACATGGATATTTTTTATCCTAAAAACAACAATATTTATGCCGAGGCAGCTGAAAGCCTGACCTGTCTTTCCTTTTCTATTGAAAGGCATAGGGAAAAACTGCTTTCTAATAATAAGTTTTTGGAACTTATTTGCAATAGCCTTTCAACCAAAATAGGAGTTATGACTACCATTGAAGCTGCCCCTGCTTCCCTTACAGAACGAGTTATTTCGTATATGAAGTATAAATGCGAAGATGGGACTTTAAAAGGGATAGAGCAGGCGGCCTTTCGCCTGCATTGCAGTGCAAGACAGCTTCAAAGAATTTTAAATCAAAGCGAAGCTGCCGGGCTGGTAAAAAAGTTGGGAAAGGGGACATATAGGCTGCAAGGAGAAATATAGGCAGTATAAATAGAAGACAGCTTGACAAATAACATATTACAGAATAAAATGATAGAAAACGTGGCGCAGAAGAGGAATAGTACAGGGAAATGCGTATGCAGAGAGGAAGCGGCTGGTGCAAGCTTCTTACAGACAGTCCCTCAAACCTGCCTTGGAGCCCTGCATGAAAATGCAGCGTAACTCTGCGATAAAGAGGACAAAGAGAGCCTGACGCCGGAATTTTCCTGCGGCAAACAGCAGAGAAAAGGCTGGAACAAGGCTAAATTGGGTGGTACCACCGGAAATTCGGTCCCTTTTGCATGAAACAGGATGCAAAAGGGACTTTTTTATTTCATAGGAAAATAGCATCTGTACACCGGCGCTACATCCTATAAAGTATAAAAAATAAGGAGGAACTTGCTATGGCAAAGGAAAAGAAACAGGTAGAAGCGATTACCTCAATGGAAGAGGATTTCGCACAGTGGTACACGGATATTGTAAAGAAGGCAGAGCTTGTAGAATACTCTGGAATCAAGGGCTGTATTATTCTCCGCCCGGCAGGTTATGCGGTTTGGGAACGGATTCAGAAGGAGCTGGATGAGCGTTTTAAAGCGACAGGAGTAGAAAATGTTTATATGCCAATGTTTATTCCGGAAAGTCTGCTCAACAAAGAAAAGGACCATGTGGAAGGCTTTGCACCGGAAGTTGCATGGGTGACTCATGGTGGCGGAGAGAAGCTGCAGGAAAGAATGTGTGTACGGCCGACTTCTGAAACATTGTTCTGTGATTTCTATTCCAGAATTATTGAGTCTCATAGAGACTTGCCAAAAGTATACAATCAGTGGTGCTCGGTAGTGCGCTGGGAAAAGACGACAAGGCCATTCCTGCGTTCTATGGAATTTCTGTGGCAGGAGGGGCATACAGCTCATGCAACTGCAGAAGAAGCCGAGAAGAGAACCATTCAGATGTTAAACCTTTATGCAGATTTCTGTGAAGAGGTTCTTGCGATTCCGATGATACGTGGGCAAAAGACAGAAAAAGAGAAGTTTGCAGGAGCAAAAGATACGTATACGATTGAGGCGTTGATGCACGATGGCAAGGCGCTGCAATCCGGCACGAGCCATAATTTTGGTGACGGTTTTGCAAGAGCATTTGGTATTCAGTACACTGATAAGGAAAATACGCTGCAATATGTGCATCAGACTTCCTGGGGCATGTCCACACGGCTGATTGGCGCAGTTATTATGGTTCATGGTGACAACAATGGCCTTGTGCTTCCGCCAAAAGTAGCTCCGACAGAGGTTGTGATTATTCCGATTCGCCAACAGGCAGAAGGGGTATTGGAGACTGCAAGGGCAGTCTGTGAAAAACTTGGAGGCTGTCGTGTCAAGGTGGATGATTCTGACCGGAGTCCGGGCTGGAAGTTTGCAGAGCATGAAATGAGAGGTGTTCCGGTTCGTATTGAAATCGGGCCAAAAGATATTGAAGCAGGGCAGGCGCAGGTAGCAAGGCGTGATACCGGCGAGAAAATGACAATTGCGCTTGATGCTCTGGAAACAGAGATTCCAAAGCTGCTTGAGACAATTCAGAAAGATATGTTAGAACGCGCAAGGACACATCGGGATGCCCATACGTATACGGCAACAACGAAAGAGGAATTGCTTGAAATTGCAGCAAACCGTCCTGGCTTTATCAAAGCAATGTGGTGCGGAGAGCGTGCCTGTGAGGAAAAATTAAAGGAAGAGGCAGGTATAACATCTCGCTGTATGCCATTTGGACAGGAGGCAGTTGCAGAAACGTGTATCTGCTGTGGCAAGCCGGCGAAGAAACTGGTATATTGGGGTAAGGCATATTAAGAATGATTAAAAAAATATTACTGGCATGGCTTTTTTTTCTCATACTGAGCGTGGTGGTTCCGCCTTTGTTCCATAAAAGAGCGGAAGCAGGGGGATGGGACATTACAACAGAATATGGCGATGCAGATGCCGCAGAGCGGGCTTTGGTTATTGACGACAATACAGAGGCCCTGCTCTGGCGGTTGCGGCTGATTGAAAATGCCAAAGAACGGATTATCCTGGTTACCTTTGAATTCTGGGATGACAACAGCGGGACAGATATTATGTCGGCGCTTCTTGCCGCTGCAGACAGAGGGGTGCAGGTACAGGTAATGGTAGACGGCATCGGAGGCGTCATGCGGCTTGGAGGAAGCGGGCATTTTAAGGAACTTACTTCACATCCAAATATAGAAGTGCGGTTCTATAATACCATCAACCTGCTGACGCCGTGGAAAGCAAACTACCGTATGCATGACAAATATCTGATTGCGGATGACTTTGCTTATATTCTGGGTGGCAGAAATACAGGGGATCTGTTTCTGGGAGATTACAAGGCGTCTTATAATGAAGACCGTGACATCCTTGTCTATGAGACGGTTCCGGGCAGAGGCAGGTCTTACTGCCAGCTTGTGGAACATTTTGAACAGGTATGGAATCTGCCTTGCTGTAAGCCATATAAAGGATATGGAAAAGCAAAAGGTGAGCTTCCGGAGCACTATCTTTGGCTGCAGCAGGAGTATAAGGAGGCTTTTGAAAGCGTTGATTGGATTCTTGAGACACAGGAAACGGATGGGCTTACGCTTTTATCCGGTGAAATAGGTCCAAGCAATAAAAAACCTCTGGTATGGCAGGCGCTTGTAGACAAAATGCAAGGTGAGAGCGATGTCCTGATGATTACGCCCTACATTATATGCAGTAAAGACATGTACCGGGATATGGAGGCATTGTCTGAGAGCGGTGTCAGGCTTTCCATTATTATCAATGCAGTGGAAAGTGGGGCAAATCCGTTTGGATGTACAGACTACCTGAACCAAAAAGATCAGATACTTGACGTCAGTACGGAAGTCTGTGAATATTGGGGGGATCAGTCCTTACATACAAAGACAGTTTTGCTTGGAGAACATACAAGCATTGTGGGCTCATGTAATATAGATATGCGGAGCGTTTATCTGGACACGGAGCTTATGCTGGTAATTGAGAGCAGCCAGATTACAAAAGAACTGCGGGAATATGCAAAAGAAATGAAATCAAAAAGTAAAATAGTTTCTTCTGACGGAGTACAATTTGGAGAAAATTACAAAGAAGAGTCGATAACAGCAGGAAAAAAGCTGTTATATGGGATTTTGCGCATATTGATTGTTCCGTTCCGGCAGCTGCTGTAGAAATCTGCTATTGTGGTAAATCTGCAATTCTGGTAAAATGATAGATGTGATATTAAGGTGTTAGGATATTAGGATGTCAAAAGGGTGCGGAGCACCAACCGGACACGGCTATGTGTCTCTGCAAGCTTGCTTGCAAGAACACATAGCTGCGCCGGTTAAGCCCCCTGCAGGGGCTTTTGACATCCTAATGCCAGCGCTTATCTTCCCCATTTCTCCAAAGGAGTTCCTTCATGAAAATCAATATGCCTGAAAAAGTGAATCAAATAATTGCTATGTTGCTTGAGCATGGTTATGAGGCGTATGCTGTTGGTGGCTGTGTCAGGGATTCCCTGCTTTCACGCGAGGCAGATGACTGGGATATTACGACTTCTGCAAGCCCATATGAGGTGAAGGAGCTGTTTAAGAGAACAGTTGATACCGGAATTCAGCATGGTACAGTTACAGTGTTGCTTGATAAGGAAGGCTTTGAGGTTACGACTTACCGCATCGACGGAGAATATGAAGATGGCAGGCATCCAAAACAGGTGGAGTTTACAAAAAGCCTTGCAGAAGACTTGCGCCGGCGTGACTTTACCATCAATGCAATGGCATATAATGAGGAAAATGGTTTAGTAGATTTATTTGGCGGCAGAGAGGATTTAGAACACAAGGTAATCCGTTGTGTCGGAAATGCGGCAGAACGTTTTGAAGAAGATGCATTGCGTATTTTGCGTGCGTTCCGTTTCTCGGCGCAGCTTGATTTTGCAATAGAGGAAACAACACGAAGGGAAGCAGCGATACATGCGGGAGACTTAAAAAAAATCAGCGCAGAACGCATCCGTACAGAACTGGATAAGCTGCTTTTGTCTGCGCATCCGGAGCGCTTATTATCTGCTTTTCAGAGTGGGATTACGGCGGTAGTGCTGCCGGAATTTGACCGGATGCTTGAGACCCCGCAGCGTAATACAAATCATCAATACAATGTAGGCGAACATGTATTGCATACGATAAAGTTTGCCGGAAATAAAAAGCTTCAACAAGAAGTGATTAATAAAATTTTGCCTGGATTTGATGCAGCTTCTGTAACTTCAGACAGAGCGTGGAGCAAAAGAGAACTCAGGATGCTCAGATGGAGCGCATTGCTGCATGATGTGGCAAAGCCTGAGATGCATAAAATAGATGAAAATGGAGAGGATCACTTTCCGGGCCATGCGGCAGCAGGTGCAGAAAAAGCAAGGCAGGTGCTGCAGCGTTTTAGGTTTGATAACGAAACAACAGATTATGTTGTTCGCCTTGTAGCAGCACATGATTATTACCAGTATGAAAAAACAGACGCAGGGCTTCGTAAAACGATACATCGGTTTGGCCCTGATTTGATGGAGATGCTATGGGAACTGCAGCTTGCTGATGTATTGGCACAGAGTCCTGCACTTTTGGAACAGAAGCTGTCAGAGCTTGCAATTGCGAAGCACCTGCACCGTCTTATTATAGAAAGAGGAGACTGCGTAGAATTAAAGCAGCTTGCAGTCAGTGGGAAGGATTTGATGGAGGCAGGTTTTGCTCCTGGTCCGCAGATAGGAAAGCTTCTTTCCGGGCTTTTGGAGGCTGTTTTGGAAGAGCCGGAACAGAATACAAAAGAAAGCCTGCTTTTTAGGCTGCAAGGACAGAACAAGCAACCATAAAACAATTCGTGGAAATGTGATATTTAGCACTTTTTCTTCTTTTGGAACAGGAATGATTTCTCTTTTTCCGACATAAGATGTAGACGGATACGAATCTGGCCGGAGGAAAAGAAAGTGGAAGAGAAATATATAGACTTATTGGAACAGTATGACTTGAACATATATCGAACCAGCCGTGTAAAAGGAGCCTGCCTTTTGGAAACAGGGCAAGGGCTGAAACTGTTCGGAAGCTGCCGGATGAGTGAAGGCAGGGCAGAATTTGAACAGAAGGTAAAGAGTGCACTCAAAGAAAGAGGGTTTGCCAATACGGACTGTTATGTCCGTACAAGAGAAGGAGAGCTTTTAGTACAGGGACCATACGGAGAAACTTTTTTGATGCGTGACTGGTTTGACGGAGAGGAGTGTAATGTACGGAAACCGGAGCAGGTGCTTGTAGCGGTAAAGACATTGGCAAGGCTTCATTTGTGCATGGAACAGGTAGAACTGACTGAAGCAGAGAAAGGATTCTGTATTCAGCCAAAAGTAACGGAGCAGTTTGCAAAACGGAATAAAGAGCTTCGGAGAGTCCGTACTTATATTCGTGATAAAAAGCAGAAAAACAGTTTTGAAAGTATTTACTTGAGCCAGTTTCCAAAGCTGTATGAACAGGCCGAACAGGCAGCCGCTTCTCTGGATGCAGCAAGATATCAGGAATATTATGACAGGGTAGTTGCAGAAGGAAGGATGTTTCACGGAAACTATACACATCATAGTGTTCTGATGCTTTCAGAAGACGAGACGGCGGTCATTAGTTTTGAAAAAGCAGGTCTTGGTATTCAGATTCAGGATTTTTATCTGTTTTTCAGAAAGCTTATGGAGAAGTGCGATTGGGACGTATCATTTGGATATGATATGATAAATGCATATGATTCCGTGCGGAGCATTCCGGAAGAAGAACAAGAACTGCTGATTGTACTGCTGCAGTATCCGGAAAAGTTCTGGAAGATAGCAAATCACTACTATAATAATCGGAAGACATGGATTCCACAGAAAAATATGCAGAAGCTGATATTGACAATGGAACAGGCGGAGCGGAAGCAGGAATGTTTGAAAAAGCTGTTTCCGGATGCGTAATAAGGTTACAGACGTTTGTCTGAAAGGAGCATGGTTACAGGCATGGAGTACGAAAGAGCAGGAAGCAGAAGGAAGCGTTCCCATACAGGAGCGATTGCCGTTATGCTGACCTTAATGATAATCATCGTCGGAAGCGTAGTGTTTTTGTTTCTGCCAGAAGGCAAAAAGGAAGCAAAGGGAGGGAAACTGACGCCATCTCCCTCCCCTGTTCTTACTATGGGAGCAGAAAAAGGGAATGAACATTTGCTTGGGGTTGTTCTTTCTGTAGATGCAGAGATTAAAACAATCACGCTGTATGATGTAGAAAAAGAGGAAGAGCGTACTTTTGTTTATACAGGAGCATCCTCTTTTACCGGCAGTTTTGGCACACCAATGGCAGCATCACAGTTAACGGCAGGGGATTTGCTTGATTTTGAATTGAATTCGGAGGACAATCGGATTATCCGTGCCAATATGCCACAGATGATTACTGCCACGGAAGGTATTTGGGAAAAGAAAGATGTGGACAAGCTGGAGATTTTTCCGGAGGAGCACAGAATTACTTTTGATGGGCAGAACTACCAGTATACAGACGGCTTGTGTGTTATGAGCAACGGCGTGCAGGTGGAGCTTGACACATTGCTTCCGATAGACCGCGTATCAGTGCGTGGAAGCGGTTCGAGACTTTATGAAATTGTTGTGACAAAAGGACATGGATATATATCGCTTGCTAACCATGAGGACTTTGTAAATGGAACGATTCTGATTGGGACCGGCACAGAGCATACGATTACAGAGGATGCACGCTACCTCGTCAAAGAAGGCACTTATAAGGTGACGGTAACTCACGGAGATTATACAGGGACTGAGACAATTACCGTGGCAAGGGATGGGGATTCGGTGTTTGATGTATTTCAGTATGGAAGCGGGCCGATTCAGAAGGGAATTGTTGTATTTAAGATTGAACCATTGGGTGCTACGCTTTATATTGATGGAGAGAGGACTCCATATTATGGAGAAGAACTGACATTGAATTATGGAGTATATTCGATTGAAGTTGCGGAAGGTGGCTATGTTACTTACGAAGCGAGCCTCCATGTGAACAGCGAACGCCAAGAACTATCCATTTATCTGACGGAGCAGACATCTCCTGACGGAAATGAGAGCGATGATCCAACGAAGAATCCAAATGACGGAAATGAGCAAAGCGGAACTTCACAGACTGGCAACAACGGAACCGGAAACAGTGGAAATGGAGATGGCAACACTGGCAATAATTCCGGAAACCAAGGCAATGGTACGCACACAACAGTCAGCATTGCAAGCCGTGGTTATGAAATCAACGAAAATAATGTGATTTATATTTTAGGGCCAAAAGGAGCTTTGGTATACTTGGATGGCGAACCTATTGGCACGGCTCCGATCAATTTTGAAAAGATTATTGGCAGCTATCTGCTTACGATTGTGACGGAAGAGGGCGCGGTAAAAAATTATAACTGCACCGAAACGAACAATGGAGAAGATACTTATTATAATTTTGATTGAGAGAATAAAGAACCCCATTCGCATGGCTTGTCTGTGTGGGTGGGGTAATATTATGTAAGCATTGCATGACTGCTGTTCTTTATGCTATATCTTCAAGTTTGCTGTTTATTTTACGAATTTCGTTTTCTGCTGTATTCATCCGAATCAAGAGCATTTCTTTTTCGTTCTCAATTTTTAATGCCTCATCTAATTTCCGGCTTAAATCAAGATGCCCTTCGGCAATTAGCTTGATATTGCGGTTGGTTTCATTTTCCAGCGTTAACCGCAGGTCAGTGATTTTTGCGTCCATAGATACAAGCTCTGTCTCAATAGAAGTAAATCTTGCGTCAACAGAGTCGAACTTTGCGTCAATAGAAGTAAATCTTGCATCAATAGATTCGAACTTTGCGTCAATAGAAGTAAATCTTGCATCAATAGATTCAAACTTTGCGTCAATAGATTCAAGCTTTGCGTCAATAGAAGTAAATCTTGCGTCAATAGATTCGAACTTTGCATTCATGGATGTCTCAAGGTTTGTGATTCTTGTATCCATTTTGTCTAGTTTTTCTAAAATCAATTTTGTTTCTTCTGTCATGGCTTGTCCTCCTTTCATTGAAATATTTTCTGCTGAGCAATGCAGAGTACTTTTTAACTATAACATAGGCATTATCAGGTTTCAAGCATAAGTTGCTTTCAGAACATGCAGAGTTTTTTTGGAAGCGAAGCCCTTAAGGTAAAGCAGAAAATGTGACAGGTGTCCTGCAGCGTGCAAAAGCACAGCTGCAGGGCATTTTTCTTTCCTGTTTGTTAAATGATGCTAAACTTTCCTTGGGAAAACTTGCACAACGGCTTCTGATTTGATACAATAGTAGCGGCGGTGTACAACGCTTATATAGCGCTAAGGCGCAGAAAGAAGGGGATGTATGGAGTACAAAGCAGCATATGAGGAATGGCTTGGCAGCACATATTTTGATGAGGCTACAAAAAAAGAGCTGGAAGCAATCAAGGATAATGATGCAGAAATCAGGGAACGCTTCTATGCAGATTTAGAGTTTGGAACCGGTGGGCTGCGAGGCATTATCGGTGCAGGAACAAACCGTATGAACATCTATACGGTTCGTAAGGCGACACAAGGGCTTGCAAATTATATCGTAAGGATGGAAAAGCAGAAGCAGGGTGTAGCAATTGCGTTTGACTCTCGCAGAATGTCTCCTGAGTTTGCAGAGGAAGCGGCGCTTTGTCTTGCTGCAAACGGTATTCCTGTTTATATTTTTGAAAGCCTTCGGCCGACACCGGAGCTGTCGTTTGCGGTTCGTGAGCTTTCCGCAGTTGCAGGCATTAATGTGACCGCAAGCCACAATCCGCCAGAGTACAACGGATATAAAGTATATTGGGAGGATGGTGCACAGATTACGCCGCCTCACGATGTGGAAATTTTAAAAGAAGTAAAAGCAGTAACTGATTTTGCGACTGTAAAAACGATGACAAAAGAAGATGCTATAGCGGCAGGATTGTACCATGTAATTGGCAAGGACATTGACGACAAGTATATTGCATGCTTAAAGAAGCTGGTACTTCATCAGGACTGCATCAAGCAGACAGCAAAAGACATGAAAATTGTCTATACGCCGCTTCATGGAACCGGAAACCTTCCGGTAAGGCGTGTGCTTGCAGAACTTGGCTTTGAGCAGGTTTTTGTTGTTCCTGAGCAGGAGCTTCCGAATGGCAATTTCCCGACCGTAAGCTATCCAAATCCAGAGGCAGCAGAAGCCTTTGCACTTGGACTTGAACTTGCAAAGAAAATAGATGCCGACCTTGTGCTTGCAACTGATCCGGATGCCGACCGGCTTGGCGTCTATGTAAAGGATGCAAAGACTGGTGAATACCGCACACTGACCGGAAATATGTCCGGCTGCCTGCTTGCCGATTATGAAATTGGGCAGAAAAAGGAGCTGTTTGGCCTTCCTGCAGATGGCGCATTGATTTCGACGATTGTGTCAACCAATATGGCAAAAGCAATTGCAGAATATTATGGTGTCAGGTTCTATGAAGTGTTGACCGGATTTAAGTTTATTGGGCAGAAAATGCTTGAATTTGAAACAAGCGGTGATGGAACTTACCTGTTTGGCTTTGAGGAAAGTTATGGCTGTCTGATTGGCGACCATGCAAGAGATAAGGATGCTGTAGTGGCTACAATGGCACTTTGTGAAGCTGCGGCTTATTATAAGACAAAGGGAATGACGCTCTGGGATGCAATGCTTGCTTTGTATGAGCGTTATGGCTACTATAAAGACGACATTCTTTCTGTCACAATGAAAGGTATCGAAGGTCTCCAGAAAATTCAGGGCAGTATGACTTCTCTGCGTGAAAATCCACCAAAAGAGGTTGGAGGCTACCGCGTACTTGCTATCCGTGATTACAAAGAAAACATTGTAAAAAATCTGGAAACCGGCGAGACAAAAGAAACCGGACTTCCAAGTTCTAATGTGTTATATTTTGAGATGGAGAATGATACATGGCTTTGCGTCCGTCCTTCTGGAACGGAGCCAAAAATCAAGCTTTATTTTGGCGTAAAAGGAACCTCGATGGAGGATGCCGAACAGAAATCAAAGGCGCTTGCTGTAAGCGTAAAAGAAATGTTTGACCGCCTGTAACAAATTGTCACAAAGTAACAAATTGTTGCTTTGTGACAATTACAAATCCGCTTCACGGATTTGGGAATGAGTGCGCTTAGCAGCGTAGTTTTCTATAAGGATTAGGGTGTCAAAAGCCCCTTCGGGGCATAACCGACACAAATATGTGTGTTTGCAAGTAAACTTACAACACCACATATTGTGTTCGGTTGGTGCAAAGCACCCTTTTGACACCCGAACCCTATAAGGTAAGAAATTGTCGCAGGTGGAAATTTTCACAGCCGCAGAGATGTATTTTTACATTTCTGCGGCTTCTGCAAAGCAGTTGGAAATGGTAACTGTCCAGTGCAGGTCTGCGCATTTACTGCGCGGATCGTAAGAACATGATTCAGTAATGCAAAAATCCCATCGCTGTAGGCGATTTTCATGGATTTTTGCATCGTAACTGTGAAGGTACTGAACAGTTACCGGAAATGAAAGGAAACGCATGGATTATATTTTTATGGACCTGGATGGTACAATTACGAATCCAAAAGAGGGAATTACAAAGAGCTTTCAATTTGCATTACATCATTTTGGAATTGAAATTACGGATTTGGACAGCCTATGTAAACATATCGGGCCGCCTTTGATGGACAGCTTTATGGAGACATATGGCTTTGACGAAGAAAAAGCGAGGCTTGCGGCAGCAAAGTACAGAGAGCGTTTTACTGTGGAAGGATGGCAGGAAAACGAAGTATACGACGGAATGGAACAGGCGCTGCAGAGGCTGAAAGAGGCAGGAAAGGTACTGATTGTAGCAACTTCAAAGCCGGAACATCTGGCAGTAAAGATTCTTACACATTTTGGGCTGGACGGATATTTTGACGATATTTGCGGGGCGGACAGCGACAGCAGCCGCAGCAAAAAAGATGAGGTCATTCGCTATGCACTGGAAAAGCATGAAATCACTGATTTGTCTGATGTCATTATGGTGGGCGACCGGAAATATGACGTGACTGGAGCTAAGAAGTGTGGACTTGTTTCTATGGGAGTGCTCTATGGGTTTGGGAGCCGTGAGGAACTTTTGGCGGCAGGGGCAGACCATATTGCAGAGACCGTAGAAGAAATGGCACAGCTTCTTGTTTCTTTATAGAAAGGAGTATGGAGAATACTATGGATAATACAAAAACAATGGTGAGGGCAGCAGCAATCATTGTGGCTGTTCTGGCTGTGGTGGTTTTTGGATTTAACTGCTACTACACGATTGGAGAGCAGGAACAGGCTGTTGTTACGACATTTGGGACTCCAACAGCAGTCAGCACACCGGGACTGCATTTTAAAATTCCATTTATTCAGAAAGTAACAAAGGTGGATACAACGATTAAAGGAATTACCATTGGCTATGACTTAAATAGCAACATATCAAGGGAAGAGGAATCCTTGATGATTACGTCGGACTATAACTTTGTAAACGTGGATTTCTTCTTGGAATATAAGGTGAGTGATCCAATCAAGGCACTCTATGCTTCAAGGAATCCTGTTGCGATTTTAAAGAGCATTGCGCAGGGAAGCATTCGTTCGGTAGTCAGCATGATGGATGTAGACAGTGTTATTACAACAGGAAAAAGTGAGATTCAGGCAAACATCCGAAGCATGATTATGGAGCAGCTGGATGAATGGGATATTGGAATCCAGCTTGTCAATATTTCAATTCAGGACGCGGAGCCTCCGACACAGGAAGTTATTGAAGCCTTTAAAGCAGTAGAAACGGCAAAACAGGGCAAGGAAACGGCAATCAATAACGCAAATAAGTACCGCAACGAAAAGCTTCCTGGTGCAGAGGCCCAGGTGGACAAGATATTAAAAGAAGCAGAAGCAAAAAAGGAAGCTCGTATCAATGAGGCAAAGGGACAGGCAGCACGTTTTAATGAGCTGTATGAGGAGTATATTAAATATCCGCTTATTACAAAGCAGAGAATGTATTATGAAGCAATGCAGGAGCTTTTGCCGGATTTAGAGGTTATCATTGACAACGGAAACGGAAGCGTACAGAAGATTCTGCCGCTGGATTCCTTTACAGAGTAAGAAAGGAGCGGAATAACAGATATGGAAGAATACGTAATGCCAGAAAAGAAGAATAGAAAAGGAGTTACCGGAAAGGTAATTGTAGTTGTTATTCTTGTGGTGGCGCTTTGGATTTTTGGAATGTCTATCGTGGTAACGAACGAAAATGAATATACGCTTATCAGGCAGTTTGGCGAGATTGACCATGTAATTTCCGAGCCGGGGCTAAGCTTTAAAATCCCATTTCTGCAGACGGCAGACACTTTGCCGAAGGAAATTCTGATTTATGACCTGACACCATCAGATGTGATTACAATGGATAAAAAGACGATGGTGGCAGACAGCTATGTGCTTTGGAGAATTGAGGACCCTGTGCTGTTTGTGCGTTCCCTGAATTCCCAGATTGCGAATGCAGAGAGCCGTATCAATGCAACAGTATTTAACTCCATGAAAAATGTGATTTCAAGTATGTTGCAGACAGAGGTTATCAGTGGGAGAGAAGGCGTACTGACTGCAAAGATTATGGAAAACATAGGAAATTCTATGGAGCAATATGGAATCAGACTGCTAGATGTGCAGGTGAAGCGTCTTGATTTACCGGACGATAACAAAATGGCAGTTTATGAACGCATGATTTCAGAACGTAACAACATTGCGGCAGCTTTTACCGCAGAAGGTGAGGCAGAGGCGCAGAAAATCCGTACACAGACAGATTACGAAATTGCGGTCAGTTTATCAGAGGCAGAAGCAGAGGCAGCAGCAGTGATTGCGGCAGGAGAAGCAGAATATATGAGAATTCTTGCGGCTGCTTACTCTGATGTATCCCGCAGCGATTTTTATACATTTGTGCTTTCGCTCGATGCTGCTAAAGCATCATTAATAGGCAACAATAAAACATTGATTTTATCAGCAGATTCCCCGATTGCACAGATATTCAATCAGGTAGAAGCACCAAAGCAGGCAGAAGAATAGACAGTTTTGAAAGGAGAGTACTTATATGGCAAAGGAATTACCAAAACGCAGTGAAGTAAGGATGGAGGATACATGGGATCTGACAGCGATGTACCCTTCTGTGGAAGCATGGGAAGAAGATTTGGAAGCAATACAGAAAAAAGCAGAACAGGCTGCAGCTTATCAAGGGAGGCTTTCGGAGAATGCAGATGTATTCTACGAAGCAATGGCTCTTTTTGATGATACAGAGCGTATGCTGGCAAAGGCATACAACTATGCTTCCCGCGCTTCAGATGTAGACACAACAAATGCGGAAAATCAAGCACTTGTAATGAAAATATCCAACCTGTATGTGAAGTATAGTGAGAAGACAGCTTTTGTTTCTTCTGAAATCCTTCAGATTCCGGAAGAAAAACTGACCGGATTCTTTGAAGAAAAGCAGGAGCTTTCTGTATTCCGTAATACAATCAAGGAAATACTTCGTGGTAAGGAACATACATTGTCCCCTGAAATGGAGCAGCTGCTTGCCTCTGCCGGAGACGTCACGGATGCGGCAGACAATATTTTTTCGATGTTCAATAATGCAGACCTTACATTCCCGGAGATTACCGGAGAGGACGGCGAAAAAGTGCGTCTGACACATGGAAGGTATATTGCATTTTTGGAAAGCAGCGACAGGAATGTCCGCAGAGAAGCTTTTCAGGCAATGTACAGCACATATAAAAGCTTTCGGAATACGCTTGCCGCGACTTATCAGAGCAAGTTAAAAGCTCATCTGTTCAGGGCAAAGGCAAGGAAGTATAGCAGCTGCTTAGAGGCGGCAGTAAACAGGACAAACGTGCCGGCATCGGTTTACCATAATCTGATTGAGGCAGTCCATCAGAATCTGGACAAGATGCATCGCTATGTGGAACTGCGTAAGAAGCTGCTCGGAGTCGAAGAACTCCATATGTATGATTTATATGTGCCTCTTGTAAAAGAAGCAGATGTAAAAATTTCGTTTGAAGAAGCCAAGAAAAATGTATATGAAGCTCTGGAGCCGCTTGGTGAGCGTTACCGCTCTATTTTAAAAGAGGGCTTTGAAAACCGTTGGATTGACGTATATGAAAATGAAGGAAAGAGAAGCGGCGCTTATTCGGCAGGTGTGTTTGGAGTACATCCGTATGTTCTCTTAAACCACAATAATACATTGGACAGCGAGTTTACGCTTGCCCATGAAATGGGACATGCATTGCATTCCTATCTTTCCAATACGACACAGCCGCATCCGGATGCTTCTTATGTGATTTTTGTCGCAGAAGTAGCGTCTACCTGCAATGAAGTGCTTTTGATGCAGCATCTGTTAAAGAAAACGACAGACAAGGTCGAACGCGCTTATCTGATTAATCATTTCTTGGAGAGTTTCCGTGGAACAGTATACCGTCAGACAATGTTTGCCGAGTATGAGCTTCTGACGCATGAACTGTGTGAGAAGGGCGAAGCGCTGACTCCGGACAGATTAAGCAGCTTGTATTATGATTTAAATAAGAAGTACTTTGGCGAAGGCATTGTAGTGGATGAGGATATTGCAATGGAATGGGCAAGGATTCCGCAGTTCTACTATAACTTTTATGTTTACCAGTATGCGACCGGTTTTTCTGCAGCAGTTGCGATTGCAAACAAGATTCTGACAGAAGGGGAGCCGGCAGTAGAAAATTATCTGAAGTTCTTAAGCAGCGGATGTTCCAAAGCTCCAATTGACCTGCTTCGCATTGCAGGCGTGGATATGACAACGCCGGAACCAGTCAATGCAGGGCTTAAAATGTTCAGTGAGCTGTTAGACGAGATGGAAGAATTGATGAAATAAAATAATAGAAAGAGAAAGAAATGGCAACTACAGAAGTAAAAGAAAATAAAATGGGTACAATGCCGATTCAGCCGCTGCTGCTTAATATGGCGCTGCCAATGATGCTCTCCATGCTGGTGCAGGCATTGTATAATATTGTAGACAGTATTTTCGTTTCAAGAGTCAGTGAGGATGCATTGACGGCGGTGTCCCTTGCATTTCCTGTGCAGAACCTGATGATTGCAGTCGGAACAGGTACAGGAGTCGGCGTCAATGCACTGCTTTCAAGGAGCCTTGGCGAAAAAAACAAAACAATGGTTGACAAGACAGCAAACAACGCCGTAATTCTGACGGTATTCAGCTTTGTGCTATG
>CAJTZB010000018.1 GCA_910583815.1 uncultured Lachnospiraceae bacterium
AAGGATTTATCTATCTTGCTTTTAGTTGCTGTTGCAGAAACCTGTATAACCAACTTTTCATCATCATCAATCAAATCAATAGCTTCAATATTTTGTAATCTGCTGTTGGCATTTTCCAAAGACCAGCCATATAATATATTCATAAAATCTCTGTAAAAATTCTCAGAATGCATATGTACATCCAAAATATTTAATTTCCCTCTGTTCCTTACACGTATACTTAAAATGTCTAATTTTTCACTTATATAATCAAAATAATTTTTTCTCCGCATAATTTTATATTACAAAAGCTAAGCTTATTTTATTACACTATCTTTTGCACTTACCTTTCCCTATTATGACTTGATTATACTTGTTTTTATCATAGAAAACAATCATTTTTTCATGAATTATACCAAATATGCCTCTTTACTATCGTCTGTAAATCATATAAATCATCAGTTGTATCATAGGATGCGTCATTGATTCTTCTATACCATGATTTATAATGAAACTATGTTAGCATCTGTACAACGATGCTAAAAAACAGAGGGAGGTTTTTTATGTGAAAAAACGAAAAGATAACAAATTGTCAGCATGTTTCATTACTATTTTTGTCATAACTGCTATTGCAGTATGCCTGATTTTATATTTCTTCAAAAGCAAGGCAGTGCAGGAAAAAACAAATGAGCCAGAACCCGAATCTTTGACAAAAACAGAAGAAACTGTTTCACCAGAGGAACAGAATCCGGACAGCATCTATCATGTTGATCTGGCTTCCGAAGGCGTAAAGCTCAGCAAAGAACTATATGGCACATTTATTGAGGACATCAACTATGCAGCAGATGGGGGGCTTTATGCTGAACTGGTTCAGAACCGTTCTTTTGAATTTTTTCCAATGGAGAGCAACCGAAATGATAAGAATGCACATTTTTATGCATGGTCAAACATTGGAAGCGCAGATACTAAAATTTTTGATACTGATGGCATGAATGAAAAAAACACTCACTGGATACAGCTGACTGCCAATGTTTCTGGTGACGGCATTTCAAATTCCGGATATGACGGCATTGCCATAACCTGCAATGAGCCGTACAGGATTTCTTTCTATACAAGGGGAACCTATGACGGTTCCTATCAGATACAGTTAGCTAGTGAAACTTCGGTCTTTGCAGAGATTACACTATCAGCAGAACCGTCAGAAGAATGGACAAAACTGACAGGGTATCTGACCGTGAACGAAAATGCCGGAGATGCCAGATTAAATATTGTCTTAAGCAAAGCCGGAACTGTAGATATGGATATGATCTCTTTGTTCCCTGTACATACCTATAATAACAGAGAAAATGGACTCCGGGCCGATATTGTAGCTATGTTAAAAGAATTAAATCCAGGCTTTCTTCGTTTTCCGGGCGGCTGCATTGTAGAGGGAGAATCTCTGGAAAATGCATACAACTGGAAAGACTCTGTTGGAGACATTTCTGAAAGAGCAACAATATTCAACAGATGGCGAAGGTCTGGCGCATCTGGTTATTACTATCAGTCCTATGGTCTTGGCTTCTATGAATACTTTACGCTCTGCGAAGACTTAGGCTGCGAACCGATTCCTTGCCTCAATGCCGGAATTTCCTGCTATGGACCGCAATACGCGTCTATGAAAAGCATGCAGCAATATATTGATGATGCGATTGACCTGATAGAATTTGCAAACGGCGACCCTAAGACAAATGAATGGGCTGCCCTAAGAGCCCAGATGGGCCATCCGGAACCATTTAACATGCGTTATCTGGAAATAGGCAATGAACAAATTGGAGATTCTCGCTATTATGAAAGATTTGAACTATTTGAACAACAAATCCATGAGAAATATCCAGAAATTCTCCTAATTTCCTCCGTTGGCGGACTTTCCAACGGAATGGGCACACCAACAGCCACATGGCTGACCGGAAAAGGCAGAGAATTTGTCTATGCAAATGATGAACATTTCTATGAAAGCGCAGACTGGTTTCTTTCCAACACCTGCCGTTATGACAGTATGCCAAGAAACAATGATGCCTATATCTTTGCTGGTGAATACGCCTGCCACTACAACGAAATGAATCCTCTCTATAATGCCATCTGCGAGGCTGCTTATATGACAGGCTTTGAGCGGAACGGCGACATCGTAAAGCTGACCTGCTATGCTCCTCTCCTATGTAAAATTGGCTATACGCAATGGAGGCCAAACCTGATTTGGTTCAATAACCAAGATGTATATGGAACACCAAGCTACTGGGCAGCGCATATGTATGCGGTTCACCTTGGAGACAGGACTTTTTCTGATTCTGTCACTTCATTCAGTGAAGATGAACCGCTTGTATCCGGAAAGATCGGAGTAGCCAGTTGGAATACCATAGCAGAATATGACAATATTAAAGTAGTAGATAATACCTCTGGCAAAGTATTGTATGAAACGGATTTTGCACATACAGGCCTAGACGGCTGGAGCAATGGGACTGGCGGTTGGGCAATAGAGAACAATGCTCTTCGTCAAACAGATGTCTTTTCCAGTAACAATGCCCTTCACACCGGCGACATCTCATGGACAAATTACACCTATACCCTTCGTGCACGTAAGCTTTCTGGAAGCGAGGGATTTATTATTCCATTTCTTGTACAGGACGAAAGCAATTACTACCATCTGAATCTTGGTGGATGGGGAAACTCCTATTCTGCAGTAGAGCAGGCAGTACGTGGTATAAAAACATTGGTTGGCACATCCGACTTCATAGTGGAAAATAACGTATGGTACAATATAAAAATCGTGGTAGATCAGACTTCGCTCCAATGCTATATTGACAATAAACTTATCATCTCTACACGCTTCCCAGCAAAACAGCCTATTTACACTACAGCAAGTGAAGATGAAGAAACCGGAGATATTATTTTGAAAATTGTCAACTCCACTAAGGAAGAAAATCAGATTCAAATACATTTAGATCACAGTGAGGGCAGAACAATCAATCCTGTTGCAGAAAAAACAGTTCTGACACATGAATTATTGAATGCCATCAATGCTATGGTAAATAAGGAAAATGTCATACCAGCAAAAAGCAGGCTCAAAGGAATCTCAGAACAATTTACAATCAATGTTCCTGCCTATTCTGTTACTGTCCTTAGAATCCACACAAAACCAGACAATGAAGTTGTACAACGTGCCATAACCATCAATCTTGAATCAGCACCGGGCAGCATGCCCAATTTGCCTAAACAGGTTGAAGTCATATTTGCAGATGGCTCCAAAGGCACAAAAGAGGTCATTTGGGATTATATAGCAGATTCCTTATGTGAATTTGAAGGTGTATATGAGATAAAAGGCTCTATAGACGGCATAAACGGCCTCGCAAAAGCAGTTGTTGAAATAAAAAAATAACTTTAATAAAGCAAAGGCACTTCTTTCTGAAGTGCCTTCTGTTTTTTATAGCAAAGGATTCGGAAAAGCCATTGACATTTTGCTTTGTTCTAAAGTATCATTAGTATGGTAAGCATTGTTCTGAAAATGCTATTTTATAAATCATGGAACGAGGAGGCGTTTGTATGCGGCAGTTTTGTGGCATGAGCCATCGAGGGGATTTGGCGGAGGCAGCAAACGGACTGAAAAGTCCGCAGTTTATTATGCTCCTTTCCAATAAAACTCAATTTGAAACACATGTAAAAGAATTAGAAAAGCTTTATCCCGGAGTTCCCAGCATTGGATGTATCGGCATGAGCTATGATACGATGGGTATTGTGGAATCCGGTGTCGGCATCATTGCATTTTCAGACGGCGTCAGCGCAGCAGCTGGTGTCATGGAACAAGTATCTACGATGCCAGTAAAATACATTGACCGTCTGGAAAAAGATCTGGCAAAGGTGGGAGGCTCAGAACGAGATACCGTATGCATCGACTTCTGCAGCGGAAACGACGCCTGTGTACTGACTACCATCTATACCGTATTAAGACGCAAAGGCATTTCTCTTGTCGGGGGAACCGGCGATGCCGGCAAAATATCTGCCAACGGAAAAGTATATCAGGATGCTGTAGCTTATGCACTCGTAAGAAACCACGGCGGCAGAGTCAAGACCTATAAAGAAAATATCTATCACCCTCTTGGAAATTATCGCTTTATCGCATCCAAAACTGACCGTGCAAACTATATTATTGGCGCTTTGAATGGCAAACCTGCCAGACAGGTATATGAAAGCATCCTTCATGTCACAGACCGGGAAATACTGACGCAGACCTTTAAAAATCCATTTGGAAAAATCAACGGAGACGACACTTGTATTATTTCTATCAAGGACGTAAACGGCGACGCACTGACCTGCTTCCGCCAGGTAAACGATTCTGACGTCCTGATTCTTTTAGAGCTCGGGGATTATAGGGCAACAGTGCAGGAAACCATCAACAATATCTCCAGAGATTTTCCAACCCACTCTGCCGTTTTCTCAGTAAACTGCCTGTTCCGCTATAAACTGTTTAGCCAAGAAGGCTATATGCAGACATATCTGCGCGAAATGGGGGCGCTCGGAAGCCATGCCGGATTTGTCGGATATGGAGAACATTATAACGACCGTTTCGTCAACCAGTCCATGACCTGTGTGGTATTTGAATAAAGGGGGAGGGATTTAATTGAAAACACTTTCAAAAGCAAAAGGCCAGAAGCGGCATGGTGAAAACGACCTCTATCCGGTACTGCATGTAACAGAAAGCCTAAAAGATTATCAGCAAGAACTTGTACATAAAGAAGTGGAATCTCTGTATGAACTTGGCATGGTAGGCAATTCTTTTGCCGATGTGCTAAAGGAAGCAGACCGTTTCCACACACAATTGCAGAATTTTGGTGATTCCTTCTCCAATATCAGCCAGGCTTCCGAACAGTTTGAAGAGGTAAAAAAGGCAATTACCCAAACCGTTTCAGAAACACAGAGCAAAGTAGAAGAGCTAAAAGACACTTCCATTCAAGTAGAACAGTCCTATAAAGAAATGGAACAGACCTTTGGACATCTGCAGCTCGCTGTAAAAAACATCCAGCAGTGCATGAAAAAAATCATCTCTATTGCTGATGAGACAAATATCCTTGCAATCAACGCCTCCATAGAAGCAGCAAGAGCCGGAAATGAAGGCAAAGGCTTTGCAGTAGTCGCAGCAAAAGTAAAAGAGCTGGCCGAGGGGATTAAGTCTCTTGCAAACGAAGTAGACACCGGTATTCAAGATGTAGAAGACGGCACCAACCAGCTGAACGAAAGCATTTCTATATCTGAACAGGTTCTTGGCCAGAATATTGAAACAGTAAACAACACATATGAATCTTTCCATAAAATCACGGAAACCGCAGAAAACACTTCTGCAGTACAGGCAGAGATTTCTAATGTTATTGCAACTTCCAGAGGAGAACTTGATGTTATCTGTCGCTTTTTTGACGACATGAAGCTTCAGTACCGAGAAGTCATAAAGCATATTGAACACGCAAGTAGCCTTGGAACAACCAAAAGCGCTATCTTTGAAAATGTTGACAACATGCTGTCTCAGATTCCACACATTATAAACGAAACAGATTCCAAGAAGTAAAAGGAATCAGGTGCTAAAAGGGTGCTTTGCACCAACCGAACATAGGTCGGTGTACAGATGCTAATATGTGGCATTGCAAGTAAACTCGTTTGCTCGCAATGCCACATATTTGTTTCGGTTATGCCCCAAAGGGGCTTTTGGCACCTGATTCCTATAAAAACATTACAAATTTCTTCCACTCCTGTTGCAGTGGATTTCAAACATATCATCTATCATATCGTGGACAAGATTCGCTTCTTTCGTGCATGCAAGCGTATACAGCACTTCCTTGCCTTCTCTTCTGCTGGTAATCAGCCCTGACTGCTTTAATGTCCGCAAATGGTGTGAAACTGCGGGAGCGCTCATCTCCACTGCCGCCGCAATGTCACTGACACACTCCTCCGCATGGCAGAGCAGCCACAAAATCCTCAGCCGCGTACTGTCACAGAGCATACTGAATACATCCGCTGCCAGAAAAAACTGCTGTTCGCTCGGAATGGTTTTCATCAGCTCTTCCAGATTTCCTGTATGGTTATGCAATTCGCAACATCCCATTTTAACCTCCACGCTGCCGCCACAGACGGCCTTTCATTTAAAAGGGAACTTCCGGCCATTATCCTTCCGCATCCGTATGGAATCCTATAGAATCCCATACCTCCCTGTTTACCTCTATTTTTGTCTGCTGCTTCCACTCCTGATAACGCTGCTTAAATTCCTGTTCCTGACGCTCTGCAATTATTTGTTCCTTCTTTTCGTGTGTTGCTGTCTCATCAAACTCTTTCACGCAATAAAAAATGTAATAGTAATCTGTAGTTTCAATCACATCCGACAGCTCACCATCCTTTAGCGCAAGAACCTGTTCTTCATAATCTTCCGGCAAGTCTCCCCGACCTACCACAAGCTCCAACATGGAAGAATCCTCAGTAATCGAATTCGCCATCTGGTAAAAATCTGTTGTTTCCTTGGCCTGTGTATGAAGTCTCTGCATCAGCGCCCGCAAATCCTCTGTTTCCTGTTCCGAATAGGGAACCCTAAGACCAGAAGCATCAATTTTATAATTGCGGATCGCAATCGAATACAAACGGTGCTGCCCTGCTATGTCGTTTGAAATATCAGTGTCCACGTTTAATGTCACATACTCAAATGTCTTTCTTGCAAGCACATTGTCAGAATAGATCCGGCGCAGAATGTCCTCATTGATTCCATACAGAATCAAATCAGAACCCTTAATTTTTTCCATATAATCCTTTGTTTTTTCCTCAACATCATAAAGTTCTTCTTCCGTCAGCACAATGCCAAGTGCATCCGCCTGTTCGCAGACGATTTTAATGTAGATAATCTGATCTAAAATCTGTTCTTTTACAAGTTCTCCGACAGTATTTCCTTTGCCGTCAACCGCATACATCCAAATATCGCTGCCATAATACTGTTCGTATTCCTCCTGTACTGCCCGCAGATACACCATGCCTTCCCGGTAGTCCACCTGAGAATCCCCGATTCTTAACATACTTCCGTCATTCCAGACGGTTTTTTGGTTCCCCTTCCCAAAACTGCAGCCGGAAAACAAAAGCATGGTGCAAAAGCAAAGCAGAAGCATTATGCAGATTTTTCTGTTGTATTTTTTCATATTTCTTCTCCATTCTGGCATCCTGTAACATTCTATGCTTCTTTCAGTTCTAAAAACTCTGAAAGCAGCTGCTTTAGCAGTTCAAACATCCGCTCCGCCTCTGCTTTTGGTGTCATTGGCTTTTTCTTTGGCGGCATCCGGTATTCAAAGTAAGGCACCGTATCTCTTACAAATTTTAACTCTGTCCTGTGTTTCTCCAAAAACTCCGGAATCCGTTCCGTTTTCAATTTTGCTTTCGGATACATACTAAGACGGACCTCGTCTCCATTTTGAGACAGTGCGCTGATATATACAGTATGACACATCGCTTTTATTAATGCAATCTGCAAAAGATGGTCAAATGCCACAGGAATATCTCCAAACCGGTCCACGAGCTCTTCCTGCATATCAGACAGCTCTTCTTCTGTCTCAATCGCCGCTACGCGTTTGTACATATCAAGCTTCTGCATTTCATTTTTAATGTAAGTTGCCGGAATAAACGCATCAACTTCCATATCAATTGTCGTTTCAAACGTTTCTTCTTCCTTCCGCTCACCTTTGACATCCTTTACCGCCTCATTGAGCATCTTGCAGTACAAATCATATCCAACTGCTTCCATATGGCCGCTCTGCTCTGCACCAAGCAGATTGCCTGCACCACGGATTTCCAAGTCGCGCATTGCGATTTTAAATCCGGAACCAAGTTCCGTAAACTCCCTGATTGCCTGCAGACGCTTTTCTGCAACCTCTTTTAACATCTTATCACGCTTATACATTAAAAAGGCATACGCGGTCCGGTTAGAACGCCCGACACGTCCTCTCAGCTGATATAACTGCGACAGTCCCATCCGGTCTGCATCATCAATTAGCATTGTATTAACATTGGAAATATCCAGTCCTGTTTCGATAATCGTTGTGGAGACAAGCACATCAATTTCCCCATTGATAAATTCATACATGATTTTTTCCAATTGACGCTCGCTCATCTGCCCATGCGCATATGCTACTTCTGCCTCCGGCACCAGACGGGAAATCTGTGCCGCAATCTCGTCAATGCCCTGTACACGGTTATAGACATAATACACCTGTCCGCCACGCACCAGTTCACGGTTGATTGCTTCGCGGATGATCTCATCGTTATGTTCCATAACAAATGTCTGAATCGGCAGACGGTCCACCGGAGGTTCCTCCAGAACGCTCATATCACGTATACCTGCAAGGCTCATATGCAATGTCCTTGGAATCGGCGTTGCAGTAAGTGTCAGGACATCCACAGTTTCCTTCATCTGCTTGATTTTTTCTTTATGTGCTACCCCAAAACGCTGTTCTTCATCCACAATCAGAAGTCCTAAATTTTTGAATTCCACATCCGAAGAAAGCACCCTGTGAGTTCCTATTACAATATCAGCCGTTCCTTTGCGCAGGCCTTCTAACAGCTTCTTCTGCTGTGCCGGAGTACGGAACCTGGAGAGCATGCCAATCTGCACCGGGAAATCCAGCATACGGTTTGTAAAGGTATTGTAATGCTGCTGTGCTAAAATCGTCGTTGGCACAAGCACGACAACCTGTTTTCCGTCCGATACCGCCTTAAATGCCGCACGGATTGCAATCTCAGTTTTTCCATAGCCGACATCGCCGCAGATTAAGCGATCCATAATCTTCGTGCTTTCCATATCGTGCTTTGTCTCTTCAATTGCGCGCAGCTGATCCTCCGTTTCCTCATAAGGAAACAGCTCCTCAAATTCTTTCTGCCAGACAGTATCCGCCGAAAACGCATGGCCGCTCTGTGCTTCGCGGTGTGCATACAGCTTTACAAGCTCTTCTGCCATCTCACGTACCGCATGGCGTACTCTTGTCTTTGTATTTTTCCATTCTACAGAATTCATGCGGTTTAACTTTGGTTTTTTTGCCGCATCTGCACTCGCATATTTTTGAATTACGTCAAGACCGGTCGCCGGAATATATAAAATGCCGCCATCGCCATATTCAATTTTGATATAGTCTTTTGCAACCTTCTCTACTTCTATTTTTTCAATTCCACGGTAAATGCCAAGGCCGTGATTCTCATGCACAACATAGTCGCCATAGGCCAGTTCATGAAAACTTTGGATTTTCTGTCCATCGTAGGAATGCTTTTTCTTTTTACGCTTCTTTTCTGCGCCAAAAATATCGCTTTCGGAAAGCACGACAAATTTTAAGGTCGGATATTCAAACCCGCGGCGCAGGTTTCCCTGTGCCACCATAATCTCTCCTTGTGCAAGAACACGGTCCTTGTTATCACTGAAAAATGCCGGAAGCTCGTACTCCTGAAGATCCTCTGCCAGCCTTGCTGCCCTTGTTTTGGATGAGGTCAGCACAATAATGCGGTAGCCTTTCTTCTTCCATGCCGCAAGGTCCTTGACCAAAAGCTCAAAGCCGGAATTATACGGATTGACTGACTTGACCGTAAGATCATACCGTACTTTTGGTTCTAGTAACTGGAAACGGTAGTCCATCGTGGAGAGCATCAATGTTGTTTTATCTGCAAACCCTGCAAGCAGCGCCTTGTAATCAAAAATCACATCTGCCTGAGATGGCAGAATATAGCCTTTTTCCAGACGCCCGCTCATACTTTCACGAAATTCTGTCGCAGATGCCTCACCTTTTTCTGCAAGGCGGCTTGGCTCATCCAATATAACCAACGCATGCTCGTCAAAATAATCAAAAAAGGATACCGTATCCTCACAGAAAAACCGGATATAAGCATCCAGCCCTGCACGCCCTCCGCAGTATTCCAAATTCTCTAAAAACTCTTCGGTCGTGCGGCGTACCCGCATTGCCTCTTCATTTTTTGCCTGCGCGCGCAAAGCCTGTTCTGTCTGCTCTGTTTCTCTTTTCAACCGGGCAATTCCGTCTGTAAGTTCGTTCCCTTTTAATACATATTCTACAGCCGGATAAATCCATAGTTCAGAAATCCGCTCAATGGAGCGCTGGCTGTCCACATCAAATACACGGATAGAATCAATTTCATCTCCAAACAGCTCAATCCGAACCGGTGCTTCCTCTGTCAGCGGGAAAATATCCAAAATGCCGCCTCGGACTGCAAATTCTCCCGGAATGCTTACCTGTCCTTGCCGTTCATAGCCAAGTGCCGCAAGCTGTGCTGCAAGTTCATCAGCTTCCACCGTATCTGTCTCAGAAATATGAAGGATTTCTTTGCTAATGGAAGAAAGCGGAGGGATTCGGTCCAACCCTCCGTCTATGCTTGTAATAATTGTGACGGGCGCGCCTGACAGCAACTGTTTCCATATGGAAAGCCGTTGCTTGATGATAGTATTTCCGTGTATATCTGCACTGTAAAAAATAATATCTTTTGCCGGATATACCATTGTTTTTGGGTCATATAAACGGAAATCCTCGCAAAGTTCCTTTGCCCTTAATTCACTATAGGTTACAACCAAACGTACCGGAAACTGCTCCATCAGTCCCGCCACAAAATGGCTTTTCTGTGAGTCCATGCAGCCTGTAACCTGCACCGGGGTCTTTCTTCCGGTCTTTTTGGTTCCGGTGAGCAACGCTTTTTCCACTGCAGCATATTCACTTAATTCTCTTAATGGCTCAGTATATGCTCTCATAGCCCCTCTACTTTTTTTTCTTGTTAAAAAGGTTCATTGCTTTCTCTATTTCTCCCTGCAGAAACAGGACACATGCTTCGGCAGCATCCGAAAGAGCCTCTCGCATTATCGGCTCTTCTTCTGCCGGAAACCTCCCAAGTACATAGTCTGCCAATTCCCATCCTTCCGGTTTCTCACCAACACCAATACGTATCCTTGCAAATTCTTCGGTTCCAAGCTGTGCAATTATGCTTTTTATTCCATTGTGCCCGCCTGCGCTTCCTCTCTCTCGGATGCGCAGCTGTCCCGGCGCAAGACAGACATCATCATATAACACAAGCAGGTCAGATGGTTCTGCTTTGTAAAAATCAAGCACAGCATGCACACTTTCACCACTTGCGTTCATATAGGTCTGCGGCTTTACAAGAATCACCTTTTCCCCTGCAATGATACCCTTGCCACAGAGCGCTTTGTGTTTTTTTTCCTTTACCTCTATCCGATAGACATCCGACAGTTTTGTAACTGCATCAAATCCAATATTATGCCTTGTTCCGGCATATTGTGCCGTCGGATTCCCAAGTCCAACAATAAATTTCATGAATCAGTCCCCATTCTTATATCTTATACCACATTTTGGAGTAATCCCTTTATAATAGAACAATTCGCTGATTGTCACAAACTGATAGCCGCGGGCAGTCAGTTCCGGAAGCAATTTTTCCACCGCGTCTGCCGTTGACTGGTACAAAGAATGCAGCAAGATAATATCGCCGTCTCTTACTTCTGACAGCACTTTTTTATAAACTGTATCTGCATTGCGGCTCTTCCAGTCACGACTGTCAAGGCTCCAATGTATCAAAGGCATTGGGGCATCGCTGCTCCAATCCGGGTAATCTCCACCTGGCAGACGCACATATTCTGGTGCATGTCCTACAACCTTAGCAATCCGTAAATTCGCCTGGTTGATTTCCTGCCAAAATACTTCCGGCGTTTCCTTTGTCAAGTATTTATGTGAATACGTATGGCTTGCAATCTCATGCCCTGCATCATACAAATCTCTCAGTGTATCTCCACGAGAGCCGGCCGTGCGCTCCCCAAGTGTAAAAAAGGTTGCTCTTGCATCATACTTTGCAAGGATAGTTAAAAGCTGTTCTTCTACCGGAGTATGCACACCGTCATCAAAAGTCAGGGCTATCATTTTTTTATTTGGATCAAGCTCCCTGATTTCCCTTGCCGTGGATTTTCCGGACAGATTATATTTCATGAACGCAAGTGCTTCACTCATATCCACCTGATAAGTGAATTCCTGATGCGCTGTTTTTTCCGTCAGCGTATCTTCTGGGAAACAAAATACCACTTTGTCCCCTTTTATATAATAAAGAGCATAATCCTCCGGACGATATTTCGTTGCATAGGAAAGAAATGGTTCTGCCGTTTCTTCTGCTCCCTTTGTTGGCTCTGCCTCTCCGGTCTCCGGTACTTTTTCCGTTTTTATATATTTTTTAACTTCCCGCATCAGACGTTCTTTCAAGATAGCAAAGTAAGTCTCATGGAACATTTCTTGTCCACTCACACTCTCTCCGGTCTCCATATTGTAAACAAGCGGAAACAGCCTTGTTTTTACTTCCTCTCGCCTCCCTGTCCCATGTTCTCCTGTAATCTGCTCCGTCACATGGAACACGACAGACAGCCAGTTCTCATTCCGGAAGCAGTCGTAGTCCAATGCCAATGTCGTTGTCCCTGCAAAAGACTCTCCTTCCAGTACCTTCAAATGCTCTTCTGCCTCTTTCAAAACTTCTGCAATATCTCCACGGATTGCCGTATCTATCTCTATATTCCCGGTCTGAGGGAGCGCAAACAGCATAATATGGTTTCCTTCTACATAATATTCTGTGTCTGCCTGTCCGTATTCTTTTACTGTAGCACCATATCTCTCTTCCAGTTCACGCAGCACTTCTTCTGTTCCCTTCCATTCTTTCTCTGGCAGTGTCGGCTGAGGGGGCAATGTTTGCGAGCCGTCCGCCGGTGTCACTTCCGGCGAAAGTGGGTTCGTCGGAAATGGCGTACTTGCCGCCGGAGTAATTGTAGAAACCAAGTGCCCATCCGGAGGCAGGGTAGGCTGTGCGGAATTTTCTTCCTCCTGCTTTGTATTCCACCAATCCCGAAAGGTGTCATATCCATTTAGTCTCATAATAAAAATGAAAATCAGCAAAATCAACAGAATGCTCCAGGTAATCAGCAAAAAATAAATCGCGCCCTGCAGCTTCCTGTTTCTTTTTTTCTCTTTCTTGCTCATATTCTCGCTTCCTTATCTATCTTGTACGCTCATTTTGCCCCATATTATAAAAATATCTCTGTATAGAATATACCAAGAATGCGATTCCTACAAGCTCATTTTCGCAAAATTAAGGAATTTGCAAGAGTATAAAATTTCCGCAAGCAACAAAAATTTCCGCAAGCGGCAATTGCAAATCCGTGGAGCAGATTTGGAAACGAGTGCGCTTTGCGGCGCAGTTTCTTATAAGGAAAAAGCGGGAGAGAACTTTTATTCTCCCCCGCTTTCCGCTTTTTGTAAAAATTTACTGTGCTTCATCTAACAAGCCGTTTTCTATTGCCTTCTGGTAATGTGCCAAAATTGTTCCATGAATACGGTCTCTTGTTTTAGAATTGATTGGGTGCGCAATGTCCCGGTACTCGCCTTCCTCAGTCTTTCTGCTTGGCATCGCGATAAATAACCCCTTTTCCCCCTCAATTATTTTGATGTCATGAATTACAAATTCGTCGTCTACGGTAATAGACACAATTGCTTTCATCTTACCTTCTTTTGCAACTTGACGGATTCTTACATCTGTTATCTGCACTTTTGTACCCCCCTGTATTTCATTTTCTACATGCCGTATCTTTCGTCCTTCTCCACAACGACTTTTACCTTGCCAGGCTCCCCAATAAAGGTGGAATTTGCCTTGATAGAGTCACGGCTTTCTATGATGCAGTTTTCAATATATGTGTTGTCACCGATGTGTACGTCGTTTAAAATAATGGAGTTCTTGATGGTACAATGATTACCTACATATACCTTTTTAAACAGGACAGAATTTTCCACAACACCGTTTAAAATACATCCGCTTGATATAAGGCTGTTCTTTACCACTGCTTCCGGATTGTATTTTGCAGGCGGGTTGTCATCAATCTTGGAATAAACATCCGGGTATTCTTTAAAGAAGTAATCACGAATGCCTTTATTCAGGAAATCCATGTTGGTTTTATAGTAGGTGTCTACCATTGAGATATTGCTCCAGTACGTATCCATCTCATAGGAATAGATATGTTTTACGTCTTTGTAACGGATCAGAATATCCCTTACAAAATCATGGCGCTCTTCTGCTGCAGAACGCTCCAGAAGCTCAATCAGCTGCCTTCTGCGGATAACATAGATACCGGTAGACACAAGGTTTGTCTTAGAAACCAAAGGCTTCTCTTCAAAATCTGTAATTCTTCCGTTTTCATCCGTGCTGACAACGCCGAACCGAGTCGCATCCTCCTCCGGGCCCAGTTCCTTTGTAACTACCGTGATATCTGCCTTCTTGCTGATATGATACTCCAGCACTTTGTTGAAATCCAGTTTATAAACACAGTCGCCCGAAGCAATTACTACATATGGCTCATGGCTGCTCTTTAAAAAGTTCAGATTCTGCGCAATTGCATCTGCAGTACCACGGTACCAAAAACTGTTATCCATTGTGATTGTTGGTGTAAATACAAACAAACCGCCCTGCTTTCTTCCAAAATCCCACCACTTGGAGGAACTCAGGTGCTCATTTAAGGAACGTGAGTTATACTGCGTCAGTACTGCAACTCTCTGAATATGGGAGTTTGACATGCTGCTCAGCGCAAAATCAATAGCGCGGTAGCTTCCTGCAATCGGCATTGCCGAAATGGCACGCTTATAGGAAAGCTCCTGCATTCTTGTGTTGTTACCGCCTGCCAGAATAATACCTATTGCTCTCATCTGCCGTCACCTACCTTAATAATATTCTGTCCGGATGCCAATACTCCGTTTGGATAATCATCTAATGTCGTTCCTCCAGAGATTGCCGTATTTTTTCCGACGCGGACTTTATACGGTATGACGGAGCCTTCTCCGATTGTTACCATGCCGCTGTTATAAATATCCGGCTTCCATACATTCGGCACTTCATCACCGACACCAATCTGGCATTCTGCACCAATAACACAGTTCTCTGCGATAATTGCCTTGTTTACAATAGTCTTGGAGCCGATTTCGCTGGCCTTCATAATAATGGAATCACGGACAACCGCGCCTTCTTTGACGATAACGCCAGGCCCAAGAATAGAGTTGTAAACTTCGCCGTAAACCTCTGCCCCTTCACTGATCAGACAGCGTTCCACGGTTGCTTCCTGTGCAATATATTGCGGAGGAATAACATCCGCCTTTGTATAAACCTTCCAAAATTCTTCGTATAAATTGAATTCCGGAATCAGTTCAATCAATTCCATGTTGGATTCCCAATAAGAAAGAAGCGTGCCAACATCCTTCCAGTAGCCGTTGTACTCATATGCAAACAGCCTGTCTCCCCTCTGGTGGCAGTATGGAATAATATGCTTGCCGAAGTCACAGCCTTTCTGTTCAGAAAGTGCAATCAAAGCTTCCTTTAAGACTTTCCATGTAAAGATATAAATACCCATCGAAGCCAGATTGCTCCTTGGGTGTGCTGGCTTTTCTTCAAAGTCCACGATTCTCTTGTGTTCGTCAGTGATGACAATACCAAAACGGCATGCCTCTTCAAGCGGCACCGGAATAGCGGCAATTGTAACATCCGCATTGTTTGCCTTATGGAAATCGAGCATTACTTCGTAGTCCATCTTGTAGATATGGTCTCCGCCAAGAATCAGGACATATTCCGGATTATACTGCTCCATGTACTGCAGATTCTGATAAATTGCATTTGCGGTTCCCGTATACCACTCGCTGTTCGTACTCTTCTCATAAGGAGGGAGAATAGAAACTCCACCCACATTCCGGTCCAAATCCCACGGAATACCAATCCCGATATGCGTATTCAGACGAAGCGGCTGGTACTGGGTCAGCACGCCGACTGTGTCAACTCCGGAATTGATGCAGTTGCTCAAAGGAAAGTCAATGATACGGTACTTTCCTCCAAAGGTCACTGCGGGCTTTGCTATAGATGAGGTCAGAACACCTAATCTTGAACCTTGTCCGCCAGCCAAAAGCATGGCAATCATTTCTTTCTTAATCACGCTATCACCTCTCGCTGCATAATATTTAATGTACTTTGAGTATACCATTCTTTTCAAGAACTGTGAAGCACTTTTTACAATTATTTTTTATTTTCTTTTTTCTTTTTTATATATTTTCTACAAAAGCATCCGAATTGAATGTGCAATTAAAACAATACTATCCGGAGTTTGCAGATTTGTATTTTTTGAGGACTGCCAAAAGGTTCACAGACATCTGCCTTTCTTTGTCAAAAAAACTACTATATTGCATTTTCGTATAAAACGTTTATAATCAGGTTATACACTATAAAAAGCTGCCACAAATGGCAATTGCAAATCCGCAGGGCGGAATTGGGAATGAGTGCGCCTTACGGCGCAGTTTCCTATAAAGATCAGGGTGTCAAAAGAGACTTTTGATATTCTGATCCTATAAATAAACAGAACAGGATGGTGTTTCATGTATCAAATTAATTTCAGCAAACCGATACACATTCATTTTATCGGCATTGGCGGCATCAGCATGAGCGGGCTGGCAAAGCTGTTAAAAACAAAGGGCTTTGCCGTTTCTGGTTCCGACTGGACATACTCTGCTCTTACCGAAGAGCTTACGGCGCTTGGCATTCCAGTTGCACTTGGGCAAAGGGCAGAAAACATCACTCCGGATATTGACCTGGTTGTATATACTGCCGCCGTTTCTTCCGAAAATGCAGAGCTTGCTGCCGCTAAAAACGCAGGTATCCCTACGCTGGTCCGGGCCGACCTGCTTGGACAGATTATGAAGCACTACCCTCACGCTGTCGGCATCGCTGGAACCCACGGAAAAACAACGACAACTTCTCTGCTTTCGATGTTGCTTTTAGACGGCGGACTAGACCCTACAATTTCCGTAGGCGGCATTGTGGACGCAATTGGCGGAAATCTACGCATCGGCAATTCAGAATACTTTGTTGCAGAAGCCTGTGAATATACCAACACCTTTTTAAGCTTGTTTCCGACCGATGCCATCATATTAAACATAGAAGAAGACCATCTTGACTTCTTTAAAGATATTGATGATATACGAGCCTCCTTTGCAAAATATATCGCGCTTGTCCCTGCAGGCGGTACAGTATGCATCAATGCGGAAATCAGCCAGTGCGATGCTTTGTTTGAAACTGCCTCCTGTGAAATGGCCCTTTATGGCATTGCAGAAAACTCTACAGACAGCACTTCCTCCCACCTTGATTATGCAGCCGCCAATATAAGCTATGACGGAAATGGCTGCGGAAGCTACGACTTGATTGTGCATGATAAATATATATGCAGGATTTCACTCGGTATTCCGGGAAAACATAATATTTCCAATTCGCTCCCTGCCATTGCGCTTGCCATGAAATATGGCGTCCCAATCGAGAGCATACAGGCGACTCTTGCTTCTTTCCACGGAACAAAGCGCCGCTTTGAATACAAGGGCTCATTGGATGGGGTCCGAATCTATGACGATTATGCGCACCATCCAACGGAAATCCGTGCCACGCTGACTGCTGCACAGTCATTTGACCGTGGCCGGATTATTACCATATTCCAGCCACATACCTATACGCGCACAAAGGCTCTTCTTCCTGAATTTGCAGAAGCACTTTCACTTTCTGATGTCATTGTACTGGCAGACATCTATGCCTCTCGTGAAAAAAATGCAGATAAAACTATTTCTTCTGCGGACCTTCAGGCAAAACTTTTAGAAAAAGGTAAAGAGGTTTACTATTTTCACAGTTTTGACGAAATTGAAAAATTTTTATTACGATTTTCTTCTCACGGCGACATGTTGATAACTATGGGAGCCGGAGATATTGTAAATGTAGGCGAAGAGCTTCTCAAAAAATAGTTATCCACATAATCCACAGGTTTATTCACAATTTTATTTGGATTTTCCTGTGGATTATTTCATATCGATTTTTCCGGAATCTGATTTTTCCGACATAAGTAGAATCTCAAAAATGCTGCTGTTCACATTAATTTACAATGTCGATTTGAGATTTCCACAGACTTATCCACATTATCCACATTTTTGTTCTACCAGATGTGTATATGTTGCCACCCATTTGAGAAAACACAAAATTATGGTATACTGCGGAAAGAGTAATTGAATGGAATGGGGAGCAAGAGAACTATGATAACTATTCGTAATGACCGTAAGTTCAGCGCTACGGCAGTTTCCAATCTGTTTATTGACCGCTATATGCCCTCTGCCAATGGGGCTTATGTCAAAGTTTACCTATATCTGCTTCGTTGCATGTCCGGTTCTGGCGAGCCGTTTACACTGTCTGGTGCAGCAGAAAAACTGGACGAAACCGAAAAGGACATCCTTCGTGCCCTCTCCTATTGGGAAAAGAGCCATGTCCTTTCTCTTACCTGGGAACAGGACGAGCTGACCGGCATTACATTCCTTGAGCTGAACAGCGAACCGTTTGAAGAAAAAAGGACGCTCCTGCAGCCGCGGACAAGCAATATCATTTCTTTGGACAGGCCTGCCCCTGAGCTTTGTGCCGCAAAAGAAGCATTTTGCCCTAAGCCGGTTTATACAGAAGCGCAGATTTGTGAGCTAATGAAAAAAGAGGATATTTCCTGGCTGATGAATATTATTGAAGTCTATTTGGAACGGCTCTTAACACCGCAGGACACCAATCTGGTGCTCTATCTATATGAAACACTTGGCTTTTCCAAAGAGCTGATTCTCCACTTATACGAATACTGCATCAGTAAAAATAAGAAAAAATGCGAATACATAGAAGCCGTTGCCCTTTCCTGGCATAAAGACGGCATTGACACCATAGAAAAGGCAGAACAGGTCAGCATGCAGTATGACACCTGTTTTAACGCCGTTAACCATGCATTCTCCCTTGGCAGACTGCCTGGTGCAAAAGAACGTGAATTTTTAAAACACTGGAGTTCCTTAAAATTTTCCCCTGAGTTAATAGAAGAGGCCTGCAGCCGCACGCTTTTGCAAACAGGAAAACCTGACTTCAAATACACCGACAAAATATTAGAAAACTGGCATAAAAACGGTATCCAGACAAAAAAGGACATTGAAGAAGCAGATAAAGCTTTTGCCGCGCAGGTTTCCGCAAAAAACGCTGCACGTTCTCAAACAAAAGCCCCTGTTCCAATGACAAAGTCTGCCGGCAGTTATAACAATTATCCACAGCGTTCCTACTCCGAACAGGAAATGCTCGAAATTGAACGCCGTCTGCTTGGTACCTGAACTCCCAGCAAGAAAGGACATATTTCATGGGTCTAAAAAACTACCAGTATAATGCTATTCTACGGCAGTATGATGACAGACAGGCTATGTCAAGGGCACTGCTTGCCAAACGCCGTGCCGAAGTAGACGCTGCCATTCCGGCATATCACGAACTGGAGAACCGGATTATTGAAGGCTCTATCCGTTGTGCCGAACAAGCCTTTTATGAAGGTCAGGACACACTTGATGCACTTCGCAAAGAGAATGAACGTCTCTCCAAGCAAAAGCAGGAACTTCTTGTTTCTTTTGGCTTTCCTGCCGACTATCTGACCCCCGCCTACCAATGTCCTGACTGCAAAGACACCGGTATGATAGGGGAAGACCGCTGCCACTGCTTTAAACAGGCAGTTGTTGACTTACTCTATCGGCAGTCCAACCTTGGCGATATTTTAAAAGAAGAAAACTTCTCTTCCTTCTCTTTTGATTATTACAACAATACAGAAAAGGACCATGTCACTGGCATGACCCCTCTCCAGAATATGCACCGCATATATGATACAGCGCTTTCCTTTGTGAAACATTTTGACTCGGAAAATTCCAATCTTTTGTTTTATGGAAACTCCGGTCTTGGAAAAACCTTTCTTTCCCACTGTATCGCAGGAGAATTGCTTGGTACTGCGCATACTGTCCTTTATCTGACCGCCTTTCAGCTATTTGATATTCTTGGAAAAGCCATGCGTGAAGAAGATGTCACACAGGCCGCTTCTGCTGAACACATTTTGGACTGCGACCTTCTGATTATTGATGACCTTGGCACAGAGCTTTCAACCGCATTTACGGTTTCTCGTTTCAGCCAGTGTATCAATGAGCGTTACTTAAGCAGACGTTCCACTATTATTTCTACCAATTTAAGCATCCAAGACCTTGCTGTTGTATATGGTGAGCGAAACTTCTCACGGATTTCAAGCAGCTATACTTTGCTCCGTTTTTATGGAGAAGATATTCGTCTGCAAAAACGTTGGAAAACTTCTAAGGAAGTGCTGATTTAATCAGCGTTTCTCTTGACAAAAGCACCCATAAATAATATGATAAGCACGTTGAAACGCCACCCAAACAATGAATCGGAGGACACTTACTATGCCGCAAGAGGAATATTTGACCATCCCTGTTGGAAAGCTTGGCATCATTGCTCTGGAAAGCTGCAAAGGAATTGCCAAAAAAATCGATAATTATATTGTCGATTGGAGAAACAACCGCAATCATGAACATACGGAAACTATCCACTTCAACGAGTACAAAAAGGATTCTTATCTGGTGGACATCAGCTGCCCTCGTTTTGGCACCGGAGAAGCCAAGGGCATGCTTCACGAATCTGTGCGCGGTGATGACCTCTACATTCTGCTGGATGTTACAAACTACAGCATGACCTATACTGTTTGTGGACAAGTCAACCATATGTCTCCGGATGACCATTTTCAGGATTTAAAACGAATTATTGCCGCTGTTGGAGGCAAAGCACGCAGAATTACAGTAATTATGCCGTTTCTGTATGAAAGCAGGCAGCATAAAAAAAGCTCAAGAGAATCCCTTGACTGCGCACTCGCCCTTCAGGAACTTGTAAATATGGGTGTTGATGGCATTCTTACATTTGATGCACATGATCCTCGTGTGCAAAACGCTATTCCTCTTAATTCCTTTGAAACAATACAGCCCACCTACCAGTTTATCAAAGCACTGCTCCGCAATGTGCCGGACATCATTATGGACGCTGAACATACTATGGTTATCAGTCCGGATGAAGGCGCAATGGGCCGCGCTGTTTACTTTGGCAATGTTGTCGGTGCAGATGTTGGCATGTTTTATAAGCGCCGTGACTATACAACAATTATAAACGGACGCAACCCTATTATTGCTCATGAATTCCTTGGAAGCAATGTAGACGGAAAAGATGTAATTATTGTTGATGATATGATTTCCTCGGGTGAAAGCATGATAGATGTTGCTACCGAATTAAAAAGCAGGAACGCACGCAGGATTTTTATCTGCTCCACATTTGGTCTGTTTACCAACGGTTTGGAAAAATTTGATGAAGCATACGAAAAGGGACTTTTCGACCGCCTGATTACAACCAACCTCGTTTACCAGACAGAAGAGCTTCTATCTCGTCCATACTATACAAGTGCCGATATGAGCAAGTACATCGCTCTTCTGATTGACGCAATGAATCACGATGGTTCTATTAGTGAGTTCTTAAGCCCGACTGCACGCATCCAGAACCTGTTAAACAAACATAAAGCTCAGCAGGCAAATACCCAAAAAAGTACTGATTAAGTCTGTATTTCTCTATGTATGAAAAGACCCATACTGATAATCAGTGTGGGTCTTCTGTCCTATCATATTCTTCTTCCTCATTTTCAAGCGGTTCCGGTGGCGGTGTAACTTTATATTGGCTGCCATCATAAGTTCCATCTTCCATCTCTTCTTCATTAGAAGGAGATTGTGTCGGAACTGCTGTTTCACCTTGCCTGTCTGAATTTTCCTCTCCTATTTCACTTTCAGAATCCGCACCTTCCTTATCTTGTTCTGCTGCCGGAGGCCTTGTTGCTTCCACTGGCTCATAAGGCTCAAATTCCAAAGCAGGAAGTCCTTTATGAATCTTGTCCATAAAATCTTTCCAGACAGCAAGAGGATAAGTATTGCCAGAAAGCGTATCAACACGCTTTGGCATATCGTATCCAACCCAGACACTGGTCGTATAATATGCAGTATAGCCTACAAACCAGCCGTCTTTTTTATCACTTGTCGTTCCGGTCTTTCCTGCTGCCGCTGCCGTAGAAAGCCCATTTCCTTTGGCTGTTCCACTAATTAAAACGCCTTTCATCACATCTGTCATAAGCCGTGCTGCATTTGTTTCATAAACCCGAAATTCCTTCTGCGCAGCATAAGTATTACTTCCTAGTATTTCTCTCCCCTCACTGTCAGTAATCCGCAAAATGCAAGTCGGCGTCCGGTAAATTCCGTCATTCTCCAGAGCCGCATAAGCACTTGCCATTTCTAACGCGCTTGCGCCGTAAGTAAGCCCTCCTAACGCGGCAGCCGGCACATAATCACTTTCTGTCAGCCGTCGAAAACCCATTTTATTTAAGTAAGACAGCCCAACTTCCGGTGTCAGCTCTAAAAACAGCTTCCATGCAATCGTGTTCTTAGATACTTCCAGCGCACGCCGCACTGTAATCTCTCCAACATAGCTGCGGTCTGAATTAACCGGCCCGCCTTCAAACTTTTCATCTATCAGAATATCATCCGGAGACAAACCTCTCTCAAACCAAGGTGTATAAATAATCAGCGGTTTAATTGCACTTCCCGGCTGACGAAAGCTTTGATAGGCACGGTTCAGTGTATAGCCTGCAGATTCTTGTTCCCGCCCGCCAACAATTGCCGCTACACAGCCTGTCTCATTATCAATACAGACTGCCGACGCCTGAAGTTCATAAATTCCGTCTTCTGTCATTTCAGTAAATTCTGCTGTTCCTTCATTTACTGATTTCTGAAGCTGTTCTTGCAGCTCCAAATCAATGGACGTATATACCCGGTAGCCTCCGGTATAGAGCCGTTTCTGCCAATATGTATAGGAAGCTTCGTACTGCTCTTCATAAACTGCCTTCTCTTCCTGTGTATCAAACTTTGTCCGGAACACAAATCCGTCCTTTTCCATCAGCGCACGAATTGCACAATAGTAAACATAGGTTTCCACATAATTGTGTCTTGTCACCGTCTGCTTTGTCAAAAAAATCTCTTCTGACACTGCAGCGTCATGCTGGGCCTGTGTAATTTCCCCATTTTCTAACATCTGGAGAAGCATTCTGTCTCGTCTTGCAATTACTTTATCAAAATGCAGATACGGATCATACAAAGATGGATTATTTGGAATCGCACATAAAAATACTGTCTGTGACAGAGACAGTTCTTTTGCGCTCTTGCCAAAATAGCCATATGCCGCCGCCTGCAGACCATAGTAACTGTTGGAAAAATAGATATTGTTCATATAGAACTCAAGTATTTGCTTTTTGCTATACTTCTTTTCTAACTCCCATGCAAGAAAAATCTCTATAATCTTTCTCTCGTAAGTTACTTCATTTGTCAAATAAACCGTTCTTGCAAGCTGCTGCGTAATTGTGCTGCCGCCCTGCGTAATCTTTCCTTTATGCTTTAAAAGCGCATAGGCGGCACGGATATTGGCAAGAAAATCCACACCGCCGTGGGAATAAAATTTCCTGTCCTCTGTAACAAGCATAACATCCACTGCATACTTTGGAAGCTCTTCATAGGTTAAATAATACGCATCCTTTGCAGAACGCAGTGTTACAATCTTCTCTCCATTGACATCATACACAATGCTTGTCAGGGCCGAAGCAAAATCACTTGGTTCCGATTCTTTAGCAATATTCTTTGCCAAGTTCTGCAGTCTCATAATCGGCTTTGCATATTCACTGTAAAGATAGATACCAAGAGCAAGCACAGCTACCAGACCCAATATGATACTAATCTTTATCAGATTCCACAGTACTCTCCAGATTGTCGCAAAAATTCGTCTCATATGCCGCGTTCACCTGTTTTCTCCTTTTCCTGCTCTTAGCGGTGTACAGATGGCAACACGCCTCAACCATGTGATTTCAGGCATTTTCTTTGTCATCTTCCCTCGGCGTACGTCTCTGTACGCCTCGCTCATCTTCCTTGAAAATGCCTGAAATCTCTATGGGTGAGGTCGCAGAGTCGAGAAGAGGCAGAAATTCCCCCTTTCAAGGCACTTGAACGACGCGTACAGAGACGTACGTGGAGTGAAAGTAACGAAGA
>CAJTZB010000019.1:0-19190 GCA_910583815.1 uncultured Lachnospiraceae bacterium
AGTAACGAAGAAAGGGGGAAATTCTGCCCTTCATCGACCGTGTTTCCATCTGTACGCCGACGCTAAGGAAACCACCAATACCCCCAAAGTCCTGCGCACTACTTCCTCTTTGTCCCTAAGCAACACACTGTCCTCGTCTTTATTCAGCGGAAGCTCACATACATAGATTCCCTTTTTAAAGATGTATTCCATATTTTTGTTTCTGCGTTCTTTCTGTTTCTCCGTACAGTCTCCCAGCATCTTCCTATTTTCTTTTGGTACAAAGGGAAAATAAGATTCAAACTCACTGTAGCCTTGCTGGTTTAGCAGAATTCCGCCTCTTCCATCTACAGCTCCAAGAACCACGGTTCCATCTTCCACAATAAGAATTCCTTCCACTTCTTCTGCAGCATCAAGCAGACGGCCTTTCACATCATCCAAATCTTCTTCCCAACCTTCTTTTGGGTTTCGCATTTTCAGTTCCATATAAATGTACGCTTGTGTCTGCCGGATGTAATGGCACAAATTAATTTTAATATCATCTTTCTTATTATGCCCCTGTACCTGAGAAAAGAAACCACATACCATGCCTTTTTGTTCTTTGATAAACTGTTCCTCTTCTTTTCCCATAGAAGGAAGCAAAACAGTGAATTCCATATCAAAATGTCCCACGCTGATTTTTGCTGAATTGCTGTTTTCTGTCTGCAAAATCTCAAAACGGTCGGAAAATGCAGTTCTGATCTTTCCTAAGTCTCCTCTTTGCAGAACATAACCCAAACTGCACGTTTGTTGACTTCTTTTGATTTCCTTTTCTTCATTATGACCCCATTTCTGCGCTGCTTTTTGCGCATAAGCAGCCTCGTGGCAAACACTGCACAGGCACAGATACTTCTGCCTGAAAATTCTTAATATTCGGCCTGCCTCTGGGCAAAGCAAAAACAGCAGGTTATCCTTACGGAAAACCTGCTGCCAAAAATAAAAAAACGTTCCGTTTTTCTCATCTTATTTTTCACGACTTGCATCCAGTATTCTTTTTTTGTAGGCGTCCACCTCTCCCTCCGGCAGAACCGTCCCATTGTTTGTATCAATGGCATTGTTTCGTTCTTTTAAGAGCGCCATAAGAGCCTCTCCGGCTTCCCTTGTTGTATCAGAAAGGACGCTGACCCCATTGGAAGCGATAAGGTAAATTGCCAAACAGTGAATTTTCTTAGAATGGTTTCCTACATTGACATAATAAGTGTAGTCGCTGAAGCAGCATGCCCTTAAATCCTCAACACGCATCACAGTCTGGGCAGGATCTGCCAGATAGACATAATCCCTTGTAAGCAGCCCATCCTTGTTTGTAGCATTGGAAAGCATTCTGTCAAGCCCTGCCGTCAGTTCTAATATGTAACAGTCCGAAGCAGTTGCCTGCCGTTCAAAAGCCTCAATCTCGCTTACCGGCAATTTGCTTTTTTTCGCAGAATCCCTAATATAGTCTTCACGTTTTTTTCTGACTCCCTTTATCATGAACACGATAAGAGCTCCAAAAAGCAAAACAAGCAGCCCAAAGAACGCACAGATTGCGATACCAACGCCAAGCATATCATCCTGCCCACCAGAAAGAAACTCCCTGAGCCTGCCAATGGCCCAGACTAATCCATACAATGCAGCGGCCAGCCATACGCCAATAATAATAATGCCTATCGTGCCTCTTCTTTTAACAGTTTTCGTCGCTCCCTCAAACACAGAACCACTTGGAAAATGTTCTTGTACATAGTCTTCATCCATTTTCAGAAAAAAATCCGTCATAAATATAAACCACCTTTCTGCCCTGCATGCGGCCAAAGTTTTTCTGCATTTTTAGCAGCACTGCCAGTCATACTCCACTTCAGAAAAATTCTTTGCCAATAAATCTTTACGAGAAATCATGAAATTGCAGTTGCCAGAATCGCCAAACATCAGACCGCTTGTATCATCTACATCCAACTGAAGAAGCAGTACATACTCTGAACTGTCTTCATAATATGCAGGAGCGCTCTGGACAAAATACGGATACCCGCCTACACGGCTGTCACTGGCGTCACAAAGGTCATAAAGAGCATCCGATTCCTCCTCTGACACGTCCCAGAACTTATCCTCATACTCCGGACAGTCTGTCCCAATGAACACTTCTTCTTGAATAAAAGTTATTTTGCAATTTTCACTAAAAGGCAGATTTTCCTCATAACTTTCGCTATATGGATTTTCCCTGACAAGCAGCGCCTCATCTGTCTTATATTCAGGGATGTATTTTACGACACTTATTCCGTCCAGACCATAACAGTCATCATCCTCTACATAAAACTGAAGCAGGCCATCTTGTGGGAAATCCGGCAGAGGCGGCATCTCAGCAAGATTAATCTGTGCAAAAAACATCATGGGCTTTCCGCCTTCCCCCATAGGGTATTGCTCTATGCCTTCCAGATAAGGGCATCCACCCAGTTTGCTCTCCCAAGGCTTCGTCTCCTCCAAGGTAAAAACAATCCGGTTGGACAACTTAATGGTTGACTTCAGATAGTCTGCATACTCTTCCAGCATTTGAGGTATTTCCATTGTAATTTCTCCTTCCCTTACTGCTCTGTCCAGGCGATTGTGAAACTCCCCTGTTATGTGCAGTATACAGGTATTATTATACCGTAATATCAAATTTAGGAAAAGTCTTTTTTATATCCACTTCCATCTTTTTTGCCTGTCTTTCTTCTTCCCTTTTCTGTTCTTTTACTTTTTTCCCTTCTGCTTTCTTTTCTGCTTGCTTCTCCAGACGTTCCTCCATATTTTTCTTCATTCTTTCTGCATTAGTCATCCCTGTTTCCGTTACAGAATATACAGTACTTTGTATGCTGCCGTCCTCATTTACCGTCCATGTCTGCTGATAGTAAGTCACCGTCCCACCCAAAGCCTTGTTTCTGGCAGACAGCTGCTCATATCCCTGCCGTTCCAGCTCAGGTATCTTTTTCAGAAAATCCTCCAGTTCCTTTGCTTTTAATTTTTCTTCTCTCTCTTCCTCCAGCTCTCTCCATCCTTTTATGCTGTCATCCGAAGTTACAGTTGTGGATGCCATCATCGTTATGTTTCCTGTATTGTCTATGCTCCAGCTTTCTGAATAATTTACCAACCTTGCCCCAATCGCCCTTGCATTGGCTCTCGCGCTTCTTAGCCCGCTTTCATATCCTTCCTTAAAAAATGCCAGACTTTCTTCCAGTTCTTTTGCCTTCTCCGGATTCCCTGCACATTCTTTCAGATAAGTGCCGGAAATTGCCACACTCCCATTCTTTACGCAGTCGTAATTTTTCTGCAAGTAAGAATAATAACCTTCCTGTACAGATACCGCGTTTTTTGTTTCTGTACTCTTTGATTCTGCCTTTCTTGCTGCCCCATTTTTCTGTGAAGCATATGCGCCTTGGTATACATTGCTGCTATTGCTTCCAATTCCTGAAATTCCCATAACCTTATCCTCCTTGATTGCGTTTTTATTTTTCCTGCTGTAGCATCACTGTCACATGGAAAATATTTCCTTCTATTTTGATGTTCACGCCACCAAAATACCTTTCTGCTATATCACGTACATTTTCAAGCCCTATCCCATGCTCTATCGCGATTGGGGGCATTCTGGTCTGTTTTGTTGTTAGCGGAAGCGTATTTCCTTCTTTCAAAAGTACAGACCCATCAAAACTGTTTTCCACATCCAGCAGCCAAAACTGCTTCTTCTGCCTCAATCCAAGACGTATAAAGCCTTTTCCCGGTTCTAGCTTCTCACAGGCTTCTATGGCATTGTCCAAAAGATTGCTTAAGACAATCCCTAAATCAAACACCGGAATTCCCCCATTGTACTGGAATTCCGCCTCAAACCGGATGCCTGCCTGTTCCGCCCTGCGCCACCTGTCATTTAAAATAACATCCGTTACTGCATTCCCTGTTGTATACTTATACTCCAATGCCTGCATTGTCTCATCCATTTTCTGCACATACCCTTCTATCTCCCTATACTGTCCGCTCTCTGCCAGTCCTTTGAGATTCATCATATGGTTTTTCATTTCATGCCTTACTTTACGAATGCTTCCATAAAAATTCTCTGCTTCTTCCAAACGCTTCTTCATGGCTTTTACCTGTTGTTCCTCTGCAAAATGCTTCTGTCTTTCAGAAAGAAGCATCTGGTATCTCTGCCAGAAATAAATCAGCGCAGCTTCCCCTGCGAAAATAAGAACTGCTACTGCCGGCATTTTCCATAGCAAATCCGGTTGTTCGTTGAACAGATAAAAGACACCCTGTTCCACCTCTACCGCATATAGCCCAACCACAATATTGGTCAATATGCTGCCGACAATATTCAGCACAGACAGCAACATGACATCCTGCCATGCCATAATAGCTGTTTTCTTTATCAACAGACAGCAGGCAATCCCCATAAATACAAACAGCACCGAATAAGAAAGCACCATAAAAAACATTCCGACGGCAATGCTATAATACATCTGCTGCTCATAATCATGCTGTAAGACAGGAATCCCTCGCATCATCCGCTCTATTGTTTCTGCATAAACACTGTTTGCAATTAGATAGCTTAAACAATGGAAATTATAAAATGCCAGAAGCACAAAGGCTGCCTTTCCAATCTGCTTTCTATGGCATACCATGCAATATCCCAATACAAGCAGCGCTGATATGGCATACCTTGACCATAAGCCAGACAGCCAGAATCCCATTCCGATGTTTGCAAGGCTAAACAGTATCGCCGCAAATATGGTTCTTTTTTTCCTCTTTTCATAAAAAGCAGAGGCCCATAAGGCAAAAAACAGAATAAGCTGCAAGACCATCTTCCATAGGTTTAATGCACTATAAACCATTTCATAACCTGACCGGCTCATTCGTCTTCCTCCGAAATGTAATCCATATATGCCTGCACAAAACCGTGGTACTTATATCTTGAAAGCAGGAGTTTATCCCCATTTGCCATCCTTACTTCCGTCCTGTCATACCCTTCTACATAGAAGAGATTGATTAAGTATCCTCTGTGGATACGGTAAAACTGTCCTTCCAATTCCTTTTCCAAATCTCCAATTTTTCCATAGTACTCTAACTTCCCTTTACCTGCCGGATTCCCATCCTTTAAGTGCAGTACTATCGCATGGTTCTGGCTCTCCATATAATAAATATCATTTAAAAGTATAGCCCTTCCCTCACCTGCACACTGAATCATCAGCCTTTTCCTGTACTGCCTCGTTTCTGGCAGCGTCTGCTCGGACAGAAGCCGCGCTTTTGCCCGCCCAAACACCTCCGCGAATTTCTGCTCCTCCACCGGTTTTACTAGATACTGAAATGCCCCTACATCAAATGCATCATAAACATACGTTTCGTATCCGGTGACAAATATAATTACTGGCTGCCTGATGGCATCCATGCCGCGAATCCGCCTTGCTAACTCCATTCCGTCCATATCCACACCAAGACCGTCCAGTTCTATGTCAAGAAACACCAAATCATATTCTTTCCCATCTGATAAATACTCCTTGGCCGAAGCATATTCCACAATGCTGCATTTGGCATCCTGTTTCTTAATGAGTGAAATAAGATAAGCCCTTATATTTTTTTCATCATCACATACTGCAATCTTCACCGTGCCCACCACCTCCAGCCTCTGATTTATTTATCGGAACAATAATGGACATTTCCAATGCCCATTTCGTGAATGGCTGGTTTGACTACGTGAATCGCAGGTTTTGGGATAGACCTCTTCGCGGATTTGGTCTTGCGCCAACCTCTCCCATGAGATAAAATAAGTAATACAATACTTTGGAGGAGGTCTCTTATGACTAATTCAATTTGTGGAACTGATTGTTCTATCTGCGAGGCACATGAAACCTGCAGCGGATGTACCAAGACAAACGGACGCCCTTTTGGTTCAGAATGCATTGTCGCAGCCTGCTGCCAAAACGGAGAAAATGCCCTGTGTGAATTCAAAGAAAAATTAATTGCAGCATTTAACGCGCTCCATATTGAAGACATGGAAAAAGTAACAGAACTAAATGCCCTCAAGGGCTCTTTTATTAACCTTACATACATCCTGCCAAGCGGACAGACCATAAAGGTCTGGGACGACAACAAAATTTATTTGGGAAACCAGCTCCACAAGAGCGGCAGCGACCGATGCTATGGGATTGCAGCAGATGAAACCTATCTGCTGGTATGTGAATATGGCTGCAATGGTTCTGATGCCGAAATTGTAATATGGAAACGTTGGGCAGAAAAATAGCCAGCCGAAAGAACAGTAAAAGAACAGCGCCGGTATACAAATGGCAGTAATCTTATCCCATGCAGCCTGCATACCGACGCTATTTTCTATGACACTATAAAGTTTTTATACAACTTATACAATCGCATCATCCTTTGTGTATTCCTCTAAAGAATTCTCCTTCACCTGAATACAGGCAAAGCTGATTGCGACATCTTCTGCCGCAGAAAACTGGCGCTTTGCTGCCGGAGAAATGCGAAGCCAGTCACCCATCTCAAGTTCTATGGTTTCCCCATCAATCACGGCCTTCCCCTTCCCGGAAAGAATCACATAAATTTCTTCGTTCTTTTTATGTGCATGGACGAAAGGAACACACGCCCCCGCCGGAAGATGATTAACGCTTACTTCTGCTCCGGTTAAAAAAAGTTTGTCATGAAGTTCTGTTCTTGCATCCTGTGTTACACTGACCTTATTAAAGTTTGCCATCTTTTCTGCCTCCAAACTGTTCTTTGTTGTAATAATTATTGATACATCTATGTTATATCATCTAATCGTTGTAATGTCAACAGTTATATCAAAATTTCTCAAAATTTTTCCCGCACTTCACCTTCATGAAATGCGGGATGCTTTATTTTATCATTATCAACCTGTTGGCATCTTTCATAACGTCTTGTATTGTTACCGACTTCATCTCCCTTTCCATTGCTTTCTGGATTTGTTTTAATCTTGTATCTAAAATAGCATGGATGTTCTTTCCAACCGGACAAAGCTGGTTTGGATTCTCATGAAAATGGAACAGCTCTCCTTCTTCTACACATTCCACGGCATTGTATACATCAAGCAATGTAATCTCACTGGCAGGTTTCTCTATGTCTGTTCCGCCGCTGCCTCGTACAACATTTACTATTCCGGCTTTTTTTAACTGCTGCAGCAGCCTTCTTATCACGACAGGATTTACGTTGACGCTTGATGCCAGAAAATCACTGGTCACTTTATAGTCATTTTTAAATGTTTCAATACATACAAGCACATGGACAGCAATCGTGAATCTGCTTGAAATCTGCATACTGACCCCCATTCTGCCACCACAGGCGGCTTCCAATCTGAACAGGAACTTTATATAACAGCATAAACTCCCGGCTGAACAATCTCCCATCCAAACTTATTTTGAACTATAGTATAGCAGAAATGTCCCAAGTCCTCAACTCTATTTTCTTTGGCTTTGTAGGACATAATATCAAGACTACCACGCTTGCTATTATTTTTTTCCTTTTCATACATAATCCCTTTATACCCCGGAAAGCACCTGTGCCAGTACGTCTGCCAGCGGCTCCATTGCATTAGAAGCCTCTTCTACCGTATTGTTGGATGTGCCAAGCTCAATCAGCAGGTAGCGTTCTGCCAGATGCATATTATAGCGGTAATCCTTTAGGAAAATTTTATTCATCAGTCCGGGATACATCTCATCTCCAATCAGCTTCATCTGAAAACTGAATGCGAGATTATATGGCAGATTTTTATTGGGGAGATAACTCAATTCCCCACTTGTATTACGGCTAAGGCCGTTAAACAGCATGACCTTCGCCACCTGCTTCCCCTGTATCGTTGCCACACGCTTTGCCCCTGCATCCCTGTGCAGGTCAATAATCACCTCAATGCTTGGATTCTCCTTTAAAAGCTGCTCCATATATGTAAGTGCTTCATTATATGCATGACTTCGGTTGTCAGCCCCATTCTTCATATCAAATACTGTTTTGTCATGCAGCACCACATAGCCGTATTTCTCTGTCAGGTACTCCGCCAGCAAATCTCCCATGCCGACTACCGTATCCGCCTGCACGCCCTTTCTGCTGTCTGCAAAGGCCTCAGAAGCATGTGTATGATAAATCAGAATCTGTGGTGCATCCTTCTTTTTTTCCAATGACAAATCCGTTTTTAAGAAGCGCTCTGCACTGAAATTGCTTTCTGTCATTTTTGTTGTCTGGTTTACAATATAAAATGTATCTTTTAAGTAGCCAAGCTGCTTTAAATTGGACAAAAGATACCGTTTTCCAACAATATCAGAAAGCTTCGGATATACCGCAGGAACAAGTCCGGTAAGGGACACCGCCGGCTTTGTCCCCGTTGTTACTGCCTGCTCTCCTGACGGCGCCACCTCCGTCCCTTGTGCATCTGCAAGCTCTGCAGGCTTACCGGTCGGCACGGCGCTTGGAGCAGCAGGCGGACGGATATCACTTTGCACATACTGTACATCCAAGTATCCGTCCTCTGGTATCTGGGTGCTGTCCTTTCCTGTTTGTCCATCCTGCCATGCCTTGTCCTTTTCTGTATTTTTATCATCATCTGCCATATTCCCAGAACTCGCTTGGACTGCCTCTTCTTTTCCCGAAAAAAATTCCGGAAGCACCGTCCTTATCTTATAATACAGCAATATACCGAGAGCCAGCATACAGAGAACCCCAACTTTAAGCAAGCTGCGGTTTTTCGGAAGCCTTGCATAAATCTTTGCTCTGAACCGGTAAATCCTGCGTCTTAACTGATTCATCCAACCACCTGCTATTTACTCTTAATAAAGCGATTAATTCCGTCTGCCACCGTTTCACTGACATACCGAATCGAACAATCAATATTTTTAGGAGTCACAAACATATTTTTTACAAAACCGGTAAAATCACGCTGTAAAAATTCTTCTGCTTCCCTTTTAAAATCAGGACGGCTCTTGGCAAACTGCTCCATCCCTTCCCTGACAATCGTTCCGGCATCTACTACCGTAGGAACTCCAAGTGCCAGCACCGGCCTGCCGATGCTCTCTTCATTGAGTGCCTGCCTGTTGTTTCCGATACCTGCTCCCGGGCAAATCCCGGTATCTGTAAGCTGAATCGTCGTATTCAGGCGATGCACGCTCTTTGCTGCAAGCGCATCAATCGCAAGCACAAGATCCGGCTTCGTCTCTCGCACGATTCCCTTAATCATTTCCATTGTCTCCATGCCGGTCTGCGCCATAACGCCCGGCGCCATCGCACTGACATTCTGATAACCGTGTTTTTCCCCGAATTTTTCCCCAAATTCCTTAAACAAGTGCCTTGTCACCAACAGCTCTTCCACTACAAGAGGCCCAAGTGCATCTGCGGTAATATCTCTGTTTCCAAGCCCGATTACAAGGATACTTTTAGTTTTTTTCCCATTCATCAGCTTTAAAATCTGTGCCTCAATCTCTTTTTCTGTTGCAGTCCGGCACTTTTCCTCCTCATTCAGCAGCTCCGGAATCTCAATTGTAATATACTTGCCTCTTGGTTTTCCCATCGCCTGGGCACCGTCTTCATTAAAAATGTCAACGGTTGTCACCTTAATGCCTTTCATTTTTCCGGTTTCTTCTTTGAGTGCCACACCAGATATTTCTATATTGTCTTCTTCAAAGCTTTCCCGCACTTCTAACGCAAGGTCTGTTCTGAATTCCATCATTGCCTCACCTGCTTTCTCCATTGTATGCCCATCTTTCTATTCCATAAGCGCATTTTCCTATGGAATAAAAAGAGAGACATATTATAGTATGCGGCAGTCATGAAAAATATATCCGCAAAGGCTGCAAGAAAACGTTCTGAAATATTTTTTTCATAATAGATACAGGAATGTCTTGACATAATTCGTCCTTTGTATTATGATAAAACAGTATGCTTGGTTGAAGCATCCGTGTCTCGTTTCAACTGTTAGAAAGAAAACAAGATTATTGCATTGGAGGTGTTTTCATTGGCTAATATTAAGTCTGCAAAGAAGAGAATCAGAGTAATTGAAACCAAGACTTTAAGAAATAAAATGATCAAGTCTAAGGTTAAGACATTAGTAAAGAAAGTTGAGTCTGCCGTGGCTGCCGGAGACAAAGCTCTCGCTACTACTGCTTTAAAGGACGCTGTTGTTGCAATCGATAAGGCTGCAGCAAAGGGCATTTTCCATAAAAATACAGCTGCAAGAAAAGTGTCCAAGCTCGCTAAGGCTGTAAACAAAGTTGCTTAATGACATAGTAAAACAAGGGCCGTAGCGATTTTATGCTATGGCCTTTTTTCTTTCACAAAAAAGAAAGGACCGCTTTATGAAACTGACTTCCGTAAAAGGAACCAATGACTATCTCCCAAGGGAAACTGCCCTGCGTGATTTCCTGCAGGGAAAAATTTTGGAAACTTACCGCTCCTGCGGCTTTGAACGGATTACAACTCCTATTTTAGAGGATATTGAAAACCTGGACAAAAGCGAAGGCGGCGAAAATCTTGGACTGATTTTTAAGGTAATGAAACGTGGTGATAAGCTGACAGAAGCACTGGCTGGCGGAAACCCAAAAGAACTCGCTGATATTGGGCTCCGCTACGATTTGACGCTTCCGCTCTCTCGTTATTATGCATGTCACCGCAATGCCCTTGGTACTCCGTTTAAGGTTATCCAACTGGACCGGGTGTTTCGTGCAGAACGTCCACAGAAAGGACGCCTGCGTGAATTCGTGCAGTGTGACATTGATATTCTAGGTTCTTCTTCTGCAAACTGCGAAGTAGAACTGATTGACACAACCGCAAAGGCACTGCTTGCTGTTGGCATTGAACATTTTAAAGTACGCATCAATGACCGGCGCATCTTGAAGAGCCTTATTTCTTTTGCAGGATTTGCCGAAGAGGACGCTGACAGTGTCTGCATCACATTAGACAAGCTGGATAAGATAGGTGCAGATGGCGTAAAAGAAGAGCTTCTTTCCAAAGGCTTTGATCCGGACAGCATTGAACGCTTCGTCTCCATAATGGGCATTACGCCTTTCACTTTAGAAGAAGCCAGAAAATACTGCTCTGATACGGAAGCAGTGGACAGCGTTGCCTCCATTATGGCTTCTGTTGAGGCCCTTTCAGAAGGACGCTATGAGATTGTATATGACCGTTCTTTAGTCCGTGGACAGGGGTACTATACCGGCACAATCTTTGAGGTAGAATCCCTTGACTTTGGAAGCTCCATTGCAGGAGGCGGACGCTATGACAATATGATTGGCAAATTTATTGGTGAAAACATTCCTGCTGTCGGCTTTTCCATCGGCTTTGAGCGGATTGCAAGCATCCTTTCTGCAAAGGCAGACACACTTCCTTCGGTAAAAAAACGACTTGCAGTGATTTACTCGGAGTCGCAGGTAGTTTCTGCTATCCAGACCGCAGACGGTTATCGTAAAGACTATGATGTTGCGCTGTTTGAAAAGCCAAAAAAGCTTGGAAAACTGTTTGCAAAATTAGAAGAAGCAGGCTATTACGGATGCCTGATTACGGATGAATCTGCCGAACTGAAAGTATTTCATGCTTAACAATATCAGGGAAGCGTTGATGAAACCAACGCTTCCCTGATAGTTATCCATAGCATTATTCTATCTTATCAAGCTGTGAAAGATTAACTCCTAAACTCGTCAGTGTAACCTTCAATTCAATATACCCATCACCTACTTTCTTTGCACCATTGCCTTGACTGCTACAGCTTTATCATAGCGGATTACTTTGGAAGCGTAAAGCCTTTTTCTGCCCTGTTATAGCTATTTCGCTCCTCTCCCCGAAACCATATAACGTCAGTTCGTGCAGCGCCCTTGTCGCAGCAATATATAGTATCTGCCGGTGGTAATCGGAAAAATAAGTGTCTTTCTGCACATATACTACGTGTACACTGTCAAATTCCAGCCCCTTTGCCAGATAAAACGTCGTAATGACGATTCCTTGCTCCATATGGCTGCTTTCAGCAGAGAGCAGCGAAACCGGCAGTTTTTCCTTTAGTTCTGCATACAGAAGCAATGCCTCTTCCCATGTTTTTGTCAGCACTGCTATCGTATCAAAACCTGCTGCCATTCCCTCCTCTTTTTTCCGAAGCGTAAAGGAAAGACGTTCTTTCAGCTGTTCTGTCATTTCCTGTCTGGTTGCCGATAAAAGATATTCCGGTGGTGTTCCGTGGCGTTCAAACGCTTCCTCTCCTTCAATTCCTGCAATCTGGTTGGCAAACTGTGAAATTTCCGTCGTGGAACGGTAGCTTTTTCTTAAGGTAAGCAGCTTCGCCTGTTTTCCAAATACCTCCTTGCAAAGTTCCTGCGCATTTGGCTTTCCCGGCACCGCCTGCTGCTCCCTGTCGCCAAGTATTGTCATAGGACAGGAAAAAAGCTTGCTAAGCAGCAAAAACTGCACATAAGAATAGTCCTGCATCTCATCTACAATTAAGTGCTTGATTCCGCTCCGTGCCATGCCGCCGGACAGCAGATACCGCAAATAGAGCATTGGATATACATCCTCATACGGAATATGCTCTGCAAGCTCTGAAATTTCGGTTCGGCCGCTCTCCCTCAAGAAGCGGTTGTACAGAACAAACGGATTTTTTGTTTCATACATTGCATCCAGCTTTGATTCCACAATGCCTCGCTCCAACACATCATATTCTCTGTCAAGCAGCGTCTCCTGTTCATCAATGATATAATCCGCAAGCGTCTGCATCCTTGCCAGTATCGGAATTTCCGGAAACTTCTCATAAAACAAGGTCCGAAGCTCCTCTACGGATTTACTCAGTTTTTTATAGGAAAGCGGACGGAAATTCATCAAATCATCCTCTAGCAGCAACACAAAGCGCTGCAGTTCTTCTGCATATTCCCTGCTCTGCTTCTCCTGCACCTGACGCTGATACTCTTCTGCCTCCTGCTCCTCCATACAAAGCAGACGCTCCAGATAGTGATAGCGGTCTTCTGCCTCTTTGTATGGCTTCAGCTCTTTATACGCATATAAGTCAAGTGTCATTTCCAGAATATTTTCCTCGCCAAGCTCCGGCAAAATATGTGAAATATATTCCGAAAACACCGGATTCGGAGACAATATCAGAATCTGCTTCGCCAAAAGCTGTGTCCTGTGGTGATACAGCAAATAAGCAACGCGGTGCAGCGCCACCGAGGTCTTGCCGGAACCGGCGCTTCCCTGAATAACCAGAATCCGGTCGGATTCGTTGCGTATAATTGCATTCTGCTCCTTCTGAATCGTACTGACAATACTTTTTAACCTTGCGTTTGCATTCATGGAAAGCTCCCGCTGCAGTACTTCGTCATTTACCACAACATCACTGTCAATCACATACAGAAGCTTTCCTTCCTTGATTTTATATTGATATTTTTTGAGAAGCTCCCCGGAGATTGTTCCTGCCGGCGCCTGAAACGATGCTTCCCCAATATCATAGTCATAAAACAGGCCGGAAATCGGCGCGCGCCAGTCGCAGACGAGCGGCGCTTCTGCTTTGGACGGAGAAAAATCACCAATTCCGATATAATAAGTTTCTTCCTCATCCTCCCCATCATACCGAAACGTAACGGCGGCAAAATAAGGAGAGTCCAGCATTTTCTTATAGCGTGCATATTTTTTTGCCAGTTCCTTATGTGCACTCGCTTCTTCCTGAAACAGCCGGTCATTGTCCGTCCTCTCATATCCATACTCATCAAATTCTGTATAGTTTTCCCAGTAGTACTCCTGCATCTTGGATATTTCCAAGCGTCTTGCTTCCATCTTCTGCTCCAGCTCTGCCACGGCTGTTTCTAACTTCTTTAATACCCCACTTAAATATGCCTCTTGCTCCATTGGCACACCTTCCCCTTCTCAAATAGAATTTAGTACTACTGATTATACGGATTCCTGGCATAAAAACAAGGCTGGTTTTTTCCCAGCCTTTGTGCTATAATAGATACAGAAAATAAATCTTATGCAATTTCAGAAATTCTAAACAACAGACTGTTAAAACAGTTCATCCAATAAGATATAATACCTTATTTTCTCCCAATCCGGCGCTATCCCAAGTTCACGAAACAAATTTCTGCAAGCAGAAATTGCAAATCCGCTCTGCGGATTTGGAAATGAGTGCGCCTCGCGGTGCAGTTTGCTGTAAGGGTTCAAAAGCATGCTGTCATACTCTGTATGTGCTTTAGAATTTCCATATTTCCCATTGCAATTATGCGACAGGCTGCGGTAACAGAGTGCAATGTCACACCATTTATCAGCTATACCCGCTCTGCCAAGGTCAATATAGCCGGTTACTTCTGTACCTATGCCAAACAGATTCGGAAGGCAGAAATCTCCATGCGAAAATACCGGCTCCTCCTCCGGCCTATGCTCCCAGAGCCAGGCAAGCAGCTCTTCCGGGTCTTTAAATCCATGCTCTCCAAACGTCTCCGGCTCTACATTGTCCAAATCAACCAAGCCATGCTCTATATTATACTGCGCCCTTGCAAGCTTATATGAAAGACGCTGATCAGAAGGGCAGGCTGAGACGTCTATGCTCCACAGCTTTTTTAAACCGTTGGCAAGCAGTTTGCACAACAGCTCCGGGTGTATCATATAGCTTTCCGCACACGCCATTTCTCCTTCGCATCTGTCCATCAGCAAATAGGACATTCCGTCCGTATGTTCATAAGCATGCACTTTTGGGACAGGAAGTTTCCCATGCAGATATTTAAGAATACGGTATTCATTTTCGTCCTCTTCGCCCGGCTCTTGTACTTTCAGTACCTTTGTATCATAAAGCAGGACGGAGGCGCCGGACATGCCGATGTCATCCGTCCTGCAGCCTTCGTCTGCAATCAGCTTTTTTATTTTTTCTGACAGCAACCGTCCGTCCCCTTTCCGATGACTTGTGCAAATGTCAGCACATTCTTTGCTGTCCTTTGCAGTTCGCCTCTGGTAATCCCATCCGGTTTCCCAAACGTCTCAAGCAGCGTGCCATCATTTTCATAATCCTTGACAGGCGATTGTGGGTTTTCATTGCCCGGCATCAGGACATCCACCTGTGCACGCACACGGTATGCATTGTCCTTCATCTCCGGAAATTCCGGACTAGGCGAGCGTTTTATCCACCAGTCCGTTACAATATTCCCTTCATACTTCCATTCGCCACGTAATACCGTTGTCACAAGGTCATAGTTATAATGGCTCCAGACTCCGTTAATTTTATTATAGGAAGTCATAAGGTTCCTTGGTCTGCTTTCCTTGACACAATACTCAAATCCTTTGAGATAGATTTCACGAAGCGCACGTTCCGACATTCTGGAATCGTTCCTATTTCTCCGCACTTCCTGATTGTTGGCAGCAAAGTGTTTCGGGCATGCCGAAACCTTCTGTTTCTGGATGCCGCGCACCGCTGCGGCTGCCATTCTGCCGGAGAGCAGCGGATCTTCGGAATAATACTCAAAGTTCCTGCCACAGAGCGGATTCCGATGGATATTCATACCAGGAGACAGAACCACATCCACCTCAAAATGTATCATTTCTTCTCCAAGCTTTTCAAACAGCCTCTCTATAAGTTCCGTGTTCCATGTGCAGGCAAGTGCCACACCGCAAGGAAGCAATGTCGTGTAGCGTTTAATTCGGAGTCCTGCCGGACCATCTGCAGTCACCAAAGGCGGAATGCCTTTTTTCCGGAGCCCCTTGGTAATGCCGCCAAAAATACCGGCATTGCCTTCCGTTCCAAGCGGACTGTTCATTGCGCCGCCTCCATTGGTAAGCGCCGCAAGCTCTTCATTGTTAAGCTGTGCAATAAAATCTTCCATAGAAAGCGTTCCGGAAAGCACCTCGCCAAAGCAGCGCCCTTTGTCTCCGGTATATGGAATTTCCTCCGGAAGCCGGTCAAGAATCCGCTGCCGCAGCACTGCTTCTCCTTCTGAAACCGTTTCTCTTCCCTTTTCGTAAGTACCATCTGCCTTCTTTTCTCCTTCCGGCAGAATACGTACAAAAGAGTCCTTAACCGGACAGACAGGTTCCAGCTGTTCTATTATACGTGTCTGCTCCAGACAAAAAGAGCCACAGCATTCCTTTTTTACGCCATGTTCATCCACACCGAGGAAAAAACGGTAAGTTCCTTCCTCCAATACATACGCAGAAGCAGTACCGGTCTTTCCCATATCGTCATACGAAGCAAAATCATAGTATGTACTATGAAGTGCCAATACCTGAGATTCGCCCGGTGCGAGACAATCGGTTTTTGCAAATGCTACAAGGCTGGCAGCCGCTTTGCCGAGCCTGCCCTGTGGCGCTTCTGCATAAAGCTGAACCACTTCTTTCCCTGCCAAATTCCCAACGTTTGTAACTCTTACCGTAGCAGAAATACCGTTCTCTTCTGCTTTCCATTCTTCACATACTGTCTCAAAGTTTGTATAGGACAGGCCAAATCCGAACGGAAACAGCACCTTATCTTTTGCAAATGTTTCAAAATAACGGTAGCCGACATAAATATCTTCTTCGTAATTATTGTAATCCTGACCGCCAAAGTTTGCAGCACTCGGATAGTCCTCATAAGACATTGCTATTGTATCAGACAGCCTGCCGCTCGGATTTACTTTTCCGCACAGCACATCCGCAATCGCATTTCCGCAGTCCATACCTCCAAGCCACGGACAAAGAATTGCAGAAATCGGATACTTTGTTGTCCATGCCATATCAATGACATTGCCGCAGTCCATAATCACAACCGTCTTTGCAAATTGCGCAGTAACAAGAGAAAGCAATTGTTCTTCCTGCTCCGTCAAATAATAGCTTCCCTGTTCCAGTACATTTTCTCTGTCTTCACCTGCGGCGCGCCCAAGAACTATCAGCGCCGTCCCGCTCTCTTTGGCAGCTTCCGAAACAAGCTCCGCCGTAACCGGCATTTCCGGATGGCTCATCGGCCATTTGCCCCAAGGCTGCTGCTTTGGGGCATGCTCCGCACACCAATCCTCATACACCTTGGCAAGTGTTTCATTTAACGTGATTCCCTCACACGCTTTCAGTCCCTCCAAAATGGAAATCTGATACGGCGGATGCACATCGCCGCCGCTGCCATAACCAACAAGGAACGTATCAATCTGGCATCTGCCAAATACAGAAACCTTCTGTTCCTTTTTTAAAGGAAGCACGCCGTCATTTCTCAAAAGCACGCAGCCTTCTGCAGCTGCCTGTCTTGTAAGCACAGACATCCCAGGCACTACCACTCGCTTATCTCCAAATGGAGCCTCCACCATCTGCTGCTGTAATTCCAGTTCTTCCATACAACACCTCTTATTTAAAGTCCTGCACCTATCTGTTGGCACACGGTATCCGTGATGGAAGCCCGGCGCTCTGCTTCCGGGCTTCCATCAGTGCGCCTTCCAGATAGGTGCTGTTTTTAGGTCCTGCTACTGCACATCCAATGCTGTTGTAGCATATTCAATCAATTTAACTTCATCATCTTCAATCAGGAATTTTAATTTCATGCCGTCTTTTTCATAAATCAGCATGCCATGCTCCTCGGTATACGTATCACCATAGGCCTTTGTGACATCTTCTTTTTTCATAAACAAAGATACGCCTTCTGGGGTTGCTATCATATCATCCTTGAATACAACGCTTGAAATATAGTCCTTGCCATTCTGCTCGTAAGTATCAACTTCAAAGCTTCCGTACGTATACATCTTGTCCATGCCTTCAAATGCACAGCTTGGCGCCTCATAGTAACTGTCTGCCTCTCCAAGTGCTTCTATAATCGGCGCTGCTTCCATATCAATTCCCACGGTCACACCATTATACTTAAATAAATAACCTTTTTCACCTGTATTGGTCTTATTCCCATTTTGCTCTGCAGCTGTGGTTGGAGTAGGCTGTCCATTCTCTCCTTCATTTTCCTTTCCTCCACAGCCTGCAAATAACATTGCAGCCGTGCATGCTACTGTCCCAAATAAAATCAAATACTTTTTTCTCATGTTTTTACTCTTGCTCCTTTTGTCTTTTTATTTCAGCATAATAGGAAGCCAGTTTCTCTTCCCATGCTCTTTCCAACTCTTCTTCGCCTCTCCGGCTTACAAGGCCACATTCCTCGGCCAGATACCTGCCAAACCAGTGAGTAACTTTCTGGGCGCCGGATAAGTTCAGATGAAGCCCTGCATCGTACGTATCTGTCATAAAATCAAGACCGCACTCTTCGGTCAGCTCAAGAAAGTTAATATAGCGGAGACCATTTGCTTTGGCATACTCCTCCATCTGTTCTTCCCATTCGTCATACCAATATGGATACAGGCTCGGTGCCTTGATTAAAATCAGTTCTACGCCCTTTTCCTTACAGAGTGCAGTGATTTTATCCAGATACTCATATGCCGTTTCACCAAAACGGTAATCGGCAAGCGGCCTGCCTTCCGGCACATTGAGCGCAGGTTTGACATCCACACGCATATAGTAACCGTTAAAGGAAACTTTATCCCGATAAAACAAATATTTAAAATCATCTGCCGTCAGCTCCGTGATTCTGGAGTGATAGCGCAGAATCGGAAACACGTAATCCAAAAAATTCTCACTGGAAAGCATGGATGCCTGAATATTTTTTACTTTTGACATCGACCAGCGCATGCCGTCAATTGACATACGGTTGTACGCTTCCTTCTGCGGTTCATTGTATTTCATGGAAAGAATGTTAAATACAACGACATCCGGCGTTTCATACCGAAGCGTGTCCTCCAAAAGATAATAGGACTGCCAAATCAGCTGCTGCGCACTTCCGCGGATATAGCTGTTAATTCCATACTCTTCCCAGAGCAGTGCCGGCGTAAAATTTTCGTATACTTCGCAGTCTCCGATAAAAATGACATCGTGGTCCTTCTTTTCGTCATAATACTCGGCAATCATAGCGCCTTCCACAATATCACTCATATACTTCGGCATTACAAGCCGCTGCAGCAGCCAAAGAGTCCCAAATACAAACAGAAGCACGCCACAGACAGCCGCAGCCTTCTTTCCTCTGCCAACTCTCCTCTCTTTTTCCATCTATACCGTCATGCTCCTTTCCATACTCGTTAAAACTGATTATAAATAAACTGGCTTGCATCGTAACCGACACCATAAGCACCAAACAAAAGCACCACAAGAAACAGCACATACCATACTGCCGTACGCAGCAGGAACGGCTTTTTGGCAAGCTTTTCTCTGACAGAGCCGCT
>CAJTZB010000019.1:19200-23837 GCA_910583815.1 uncultured Lachnospiraceae bacterium
GCACGAGACTGACCACGATTAGAACGAGCATTCCAAGCAGCAGAACCACATAATCTGTCCCTGCCAGACCAAGAGAAAGCAGGCTTCCGTCAAACAGGACATTCCAGTTCCATTCGGTAAATATAGAGCCAAACATACGGAACGTAAGCGGAACGTCGCGGTAGCAGTCAAACATACGCAGGCTGCTCATCAGCAAAATAGTACGCAGCACACGAAATACACGGAATGCAAATGCTTTGTCTGCCTTTGGGAAACGTTCATGGAACTTTTTATAAAGAGGCTCAAACTCCTGAGAAACCATAATCACCACAAAGTTACCAAGTCCCCAGACAATAAAATTCCAGCTTGCACCATGCCAGATGCCGGTCGTAAACCAGACAGCAAATGACGACACATAGACCGGAAGCCGTTTCCCGACAATTTCCCCAAAGTGCGCCCTCGCAAAACGAGAAAACTTTAACATCGGCTGGCAGACCGAAATCGGGTAAAAAATATAATCCGTAAACCATGTGCCCATTGTAATATGCCAACGGTTCCAATACTCTTTGATATTTTTTGAAAAATATGGGCGGTGGAAGTTTTCCGTCACGCGGATACCAAGCACTTCTGCAATGCCGATTGTAATATCAATACCGCCGGTAAAGTCCGCATACAGTTCCAGTGCATAGAACAGCATTCCGGCAAACGCATAGGCGCCTCTGTACTCTTCCGGCGCCTGAATCAGTGTCTTAACTGCTACCAGCATACGGTCAGCTATGACAAGTTTCTTAAAATAGCCCCACAGGATACGCTGCAGGCCAAAAGATACCGTTTTCCACTCAAAACGGTGTTCTTCATACAGCGTCTTTGCAAGCGCATCAAAACGGCTGATCGGCCCTTGTACAAGCTGAGGGAAAAAAGATACAAACAATGCAAGCTTAAACGGATTCTTTTCTGCCTCATGTTTGCCGCGATAGACATCAATCACATAGCCTACGGTCTGGAACGTATAAAACGAAATGCCCAGCGGCAGCACCAAGTCCGCAAACGGAATTTTGGCTGTGCTTCCAAATGCAGAAAGCACAGAATTCACATTTGCAATTGCAAAGTTTGTATACTTTACGACTGCAAGAATCCCAATATTGATAAAAAGACACAACAGCAGCAAGTGCCACTGCTTTTTCTTTTCTTTTGCTTTATATGCTTTGCGCTCTTCACGCGAAAGCTCTGCCTTATGTTCCTTTATATAGCTCTCTGTCTTTGCCTGCATGGCAGTAAGCCGTCTTGCAATCAGATAAGCTGATACCGTAGTAGTAAAAATATATGGCAGATAAGATGCCCCGGCAAGAAAATAGAACACATAGCTTGCCAAAAGTAACAGCACCCACTGCCATTTTTTCGGTATCGCATAATAAAGGACACAGGTGATGAGTACAAAAAACATAAATTCATATGATGTAAACAGCATACCTTGTCCGTCCTGTTTCTTTAGTCTTCCATCAGGCGCTCAATGAGTTCCCAGATTGCTTCTGCAGAATTAAAGTTTTCCGGCACGATGTCCTCTGCAGAAATAGCAACTTCAAATGTGTCGTTAATCTCTGCAATCAGAGAAACGATGTCAAAGGAATCCAGAATCTTATCGTCAATCAGAGTATCGCACGCCTCAAAGTCTACATCCGGATGCAAATCCGATAAAATTTCCAGTAAGTCTTCCATAATTCATTTACTCCTTTCCTTACCGCTACTTATCAAGTGACGGTATCCCTTTTAGCATATAATATATTTTTGAAGTAATTGTAGTCTAAAACTTGTATTTCGTCAAATACTATTCGCGTTCTTTTTTATATTTTTCTGATAAAAACACCCGATTGATTTTTCCGTTTGGCGTCAGCGGCATTGTATCCAGCCGTTCCACATAGTTCGGAATCATATAACGAGGCAGTTTTTCCTTTAACAGCCTTGTAAGCTCGCCGGTTTCTATGTCTCCGGCATAGTAAAGCACGATCTTTCCTTTGTCCTTGTCATAGATGCAGCCGGACAGCTTTACTCCTTCGAGCATATTGACATTGACCTCAATCTCACCAAGCTCAATCCGGTGCCCCATATGCTTAATCTGATAGTCTTTCCTTGATACAAATATCAGTTCTCCACGCTCGTTGTACCTGCCGATGTCCCCGGTACGGTAAATCAGCTCTGGATATGCATGGTTCAGCGGATTCTGGACAAATACTTCTCTTGTCTTTTCCGGATTGTTGTAATAGCCCATCGTAAGCGAAGTGCCTCTGATGCAGATTTCCCCTGCTTCTCCGTCTGCAGCACGCTCATCCTTTTCATTCAGCAAAATAATTTCCGTATTTTTAAACGGTCTTCCAATCGGAATCACTTCATCCAATTCAAATTCCCTGTCTACTTTATAGAAGCAGCACATGCCGGTACCTTCGGTCGGCCCATAGAGGTTCGTAAAGCTTGCGTTTGGAAGAACTTCCTTCCAAATGCGGAACTGCTTAATCGGAAATACCTCGCTTCCGAATGCAATTGTATGCAGATATTCCGGCACGGCTTTTTTAAATGCACCAAATGCAGAAATCATGGTCAGTGCAGAAACGACCCAGCAAATCGTATTAATTTTGTGTTCATTGAGGAATTCCACCAGCTTAATCGGGAACATAAACAGTCCCTTCGGAATCAGATAAGTCGTTGCACCGAATTTCAATGTCGGATACAGTTCCTTTAAACAGGCATCAAAATAAAGCGGTGTCTGATTTCCAAAGACCGTATTTTCGTTAAACCCAAGTGTTTCCGACAGCTGCTCAATATAGTCAATCACCGAGCGGTGACAGGCTGCAACGCCTTTTGGAATTCCAGTCGAGCCGGACGTAAATACCACATAAATCAAGTCGGTGTCGATTGCCTTTGCCCGAATGCCTGCAAGCAGCCCATCCTCTATCTGAGCCTGAATCAGTTCGTCATATAAGTACAGTTTTCCGTCAAAACGAAACTCTTTTGCAATTTCGATTGTCTTTTCATCACATATAATCGCACGTGGTTTTAAATTGTCCAAAATCAAGTCAATTCTCACACGCGGCATTTCCTCGTCAATCGGCACATAAAAATTTCCTGAATGAATTACTCCAAAAAATGCCGTAATCGCCTTTGGATGCTTGTTCATAAATACAACAACCGGTTCTTTATAAAGTCCCTGTTTTGCAAGGAAACTGGCTACCGCGCGGTTCTGGTCATGAACCTCCTGAAACGTCAAGGCATCCGTTTCATTTGCAAACGCAATTTTATCCGGCACTCTTTTCACTGTAACATCCAAATAATCCAATACATGGTTCTGCATACTGATTCCCTTTCTACTCTACCTCAACAGTCTTTGATACTCTGCCTTTAATGTTCCGCAAGAACACACTGCTGCCCTCGACAGCACTTCCATCACGTCCAGATAAGCAGAACCAATCGCTTCGTCCCTGCTTATCATGGAAAGCTCTGTACAGCCAAGCAAAATAACTTCCGCGCCTTCGGTAAGCAGTTCTTCTTCCACCGCCGCAAAGCGCTCCATATCTACTGCAAGCCCTGCTTTGACATTGTTATAAATAATGTGCATCACCATTTCCTGCTTTTTTTCTGATGGCAGCACTACTTGAATTCCATTTGCTTCCAGTTCTTGCTGGAACACCTTTGTATGAATCGTCCCATCCGTTGCTTCCAGCCCTACCTTGCAGATTCCCTCCTGCCTTAAGTAAGCGGCAGTTTCTTTAATTGCATGGATAATCGGAACAGGCACCTGTTTCTGGATCTGTTCATGCAGCGCATGTGCCGTAATGCATGGAATCGCAATCAGGTCTGCACCGTCTGCCGTCAGACGTTTTCCACAGTCAATAATCTGCGGCGTGGGATCCTCCTTCGATCTGCCAAGCAGGAAACTTGTCCTGTCCGGTATCTGTGGTTTATTGTATAGTATCATCGGAATGTGTTCCTGGTCCGTGCCTGCTTCTGTCATTTCTATCACAAGCTGCATATAGTATGCCGTTGCCATTGGCCCAAGCCCACCGATTACTCCTAGCGTTTTCACATATATGCCCCATTTCCTACTGAATTTCCGGATACTGGCTCCGGTCATAAATATGGCTGTTTTTGTGGTTCTTGGAATACTCCTCCAAATCTGCATCTGACATCAGGAAAAACTCTGTCTTGTCCTTTCTTGGCGTAGAATCAAAATGCTGCCAGCCATCCCCTACATCGACCAGATTCCAATAATGCGACGGATTGACTGCTGCCTTTACAATGTCCATATTCTTGATGCCTGCGCGCGTCAGAAGCTCTTTTGCAGTGGATGCATAGACAAAGCAGTCTCCCTGGCCTTTAAACAAGCCTTCGTATGCACCTCTCATATAATCTCCCTTTTCGGAATGGCTGATATAACCAACATGACTCTTAATCCAACGGTAAATCGCTTTTGCTTTCTGTTTGTCAGTCATAGAATCATCCAAAATCGAAGCAAGGACGCTGTCCGCTTTCGCATGGATTTTCTCTTCATCCTTCCATGCCGGCTCTTCCTTTAAAACATTGACTTTACCTTCTGCCGAAACAGAATTGCCGGAACTGTCAGTTACGGTATAGGTTACGGTATAGGTGCCGGCTTTATTGACATCCAC
>CAJTZB010000020.1 GCA_910583815.1 uncultured Lachnospiraceae bacterium
ACAGAATGTATATTGCCAACGCTACCGGATGTTCTTCCATCTGGGGCGGTTCTTCTCCATCCAACCCATACACGACCGACAAGGCAGGCAGAGGTCCGGCTTGGGCTAACTCCTTATTTGAGGATAATGCAGAGTATGGTTTGGGTATGCAGATGGCTCAGAAGACACTCAGAAAGCGCGTACTTGATGCTGCTGAAAGACTTCTTGCTGTTGTAGAAAAGGAAGATGTAAAGGCTGCTCTTACCGAGTACCTTGACACCAAGGATTCTTCCACCTTGAATGCTCCTGCTGCAAGAAAGCTGATTGCTGCTTTGGAAGCTTGCGGCTGCTGCGACAACGAAGACAGAAACTATATCCTTGCAAACAAAGACTTTGCTGCTAAGAAGTGCCAGTGGATCTTCGGCGGCGACGGCTGGGCATACGACATCGGTTTTGGCGGCGTAGACCATGTGCTTGCTTCCAACCAGGATGTCAACATTCTGGTATTTGATACCGAAGTTTACTCCAATACCGGCGGACAGTCCTCCAAGGCTACCCCTACCGGCGCTATCGCACAGTTTGCGGCAGCCGGCAAGGACGTAAAGAAGAAAGACCTCGCAGCAATCGCTATGAGCTATGGCTATATCTATGTAGCACAGATTGCACAGGGTGCAGATTATGCACAGTGCGTCAAGGCAATCTCTGAGGCTGAGGCTTATCCGGGTCCATCCCTTGTTATTGCTTATGCTCCATGTATCAACCACGGCATCAAGGGCGGCATGAAGAATGCACAGACCGAAGAAAAGAACGCAGTAGCTGCCGGTTATTGGCATCTGTTCCGTTTCGATCCACGTCTTGCAGAGGAAGGCAAGAATCCGTTCCAGCTGGATTCCAAAGCTCCAACCGCTGATTACAAGGCATTTATCGAGTCCGAAGTACGTTACAACAGACTTTCCCGCTCCAACCCAGAGAGAGCAGCTGCCCTCTTTGAAAAGGCAGAAAAGGATGCAAAAGCGAAGTACGAAAAACTCGCAAAAATGGCTGAGAAATAGAATCTGCTATAAAACAAAAATGGGATGCTGTTTACAGCATCCCATTTTTTTGATATCCTTTCAGCCTCTCATTCATAATATCTGCCATTTTTTTTGCCCTGTTCCATTCTGCTGCAGAAACCAAAAAGAAAACTACTGCTATGGCAAAAACCATCCCTAGTACCATCGCCAGATTATCTATATAAAACCATTCAAACCAGATTCCGCATCCCAAAACCACGATATTCACATAAAGATAATGCAAAACATAGGCAGCTGCTACAGCTTTTGCACTGGCCTTCTCTCCTGGATAAAAATACACTCCTAAGCTGGTTAAAAAAGAAATAATCAATACTTCCCAGAGAATGTCTACTTCAAGGGATGTTTTTGGCCAAAATATAGTAATATATGCAGCTGTCACAAAGACCACACAGGTCGTTACACATACAAAGACAAATAATAAGCTTTTTAATCTTTTCAACTGGCCGCCCTCCCTATAATCCCAGTTTTTCTTTCAGAACCGGAACATACTGTCTGGAAATCACAATCTTTTCCCCATTCCTCATCTGTGCCTCAAACCGCCCATTAAACGCAGGACTTAAGCTTTTTACCTTTGCCAGATTGACAATACATGACTTGGATGCGCGGAAGAAATCAGTTCCAGAAAATCGTTTTTCTAATTCATACAGCTTCTGTTTCACTTCATAGACTTCTTTTTCCAGATAAAGGAAAACACTGTTGTCCACTGCTTCAAAATAATATATTTTTTCAGGCTCAATCTGGACATACTCGCTTCCTTTCAGCGCCAATATCTTATCCTTCCTCGCCCTTATGGCATAAATCAGGTTCAGCAGCTGCCTGTCCATATTCCGGCAGCGAATGATGATTTCGTCTTCTTCATCATCCGCCCGGTCCATAATCGTAATTTTCATAAAACCCCCAAATATTCTGCTATCGGTCCCTCAATTTTCGTCTTTTACTAATCCAAGCAGAGGCTATAATAGCTATTATAACACAGATAGCCAAAAAAAGAATCTGATAATGCAGGGAAACTTTCTTGCCATCAATAAAAACAGATACCCCCATCTGTTGCCGGAAAGCATCTTCTACGCCTTCCGGAAGTCCGGAAAACGTCTGTCCGGCGGCATCTCTTATGCAGACCTCCCGCATCATTGCTGCCCCGTGCAATACAGGAAGGCATTTGAGCACTTTGCTGACACCTTCCGGCAGCATGGACATAGGCAGATAAATAGCGCCCACAAATCCTACAAGAGTTCCTACAATCGTCAGCATACTGCTCCATGCGCTTTCACTGTGAATAAAAAGCGCCAGAAGATAAGCAGAAGAAGCATATACAAACGTATTGAGCACAATCATTCCAAATAGCTTCAGCCAGTCTGCCACAGCAAGCAGCGGATACCCACGCAGCGCCATATAAATTTCGCCCAGCACCAGAGTCAGCATACACATTCCTATTCCAACAACCCAGGAAGAAAGAATGTAGCCGAATGCTATCTGGACACGTTTGACTGGTGCCATATAAAAACTTGCAAGCCTGTTTTTTGCTTCATCCTGCACCATTGTTCCCATAACGGTCATAGTAATCGTAACAGCATTTACAATCAAGATACCTGCCAAAGTCCACATTTGTATCAGATATGCGGCATTTTTCTCATCTGCGGCAGTATCCCTTGCACTGCCTCCAAACTGTGCCAGTGCATCCACTACGTTTTTGCTGTTCATATCTCCTAAAAAAATAACCATCAGTGCCAACACAATTAACATGGACAGCACAGAAAAAAATACCGAAACGTAATCTCTTATGTAAAGCAATACATTTCTTTTTAGCAAGCAATAAATCTCCCTCATTTTTATGACCATCCTCCTCTCAGACATTCTCCAGTTTTTTCCCTGTCACATTCAAAAACACATCATCCATAGACCCCTGCACCATCTCAAAACCGTTGATTATCCCTTCTACAGCCGACAGGATAGGAAGCGCCGCAAGACTCTCCGGAACAGACACCACAAAGGAATCCTCTCTTTTCTTATAGCTTACCTGCATCTTCTTCAGCCGCCCTTCTATCTCTGGTGAAGCCGGATACAGCCGGAGTTTATCCTTCGCATAGATTTCCTTCAATGAAAACGGAGTTCCGTACTCTTTCAAATGCCCGGCGTCTATAATAGCAATGTGGGAGGCTTTTGCTGCCTCTTCCATATAGTGGGTAGTTAAAAAAATTGTCATATTCTCTTCTTTGCGCAATTTCTCCAAACACTTCCATACGCTTTTCCTCGTTGCTGGATCCAGACCGGTGGTCGGCTCGTCCAAAAACATAATCTCAGGCGCATTGACCAAAGCTCTTGCAATTTCGCATTTTCTTTTCTGCCCTCCGGACAGTTTTGCAAACCTTTTTCCGTATATGTCCTTCAAATCCAATATGCTGCATATTTTCTCAATATTTTCTTCCAGCTTTTTGCGGTTCTTCTCATAAAGCATGCCCCTGACATACAGATTTTCCTTTACTGTCAGTTTGTCATCCAGACAATTTCCCTGATAAACCACACCAATACGTTTCCGAATTTCCTCCTCTTCCTCTCTTGCCTGAAAACCACAGATTTCTATCTTTCCATCTGTTGGCTGGTAAAGCGTACAAAGCATATTGATTGTAGTGGACTTGCCTGCGCCATTGATTCCCAAGAACCCAAACAGCTCCCCTCTTTCCACCTGAAAACTTATATCATCTACCGCTTTTACATCCCCAAACTGTTTTTTCAGCCCTTCGACTTTAATTACTGGTTCCATGTTATTTCCGCCTTCCTTTTGCTATCCACACCTTAATGCCATTGCCATACAAAAACAGATTTTCTGCTGCTTTTACAGTTTTCATTAGCGTCGGTACACAGATGCTATCATAAACCCAAAAAATACCCTCTGCAACAGTCGTAAGGCAAGCTGCTGAATAGAAACGGTAGATTGCATCAGAAGAGGGTAAGTTACCTTCACTTGACAAGGGTATAAAAAGACCAGCATCAAAATTGTTAAAAGAGGACAGCATTTTAGGCTGTCCTCTCTTGATTATCTATTATAACTCTTTCACTCAAAATTTAGAATTTTTGTAGTTGTACGGAATACTCGTTCCTACAATAACATCCTCGATTTTTTCTAAAATAAGCCAATCATCCATATTTCCCTGATGTTCAAAAGCGAGGGGAGGAATCTCCTTGACATTTTCAAATTCCACTAAGCAAAGACACTTTTTATGCCACCGTACTTTTTGCTTATCTGATAAGTTTAATTTACTCTGATTATCCGCAAGAGTTTTTGTGATCTCCTCATCAGACAGTTTCACAAAATTTTGCACTTCTTTTACAATAGCAGCTGCCGTTACCTCCGCGCTTCCCTTTTCCATGAAATAAAGGCGCTCACCCTCAAAAACTCTGCTGTGGGGAATTTTTCTTCCTGCTGCTCCGCGCACAATCATTGTCTTAGTTCCCGCTAAAATTTTATCTAATACTTTTTCGCCTTTTTTGCCTGCGTTATCGCAATAAACTAAATGTACCATTTTTTACTCCTCCTCTATAATTGGTATCCATATTTGGCTCAAATAGTTGCTGTCATATACATTTCCATTGCTATACCATTCCAATTCCGGACATTGTGCGTGTTGAAACGGATATTTAACAAGCCATTCTTCATTAAGATATTTCCAACCTTTCTGTTTCATCATAAGCGCCAAACAGACCAAATATCCCTTTGGGATTGGCAGTGTCAATTGAAATTAGTTTTGCAAAAATACCGTTGCGTTGGCACTCATTCCAAAATTCCGGTATTTTCTTAAAATGAAGATTATTTTCGCATGACACAACAACACTCTTTCCCACTAACCTAAAACCGTCTTTTTGTTCAAGTTTCCATGAATATTCATGGTGTTCTAATATCTGCATTTTCGGAACAACTTTTAAAACAACCTCCCGATTTCGTGCTTCTTTTGGTGATACTCCGTGAAAAAGCTGAAATGCTTTTGTAAATGATGTGGGAGAATCATAACCATATTTGTAGCTTATATCAATCACTTTTAAATCAGTACTTTTCAAATCATACCCTGCTAACGTTAATTTTCGTGAGCGGATATATTCAGCAAAGCTAATAGCGTTGGCGTACAGATGGCAACACGCCTCAACCCATGTGATTTCAGTACTTCCTCTTATTTTGGGTTCTGTATGGATAGTATAACACTTACTTGATGGAAAGATAGAAAATTGCATACTTATGTGGTATAATTTTAAGCGTACAGGCACTGGCGAATCCGGATTCGGAGAAAAACATAGATAGAAGAAGTCAAAGATTTTCTACAGACAATTCAGTAAATTCTCGTTTTCCAAAGAGCTTAATATTTTTAAATGCCGCAAGCGCCCTGCCTGCTGCAGAACTTAAAATGGAGAATCCAAAATGATACTTGTTACATGGAACATAAACGGTTTAAGAAGTTTTCAAAGAAACTACAGCCTGAAAGAATTTCTGGACCATCACAGCATAGATATTTTAAACCTGCAGGAAACAAAACTGGCAGATGGCTGGGATATAAAAAAGAAACTGCTGTTGGACGATACGTGGCACATCTATCAGAATATTGCCTCCTCCAGAAAAGGATATGCAGGGGTTGCAACTATTTCCAAGATAAATTTGGCACAATTGCCTATTGATATTCCAAATCAGCGTTTTCGCGAAGAGGGCAGAATGCTGCTGTTTCAATATCAGGACTGCCATATCATCAACATTTATTTTCCGCAAGGAGACCGGACAAAAAAGGATGTTCCCTATAAATTAGAAGTATGTGATTATATCACTGAAATGGTTCAGACGAAACCAGGAAAATGGCTGATCTTTGGTGACTTTAATATGGCTCATCAAGAACTGGATTTAGCACGTCCAAAGCAAAATCTTGGCAACAATATGTTTACAGCAGAAGAACGTAAACGAATGGCTCACCTGCCGCAAATAGGGCTAATTGATGTTTTCCGGGCTACCTATCCAAACGATCAGAAATTCACATGGTGGCCTTACGCCTACAATGCCAGAGAACGCAATATCGGGTGGCGCCTGGATTATATTTTTGTATCAGAATGCCTAAAAGACAAAGTAAAGAGAGTTGAAATTTTAAAGGACATACCCGGCTCTGACCATTGCCCAGTATTGCTTGAGGTTGAGATGTAAAAGGGGCTGTCCACGCAGCCCCACTTCAAGCAGTTATCCATTTCTTAAGCATTCTTTTGCACAACAAGCTCCACAATATCCGCCACATGCTCGCAGCGGTCGCAGCAGTCCTCCAGTTTCCCGAAAATTGCTGACCACTTGGAGATTTCAAGGCAGTCATCTCCCTCATACAAATGATACATCGCCTGCATATACAGAGCATCTCCCTGTTCTTCCAAACGGTTGACCTCTATCATCAATTCATTCAGGCGCTCTGATTTTTTGAAATTCTGGAACTCCTCAAACATGGCAAACAGCGTATGGCAGCACTCCGAAAGCAATTCTGCAAAGCGTACTGCTTCTTCCTTGACCTCGTTAATATGGAACATGTACATCTGAATCAGAATATCCTCCAGCCCATCCGTGACATCATCAATATTGTCTGCCAATGCCACAATATCCTCTCGTTCCAATGGAGGCAGGAATTCCTTCACAAGCCGTTCCAACAGCTTATGCTTTGCCACATCTCCTCCATGCTCAATTCCGTGCAGACGCTTTAAGTCATCTGGCAGACGTTCCGGCTCATACTTCTTTATCACATCCAGTAACAATTCTGCCGCTTGGCAGGAATACTCCATGCATTCCACAAACAACGTAAAATAATTTACATTCTTTTTTCCCATAGCAAATTTCTGCCCCTTTCCAAATTCAGAATACCCACATAAACAGTTTTGCCATTCCAAATCCAATCAAACCGCAGCCCGGAAATGTCAGCACCCATGCCAGCGCCATCTCTTTTACAATATCCCAGCGGACATTGCTGATACGTTTTGCCGCTCCAACACCCATAATCGCAGTTGTCTTTGTATGGGTCGTTGATACCGGAACGCTGGTTAGAGACGATAACAGCAGGCAAAAGGCAGCCGCTATGTCCGCTGAAAATCCTTGATACTTCTCAAGCTTCACAAGATCCATTCCAACCGACTTGATAATCCGGTACCCTCCTATGGAAGTGCCAAGCGCCATCACGACAGAACAGACAATCATCAGCCAGACCGGAATCGAAAACTCGTTTACTTCGGCATTTCCTTCTGCAAGAAAAATGCCAAGCAAAAAAACACCCATAAATTTTTGTCCATCCTGTGCACCATGCATAAATGCCATTGCAGCGCCTCCTGCAATCTGTCCTCTCTGAAAAAACACCTGTGTATTCCGGCGGTCCATATCGCGGCACAGCCACTGCACTCCCTTTGCGCTGAAAAGTCCAAGCACAAACCCAAGCACCGTAGACAGCACAAGTCCATACAGCACTTTGACCCACTCTGCACCGTTAATGCCTTCCAAACTTCCGTGCAGCGCAATAGCCGCGCCTGAAATCCCAGCAATCAACGCATGGCTCTCGCTGGTCGGAATCCCGAACCACCATGCCGCAGTTGCCCACAGCACAATTGCAAATAGTGCCGCTCCCAGCGCCACGGTTGCCTCACCTGCATCGCCTCCAAAATCCACCATATGATAAATCGTTGCGGCAACTCCCGCATTGACCATTGTCATAAGAAACACACCAAGAAAATTAAAGACTGCTGCCATAAAAATAGCTGCTCTTGGACTCATTGCATGTGTTGATACGCAGGTTGCAATCGCATTCGGCGCATCGGTCCATCCGTTGACTAAAATCACGCCAAGCGTCAGCACCACAATCACAAGCAGCATCGGATTTCCCCAGAGCTTCTCTAAAAAGTCAAAAAAAGAAACCGTCATCCTCTTTTCCAAGCCTCCCTTTCTGCCGCGACAGCGATATGCACTATCCCGGCACAACTTTATTGTGGCAGTTTTTGTGAGATTCTATGCAGCAAATGCAAGCCGTGCAATCCTCACAGAGCAATTTTTATTTTGTAGGACACACTTTCCTATAAAGATTAGGGTGTCAAAAGCCCCTTTTAACACCCTAATCCTATAAAATAAAAAATCAGCCCCTTGTTGCTTTTAACAAGAGGCTGAAAAAATTTTGCAGTCATTTCTGCAATGCAGTTCCTATCTGTTCTTGCCATATACAGGCTTCACCTTTTGGAAACTGTCTGCCGCGACATATTACTGTGTGCATAATTACAATAGATATTGGAAGTATAAATCTGCTTGCACTCATCCCGTCTTGGATTTTCAGATGCCCTGTCCTTTTTGCGGCCTGTTAATAGTACAAAATTTAACAGTACCTTTAGCTACTTCTCTTCTCCAAGCTTTAATGTAATCACATATCCCCCCATATTGTCTGAGGAAATAATTCCGCTCTCAAAGCCCTCTGGCAGCAAAAACGGCTCCTTTTCCTGCCTTGTAATCAAGTAATCTCCATAGCGGTAATATTCCGCCTCCGAAAGCAGCTCCATGTATTCTTCCAGAACCAGGCCTTCCAAATACATGATTTCGGCGTGCGGCACACCAACATAACGGATGTGCCACGGTTCAAACGCCGTATCTGTTTTGCTGCTTTTCCAGAGAGGATAACGGATGATAAATCCATACCGCCAGCAATTTTGGTACAGGTATTGTCCGGCTTCGCACTTTAAAATCGCCCTGCCGGCATACCCACTAAAATAGACATCCAGTGCGAGCCCTGCCTGATGCTCGCTTGCACCGACTTCTGCCGCAATATTCGCAGCAGAAGTCTCTAAAATTTCCTGCTGCTTTTCTGGTGTGCGGTAGCTGGAATTGACATACAATGCATCATTAAACTTTCGTTTGCATTCTGCCGACAGTGCTTCATAAGATGGCATAATACATGGAGCCATCATAACGCCGCTGTTTTTGTATTCCTCAACAACATCCGAAAAGTCAGACTGTATCCTGTACTCTTTATTGATCAGAAGCAGAGAATCTTCCTGAATCACTGCTTTCGTACCAAGCAGCTCTTCTAATGTCCATTCTGTTACATCAAGTTCCGTTGCCTCTTCTAAGTCAGAATTGCGAAAGAAGCTTCCGGCAGTTTCCTTTATCATAAACATCCAGTCAGGGCGTTTGTATAATACAAGCACCGCTTCTGCCGCTACAATAAGAGCCAACACAATAAGAAGCCATTTGCTGATATCCCTTTTTTTCTGTCTGTGCCGCTTCATTTTTGCCCCCATGCTCCTTCCGAATCCTAAACAGTACTACTCTTTTGCCCAGCCAATACGCTCTTTTATGAAGTCCGGTAATTCAGAGAAATAATAACGTCCATCCCACTGATTTCCATAATCGTCTATTCTGAATACAACAACCCCTGAAAAACTGTAACCTTTCTGGAAAGGCATAACACCAGCAAGCTCACCATACACAAGATATTTCATGCATTCTGCAATCTCCTCCGGATCAGTAACCTCAATATCCTCCTCCCCATACTTGCTCTGAATATGGATGACTTCCACTTCCTCAGCCGTTGCAATCTTATTTACATCAAAACCATGTTTTCCAAGGAAATCCAGAGTCTTTTCCATCGAAGGATACAGATATACCCGATAACTGCATCTTTCATCTGAGTATTTCCTGTCTGGCATCGCTGCCTCTACATTCATATACCCTACCGGCGGCTTGGTTACAAGCTCTGAAAACTCCATTGCCATCAGCTCTTTCTGGTAGACAGCAATCAGTTCCTCTCTCTCGGCCTGGCTTAAGGTCAGATGGACCTTTTTCATTTCCTTTACGCATTCAATATCTGTCACAACAGCACCCAGTTCAGAAAACTTCAGAACCTGATAATTCTGCTTTTTATATTCTTCCTGACGGTAAAGTTCTGCCAGCAAATCCATCATTTCATAAATATCATAGGTATATTGCCGATATACGCTTTTACCATTCCTCAGCTCATATTTTACTATAATATTTGTGACATAACTGTCCTCCGGCCACGAAAAATCGGAATCTCCCCTGACCTCTGCAGTATGCGTGCTGCAGAGCTTTGCCATTTCATATGCTACGTCAAATGATTCCAACGCCATATGCTCAATGGTATATGTCATGCCACTGATATAGTTCCCATCCTCATAATAATCCTGTGATTCCGTCAGCGTATAGCAGTTGATTGCCATTGTCTTAATCTCTTCCTTCTGCGGAAGATAGGAATCAAACCGGAACCAGTCAAAGAAAAAGCTCATTGCAATTGCCGCAGTCACTGCGACCGTCCCTATCATCTGGAATTTGTGCGAAAGACATTTCTTCACATCAAACTGATACAGGCTCTCAATAATGCCATGTGCCAAAAATGCCCCAACCACTGTGCCAAAAGCAAGCCAGAGCGCTGCAGATGTGTTCTGGGACGTCGCCTGAATCATCAGAAAAATCATGCCAAAGCCAAGCCCTACCGGAATTGCAATCAAAACACGGATAATCGGCTCACTGACAGCAAATGCCATCGCTACACCTGCTTTTTCGCTCTTGCGTTTCTTATAAAGGAAAACACAGGCTGCAAGCAGAATCACTGCAAAAATTGCAAAGCACAATATCACCAACCAGAAGTTTCCTCCATTTTTACACTCTGCCAGCATCCACCGGTACTGGCTGATTGGAGAAAACCATCTTGTCAAAGCGGAGATATTCCCGGAAGCAGCCGCCCCCTCATAAAGTGTTGACAAGAACGCGCTCTGATATGTTTCTATCAGTATTCTAAGCAATGGTTCATAAAAGAACAGCACTGCAATACCAAAAAGAGTAATGATCATCTTTCCTGTCAGCAATGTCGCAAGTATCGTAAACAGATAAAAGGACAAAAACAGCATAAGGAAAAACAGCAGTCCTCCAAGAGCCATAAGCAGCAGTTCTCCGCTTGCCATACCAAAAAGCAGACAGAGCAGTAAACTAAGCAGCAGGCCTGCCGTATATGGCATCAGATAAATCAGCACACCATCTATAAAATGGACAAAGAATATAGTTTCTCTTTTTATCGGAAGGCTATGATAAAAATCAACCTGCTTCTTAGAATGCAAAAAAGCATAGCCGCTGATTCCGCAGATAATAGCGCCAACACCTGCAATAAAAACAAACAGAATATTGACAGGATTTCCAAAATATCCTCCAATAACCTCAATTGCCCTTTCTGTCAGCTGTTCCTTCAGCACTATATTGGTAATATCTCTATTCAAATAGTGCTGCAATATCGCAATGGTTGCCACTGGCATGAAAAAGAAAAACACAATAGATGCCAGGATAATTGCCCATAACCTGCGCTTTAAGTCTTCCTTCATCAGATTAAAGAATAAATTTTTTGATGTCATATCCCGTCACCACCGTTTCACTGATAAATATTTCTTCCAAACTAAGCGGCAGAACCTCCATAAATATCGGAGCTGCCGTCTGTATCTGGTTCTTTAAATCCTCCTCGCTTCCGCGTGCCGTAATCGTATAGAGAGAACCTCTGATATCCTTCTGCAGCACTTCAATCCCCTGAAGCACCTGCTCAATATTGCTGTCTGCATGGAATGCGCACTGTATCTTATGAATATTCAGTTTCATATCTTCTAAGTCTTTAGAAAGCAGGACTCCTCCCCTGTGAAGCAGCCCGACATGGTCACAGATGTCCTCCAGCTCCCTCAAATTGTGGGATGCAATGACCGGCGTCATTCCTCTCTCTTCCATTTCCTGTGCAAAAATGCTTTTGATCGCCTGACGCATCACCGGGTCAAGTCCGTCGAATGTCTCATCGCAGAATAAGTATTTTGTTCCTGCGCACACACCGCAGATAACAGAAAGCTGTTTTTTCATTCCTTTTGAAAATGTGGACACCTTTCTCTTTTCAGGCAATTCAAATTGGGAAAGCAGCCTCTTCATACGCAGATCGTCAAACTCCGGGTATACCACAGAGTAATAACGCAGCAGTTCCTCAGGCGTCGTATTAGGGAAAAAGTACTGTTCATCTGAAATATAGAAAAACTTTCTCTTTGCCTGCGGGTTTTCATAAACCGGCATCTCATCTAATGTAATCGTCCCTTCATCCGGTTTCAGGACTCCGGCAAGCATCCGAAGGAACGTGCTTTTTCCGGCACCATTCGTCCCTATCATCCCAAACACAGAGCCTTCCTTGATTGTTACAGAAACCGCATCAACTGCTTTGATATCCTGAAAGCTCTTACTTATGTTATTTGCCTCTATCATTTTTATAACTCTCCTCCTTTCAAAAGCAATGCTGCAAATTTTTTCCTTTTAGCTTTCTCTTTTCTGATTCTTCCCATTTCATGAATAAAGCAGCTCCAGCTTCTCCTGCATCTCCGCTTTTGAAATTTCTGCTTTTTTCGCCTCAAGGACCAAGGACTCCAACTTTTTCCACACCTCGTCCCGGTACTGTTCCCTCAGCGGCTTTGTCGCCGCCACAAAATTCCCTCTGCCTTTCACGCAGTAAATTACGCCTTGCCTCTCCAGTTCCGTGTACGCCCTTTGTATGGTATTGGGGTTGATGGAAAGCTCCACTGCCAACGCCCGGACACTCGGCAGCTGGCTGTCTGCCTCCAGTACGCCAAGCAAAATCAATTCTTTGATTTTATCAACTACCTGTTCATAAATTGGCCGTCGGTCTAAATAGTCAATGTGGATCAAGTATTCCTCCTCCCTTCTAACTGTACTAATAATCTTAATACAGTTAGTATAGTAGGAACAACGGATTTTGTCAAGTAAAAAATTGCCGCACTTTCGATGTCTCATCGTCAGTGCGGCAATCTCTGCCAAAATAACTTTTATGCAAATGGATTTTCTGTTGGATAGCGCATGCCTTTTGGCTGATTAAAACCAATCTCTGCAACTCCAAGATAACGGAATACATCAAACAATGCCTTGCCATAATGCCCAAACGCAACCGCACCATGATGCGGATAGTTTTTCTCAATCAGCACATGGCGGTAAAAACGTCCCATCTCCGGAATCGCAAATACACCAATGCCGCCGAAGGACCTTGTAGCAACCGGAAGCACCTCCCCCTCTGCTACATAAGCACGGAGCTTAGCATCTGCAGTGCTTTGCAGACGGAAGAACGTAATGCTTCCCGGAGCGATGTCGCCTTCTAAGGTTCCGCTGGTCACTTCTACCGGAAGGCTTCTTGCCATAATCTTCTGGTACTTCATTTCACAGGAAGAAAGTTTACAAGACGGAGTATTTCCGCAGTGGAATCCCATAAACGTATCTTTTAACGTATATGGATATTTGCCTGCAATTTCAGATGCATACATATCTGCCGGAACACTGTTATTAATGTCAAGCAGCGTAACCGCATCCTCGCTGACACAGGTTCCGATAAACTCACTGAGAGCGCCGTAAATATCAACCTCACAAGAAACCGGAATGCCCTGTGCAGTCAGGCGGCTGTTGACATAGCATGGCACAAATCCAAACATCGTCTGGAACGCCGGCCAGCACTTCCCTGCAATTGCAACATATTCCCTGCTGCCCTTATTCTTTTCTATCCAGTCAAGCAGCGTCAGCTCATATTGCGCAAGCTTTGGAAGGATTTCTGATTTTTTATTTCCCGCACCCAGTTCTTTTTCCATTGAAGCAGCTACTTCTGCAATCCGCTCATCGCCCTCATGCTTTAAGAAAGACTCGTAAAGGTCCAGTTCTGAATTCTCCTGAATTTCCACTCCAAGATCATATAAACGCTTAATTGGCGCGTTGCATGCAAGAAAATCCTGTGGCCTTGGACCGAAGGAAATAATCTTTAAATTACGAAGCCCAAGTATCGTACGTGCAACCGGAAGAAATTCTTCCATCATACATGCAACTTCTTCCGGTGTACCTACCGGATACTCCGGAATATAAGCCTGAATTTCACGAAGCTTTAAATTATAGCTTGCATTGAGCATACCGCAATATGCATCACCTCTGTCGTCAAGCAGCCTGTCACCTGCCTCTTCCGCTGCTGCAACGAACATAACCGGGCCGCCAAACTCTTTTGCAAGCAGAGTTTCTGAGCTTTCTGGGCCAAAATTTCCAAGATAGACTACAAGCGCATTGCAGCCTGCCTCCTTTAATTCAGCAAGAGCCTTTCTCATATGTAATTCATTTTCAATAGTCGTTGGGCATTCATAGACGGAATGTCCTTTTTCCTTGTAAGCCTTAACCACCTGCTGCCTTCTGCTGGCAGAAAGCACCATCGGGAAACAGTCACGGCTTACCGCAGCAATTCCCAGTTTTACTTCTGGTATGTTCTTCATTTGGTTCCTCCATTCCTGCGCAAGAAAAGTCCTATGGTTTCTCTGGCACAAACATATTTCTTTAATTTTACCTTGATTGTCCCACACTGTAAAGAGAAAAAATTACTCTTAAAAATAATTTTCGCCAAAGTCATAATTTTTTCAAAATAAGGCTTGCATTTTTTTCAGTTCCATTGTATAATAATGCTCGTGTCCAAGGAAAGTAAATCCAGAAAGGACAGCATTCTGATTTAGGGCTATCGCCAAACGGTAAGGCAACGGACTCTGACTCCGTCATTTTCAAGGTTCGAATCCTTGTAGCCCTGTTTTAAAAACCTCAGCAAAAATTTGCTGAGGTTTTTGTTTTTTCTTACTTCCTACATTGTTTTCCTATGCGTAGTTTGAACTTTTTTTCATCAAGCATGCCCACATTATTAGAAAAATAGGCGAATACTGCGATATTGATTCTGTCGATATAGTCGTTGTAATCTTCCGGGAAATTATCTATCACCGCAAGGTCGTCCGGTGCAAAGTGATAGATAATTTCTTTTAACAGCTGCTGATACGTTTCTGTTATCTGCATTGTCAGTGCAAGGCTTTTTTCACCTGCATCCAGACCTGCTAAAGCAGCAATGCTGTTATAGTATTCCCAGAATTTCGGGACGGAAAAATATTCTTCTTCATGAAGCGCATAAATTAAGCTGTTTTCTCTGCCATTATAATTATTGGAAATAATTCTTCTAGCTTCTTCTATTGTCATTCCTGCCTCCACCCCAAAGTTTCCATCCACATCAGCCTTTTAAAATCTCTTTTAAGTAAGAAGTTCCTGCAATATCTCCCTGAACATCAAAGTACTCTAAAATTGTCGCCCCGGTATCAGCAAAGCTTGTTCTTGTGCCAAGGTTTACACCTGCACGGACAGCCGGGCCGATTGCTACAACTGCAACATGCTCTCTGGAATGGTCAGTGGACGGGGTGGATGGGTCACAGCCGTGGTCTGCCGTAATCAGCAACAGGTCGTCTTCACGAAGCTTTTGCACAAGTTCCGGGAGGCGGCTGTCAAAATAGGTAAGCGCCTTTGCATAGCCCTCTACATCATTGCGGTGTCCATATACCATATCAAAATCCACAAGGTTCGTAAAGCAAAGTCCCTCAAAATCCAAGTCCATCCATTCCAATGTCCGCTCGATTCCTTCTGCATTGTTTGCCGTGCGGACGCTCTTTGTAATGCCGCTTCCTGCAAAAATATCATTGATTTTTCCGACTGCAAGCACTTCTCTGCCCTGCTCCGACAAGTAGTTTAACATTGTCTTTTTCGGCGGGACAAGCGAATAGTCATGGCGTCTGGATGTTCTTTTATATGGATATTCTCCTTCAAACGGACGTGCAATAATACGCCCTACCCCATAAGGCCCGGTACAAAGTTCCCTTGCAATCTCACAGTAACGGTATAATTCCTCTATTGGCACAATATCTTCATGGGCTGCTATCTGAAACACACTGTCTGCAGACGTATATACAATCAGCGCCCCTGTTTCCACGCTTTCCTTGCCATAGTCCTTAATGACTTCTGTTCCGGAATATGGCTTGTTGCAAATTACCTTTCTTCCGGTACGTTCTTCAAATGCATGAATCAGCTCTTCCGGAAAACCATCCGGAAACGTCGGAAGCGGCTCTGAAGATTCAATTCCTGCAATTTCCCAGTGTCCGATGGTTGTATCCTTTCCTTTGGATGCCTCTGCCATTCTCATAACGGCTCCCTTTGCTGATGCGTTTCCTTTTTTCAGGTCACGGATTCCTTCTAAGTCAAACAGACCATAGGATTCCATATTCGGCATTGCAAATTCTTTGCTTTGGGCAGCAGCATGCACCGTATTGCTCCCTTCATCCCCATACTCCGCAGAATCCGGCATCTCACCAATTCCCACGCTGTCCAAAACAATCAAAAAAACTCGTTTTCCCATAAATATACCCCTTTCTTAAGAAAAAATTAATAGAACAGATTGTTGTACCTCTTAGTACTTCGTGCTATAATCTGAAACGAAGTCCATTTTTTTATGTAACTTATTGTAAAAAATTTCTGTAAACAGAAATTACAAATCCGCAAAGCGGATTTGGGAATGCACGCGCCTGATGACGCAGTTTCCTATAAGGATAAAAATCCTTCAAATATAGAAAGGAAGATGATTCCATATGAAACGGCTCTTGCACAAATACAGCCATGCCTGGGTATTCCTATACTTTCCGATTTACCTGATATGGTTCTATTTTTTAGAACAGACTGTAACAGAAGAATATCATATTGTACACACTAAGTTGGATGATTTTATTCCGTTCAATGAACTTTTCATTATCCCATATCTGTTATGGTTTGCTTTTATTGCAGCTGTAATGCTGTACTTTTTCTTTACAAACAAGCGGGACTTTTACCGAATCTGCATTTTCTTATTTGTCGGTATGACTGTCTGCCTGCTTATTTACACTATTTGGCCAAACGGACATAATCTTCGTCCGAACCTCGCTACGCTCGGCCGTGACAATCTGTTCGTCCGCCTTGTTGGATTTATTTATGCGGCAGATACTCCTACAAACGTATGCCCAAGCATTCATGTACTGAACTCTGTTGGTTGCTGCATTGCCATTTTTCACAGCAGTTCCTTAAAAAACAAGAGGTTCCTGCGTGCCGCAACACTTATTTTGACTGTTGCTATCTGTGCTTCCACAGTATTTTTAAAACAGCACTCCTGCTTTGATGTATTCTGCGGCCTGCTGCTTGCACTTGTGATGCACTGGCTTGCTTATCTTCCGAAATTCAGCCGAATTCCGGAAGAAATCCACGAAACCAGTACCATCTGAGCTTTTCTGGCTCAATAAAGATTCAGATGACAAATAGTTTTTCTGCACCCGAATCAATTAAACTTAAAGATTTTCCTTGCTATTGTATAGCCGGTCTCGACAAATTCCTGTCCTGCCCGGCTGTGCAGCTTGGAAGCAGCCCCTAACATTGTCCTGCTGATTTTTTTGTAAATCCGCTTATCTTTATTTTTTAAATACTCCCAAATTTCATCTTTTTTCCTGCGGCTCTCTTCATCTCCGATTTTCATCAGAAATACCGAAGAAATCGTCATCATAATTCCAAGATACCTCATCATATAATTCCGGAGCTTTTTATTTTTGATTTTATACAGGTCATGCAGATCAATTATCGTCTTTGTAACAAACAGCTGCTGGTCAATCCGTTTCATCATGTTGTTTTCATTGACTGACTGATCCTCCCTGCCAATAAAATAGCGGTACAGGTTCAAATCCATATAGTACATTGTCTTTACGTATGGCAATGGCTGGTAGACGTAGATATTGTCCACATAAAATGTATGCTCCGGAAGCTTTAATCCACAATCCCTAAGCAGCTTTGTACGGTAGATTACCGAATGCATTAAAATATACTTTCCAAGCTTAAAATGCGAAACATCATCCCATGTAAAAATCTGGTTCTGCGGCAGCGTCGTACGGTAGTGAATCACCTTTTTTCTCTTTTCTCCCACTTTTTCATAAACATAGTTGCAGATCAGCATATCCAAGTTCACGCCGTCTTTCACCATGCCCTTTAACAGCTCAAGCACCTGCAGCAGCCCTTCTTCCTTTACCCAGTCGTCGCTGTCCACAACCTTAAAATAAATTCCGGTTGCTTCTCTTAGTCCTGTATTGACCGCACTGCCATGTCCGCCATTTTCCTGATGGATGACTCTGACAATCGCAGGGTATTGTTCTTCCAGTTCCTTTCCGATTTCATAAGTTGCATCTTTAGAGCCATCGTCTACAATCAGTATTTCGACTTCTTCTCCACCGACAAGCAGCGTTTCTACCGCATGTCTCATGTAGGCCTCCGAATTATAGCACGGAATTGCCACTGATAATAATTTCATAACTGACCTCCTATTTAAGTTCCGCAAAAACCCTTCCAGCACACAGAATATCTAGCTCAGTTTCCAGCCGCTTTCTTACGTCTGAAAACCGAGCTGTATGCTGTTCGGGTTTCTGCTGATTTTTTAAGTTCCGCAAAAACCCTTCCAGCACACGGAATAGCTAGCTCAGTTTCCAGCCGCTTTCTTACGTCTGAAAACCGAGCTGTATGCTGTTCGGGTTTCTGCTGATTTTTATTATGGTGCAAGGCTTACATAAATGCTGCCTGCTGCCGAAAACATCCTTTCTGCTTCTTCAAGGGAAACTGTCCGCATCTGGCCTAGTTTCGGGTCATAGTATTCGACTTTGGAGGACGTATAGCCGGTAAGCAGAACTGCGCTCTCGGCATCCTTCATAGCAAGTACCGGCGTTCCCTTGTATACAAAATAAAGCGCTTCATCCAATGTAATTCCATTCAGTGACAGTACTTTTTCCGGCAGGAAATTTCCAAGGAAATCCCTTATACTTTCATTTTCTGAAAGCGCAGAGGCGTCTGCCTCGACTCCTTCAAACTTTAACATTCCCTCCACGGCCGCCTGACGGCTTGTCAATCCGCTCTCTCTGCAAGAGACTCCTTTAAAACCGGAAAGAGAATAAGTAGAATACTTGATACCTCTTTCCCAGACTACTTTCCCCTTTTCATCGACAACAGTCCCGACATTTTTCTGCAGGTCTGCCAGCAAAATTGCATCGGCACACGATTTATAGCGCGCAATAATTTCACCAAAGGAATAAACAACATATTCTTCCTCCGCCTGCTCCAATTCCGCAATACGCACTGTCGTGTCCTCTTTGATAATTGTATTCCGCGCCTCCTGCATGTTTGGGATTTCTTTCATTACATAAGCAGATGGAAGAGAAATATAATGCTCAACAAACATCAGCTCCGTGATTCGGGTCGTCAAAGAAATCGGCTTTTTTACTGCAGTATCATAGTTCAGAATATAATCGTCTTCTGCTGCCTCATATATAAATTCTCCGTTTTTCTCTTTTTTCGTCACACGACGGAAGCGGATAGATGGCTCAGATGAGTCTGCTTCTGTCACATAAAAACCGTTCTTATGGTATGTCTTTAGAACTTCTTTTTTTATATTTGTAATCTGCACCTGATATGCCGGGTACAAAAGCCCGCCGTTTCCATCTGCCACGCAATCTGAAAGAAGCCCATAAGCGCACAGCATATTTTCATCAATCCTGCCAAGGATACGGACAAACTCACCTTCTGGAGCGGCTAATTCTGTACGTTCTCCTGACTCCAGATAAGCCAGATATACTTTGGAATAGTCCTCCTGCCATGCCACATAGCCGCCTTCTCTGGAAAATACTACACTGTCCTCCAAAGCCGCATCCGAAATCACGGAAAGTTCTTGTGTAATCAGATTGTAAGAATACAGCCGCCGGTATGCCATAAAGAAAAACACATCATATCCATTCATATAACTGAAGCTTCCGAGTTCCTGCCTGATGTTCTGATAAGTTTCATTAATCGGAAGATATAATACCTCTTCAATCCTGTCCTCTGCCCGGTAATAGCGATATAATACAATGCCCGTTTTACCTTCATATTCTCCGCAGTTCATGCGGCCATATACCATAAAGCTGATGTCTCCGCTTTCATACATATTCAATACGCGGATGTCATGCTGGTCATAATCCCCTCTTGCATCATGCTGTTCTGCCTTGCGGAAAGAAAATACCTTTGATATTTTGTTTTCTGCCAGATTATAATGCCACAGCTCTTTGTTACGGACAAACGCAAGCATACTGCTGTCTGTGTTCATAATCAGTTCCATGTCCGTTTCATTTGTCACACCTATTTTAAACTGGCTCTGTGACAGGCTGACATGTTCTGTATCAAATACTGCCTCCATGATACGCTCATAATTGAGCAGGTGCTTTGCCGATTCTGTGCAGATAATACGGAACTTTTCTGTAATATAATACTGTTCCACCCCGGTATCATTGGTTATTTCAACCACATAGCGCAACGTAGCAACCGCAATATTAGAATACAGTTCGGAAATCCGCAGTTCCGGCTCTGTAATGAGGACCGGCTTTAAATCTCCCCAGCACACCATATAAAAGCTGTCTTTAATATCTACATGGGCATATGTCTCACCTTCATCCCGATAGGTACTTTCCAAATAAGGAATCACTGCCCTCTCTTTTTTATTCCTTGCATTCTCTGAAAACGTCAGAATAAAATCCACCTTCTCAGCAAGGTGTGCGTCCTGATAATACTTAATACGGAAATAATAGTAAATTCGCTTGCTCTCCGAGGTAATCAATGTCACCCGAACCGCATATTCCTGCCCCACGGTAAGCTTCTCAGAAACCTTCAGCCGCGCTGTCTTTTTCTCGCCTTCCTTTTCAAAGGCGTTAATTGTATCTGATGCCACTTCTCTTCCGCTTGCAACACTGACAACTTCATACTGCAGCTTGCGGACCTCCGATTCATGTTCATCAATCAAAAGCTCCAGCGTCTGTGCATCCTCTACGGAAATCATCTGTTCCCTGACAGACATCAAATCAAGATTTGTAGTGTAGCCAAGCAGCAAATTGCAGACAATCCCATCACTACGAAGCTCTATTGTAGGAAGCACCGCTCCCGCCATCTTTGTTGTACTGCTGTCTGTTTCAAACACCGTCTCATTCATATGGCTTCCAAAAAAATAAATCGAACCAAAAAACAAGGTAGTAAGCACCATGACTTTAATAAAATATTTCATCCTGATATAAATTCCTTTCCATCCGTCATGTCCCTTCTATTGTAACTGCTTTTCATTAAAACTACAATGAAATTTTCCTTAAGCATTTCTAATTTTTCGTTTCCAACAATCCCCTTATTGCATATACTATAATAATTGCACATATCAGGTGATTCTATGAACTATCATAATCCTGCCGGAAGCGGCCTCATTGCAGGTGTTCCACTTACAGCCTTAATGGACTCTGACCGCCTTGGGCGTGACATCCATTACATGAAACAGTACTATCCAAAGCAAGTCCTCCGCCTTGCAGAAATCACGGAACTGATTGCCGACCACTATGACAAGCCACGAAGCTTTTTTTATGATGAGTTTCCTGACCGCATCTCCATGCTCCATATCTTAAAGGAAATCACCGACACATACCGCACAGAACAGGCATTGGATGCTGCAAAACGAGAAGCCAGGACGGAAAATTATGAGACTCCTTCAGAAAACAATGCCCCTATTGCCTTTCTTCCAGATGATGAAACTGCCGCCGCCATCGCAGAGCTTCTGCTCTTACAGGAAATCCTAATCAGGCGGCTGCGCCGCAGAAACAGTCCGAGAAGAACATTTCCTCTCCTGTAAAATTCTTTTCACTACGCTTCCTGTGAAATAAAAGCAAGGGCTGCCCAAGGCAGCCCCTGTTTTCCTTCTATTCACAAGGCGTATGCATTCCCAGACCCTCAGAGCGGACTTTGTTTGCTCTATGGACTCACAATTGCTGCAACGAGCAAAATCTTTTACCAGGTATCCGGCAAAATCGGACTCGCAAGGTAGACAATCGTCCTATAATTGACCTCATCTTTACTCATCGCAATATGCAGATTGATTTTCTTTCCTTCCACAATAATGTAATCATCCAGCAGCGCAGTATAGGCATACACTGTATACAAATCATCTTCCCGGTGTTCATAGGCGATTTTCCCACCCATCGCTTCTAAAATTTCATCTGTCACCTCATTACGTCTGGCCACCGTCAAATAGCCCTCGTAACTACCCATTAACTGAATCGTGGCGCTGATGTTGGTACAGTTCATCTCTTCCAAAATATTCTGCAGCAGTTTTTTATAACTGCTGACTGCCTGTATTGAATGTTTTAAATGGATTTTTGCATAGATATAATGCTCTTCCTTGCTCCCTTCCTCTGTCTGTTTTGTCAAACTGATAACCCGCAGATCGGTATCTGCTTCTGCCGCCTGTTTTTTATAGGAAACCTCATTTCGTGCTTCTGTGCGGACAACAGTAGGCTCACCTGTTATAACTAAGCCGATTTTCTCCGCCAAACGATATAATATCTGCTTCTTTCCGTTCTCATCTGTATCTGTTCCTGTATAGTTTGCAGTAATCTCCAATGTTCCCTGCTGCTCTCCTGCCTTGGATGCAGAAAATGCCGTGGCAATACTGCTGTTTCTCTCAAACATTGCCCCTGCTACCGCCTGCACTACAACAAAAATCCATACCGCAGCAATCAGCACAAACAGCAGACGCAGTTTTGCCGACCTCGCTTTTTTCTTTCTGCGCAGACTGCTACGCATCCTGTAAGAAAGTGAATCTCCGACTGCATCTCTCTGCACATTTTCTTCTTTCATGTATCTGTTCCTGTTATTATCCCTCATAATATCCTCCATTCTTATTTTGAATAAGCAATGTTTTCTAATGGATATTATTTCCACAACCAACAGGAGCTATTCACATAAAAATTCAAACAAAAAAAGTTTATAATACTAATAATATGCAAAACAGGAAAATACTGATTGACATTCAAATATTGTTTCCTATATAATAGGTATATAGAATTTTTTCACACTTTTGTAAGGTTTGGATTTGGAATCAATGTAGCGTCAGCCTACATAAAAGCCTTTGGAAAGCGAGGATTTATATGAAGAAAAAAACAATTACATCTATTGCAACATTGGCAGTGTGTTCCCTTGTACTGATCTCCGGACATATTACTGCCACTGCGGACACTCTCCCAAACGAAAATGAGGCAATTCCAACAATTATACCAGAAAATATCACTCTGCAAAACGAAGACACAGCGCATGAGCAGAACTATTATCTCCATGACGGAAATTCATCTGTTAAAACCCCTGCCGTTCCTGCTGTCAGGCTGCCAAAGCAGGACAGCACAATCAGTATTGAACCAACTCCAATTCCGGAATTTGAGCCACAAAAAACAGGAGTACAAGAAAAAACAGAGTATTTTGAAATGGGCGAGAGCGTTGTAAAGGTTATTTCAGAATGGGTAGTAGAAGAATCTCCTTCGTCCAAGAATGAAATTTCTAAGGCGACAGATTATGAAGCAAGGACATTAACTAACAAGCGAACCTACTATTATCAGGTAAGCCCAATCTTAGAGCGCATTATTGCTACCCTAGATACCAGCTATACCGTATGGTATTATACAAATGGAAGGGTACATCTTTACACCAGGTCGCTTACAAGCAAGCTGTATGACACTGACTTTTCCGCAGAAGTCACTTATGGAAGCATAATAAATACAGATGGAAGTGCGAGCTATACACTTGGTGATAAATTCACTTTAGCGAAAGGCAATGAAGTCTACGAATATAATATCGGATTCCTAGTTACCCCAACAACCTATAGTTTTGATTAAACCTTTACTGAAACTTTTATAACAAAATTT